>CAZNDS010000081.1:0-2987 GCA_964571865.1 uncultured Ignavibacteriaceae bacterium | reverse complement strand
AGGGAGTCTTACCTGCAGATTTGTCATAGAAGATTTTTTTGCCGCACCTGTGAGCTGCAGAGCCATTAAAAAATCGCTTGCCTTTCGAATTCCTCGTGAAATGTTATTCTTAATTTTTATCATTGTAGGTTTACCAGCACCGGTAGCAACTGCGATGTGATCGAATCCATAATCCCATGCATCGTCTATAGTGATTGTCCCGCCAAATCTTATTCCACCGTACATTTTTATGTTCTGGCGGCGTAAGAGTGAGAGATAAATTACAGATAAAAAGTTTTTATCCCATCTTACTGTAATTCCGTATTCTGATACTCCGCCAAAACCTGCCAATACTCTTTCATCAAGCTCTTTATAAATGTTCTTAAAATATTTTAATGGCTTAGGTGGAGTGTTTTCATCTCCGATTAATTCTCCTGGCATTGGTTCTAATTTCAGTCCATCAATTGCAACAACACCAAAACCTTCATTCGATAGATGATGTGCTAAAGTATAACCAGCAGGACCTAATCCAACGACTAAAACTTTCCTGCCATTATTTGGAAGTTCAATTGGTCTTTGACGATTCAGCGGATTCCATCGGGTTAAGAGATGATAAATTTCAAATCCGTAGGGCAGATCAAGTACGTCTGTCAGAATTCTTGTTTCAATTTGTGGGATGTTGACCGGCTCTTGCTTTTGATAGATGCATGATTTCATACAATCGTTGCAAATTCTGTGTCCGGTTCCAGGAACCATTGGATTATCAATCATAATTAAAGAAAGTGCAGCGAGAGATAATCCTTCAGATTTCAGAGTATGGGCTTCAGAAACTTTTTCTTCAAGCGGGCAGCCGGAAAGTTTTATTCCGAGCGGATTAGTACGAATCGATTTATCTTTTTCCTCGTATCCTTTTGAACAAAAATCTCTATCTCGTTTGTGGCAGAGGACACAATAATCGACTTCAGATTGCACCTCACGCTTTGTGAATCTCTCATCGGTGAGTTTGAAACCATCCCTTCTTCTGTACTTTGTTTCTTTTCCAATCATTACTTCCTGCCAGTCTGGATTCTGCCGCTCAACTTCCACTAAATCGAAATAATCTAGACTTTGGGGGAACTTAAAGCTTACCCAGTGCTTTGTTTTTTCTTTGTTAACCGGATCAGAATAGAGCCAATAAATCCATTGTTCTATTATCGAAAGAATCGATTTTATGAATTCAAATTGTTCTGATTCTGTTTCAAATTTACATCTGAATAACTCAGTGAAAATTTCATCATCTCTTAATCCAGCAATGAGCCTTAGTACAAATTCTTTATAATTGGAAGGAATTTCCTTTGGCTCGTTAAACGGTTCGATTTTATCCCTATATGCTTTTTCAAGTTCGGAAAACTTGTTAACAAAAATTGCTGTTGACAATTCTTCATCATTCCAATCGTGATTAAAGGAAAAGAGTTTTTTTATGCTGTCAACCCGCAAGACCAATTGTTCTTTATCGATTGCTTTAACACTATTGGGTTTATATTTTTTAAGAACTCTTCTCTGAACAAATTCCTTTTTAAATTTTAAGATAGAATTTTCTAAGCAAGTTTTTTCAACCAGTTCTTCCAATTCTTTTTCAATGCCGAAAAGCTTTCCAATATAATCGCTTAAAAATCTGCTTGAAGCAATTAAGAGTTCACTCTCATCAACATCGGACATAACTTTCCCATTGAGATATTCCGCTAACTTGTTAAACAGTTTGGAATCATTTTTACTAAACTTATCCAGAAAATCTTCGTTCAGTTTTTTCAGCCCTTGGTAATTGAACAAATCGGCGTATGAAAATCCTTCAATACCAAACTCTATCTCATTTTCATTAGAATTAGTATTTATTGTATTAAGTTTATTCGGCATAACAGTTGTAAATTTCTTTATTAAAAAATTAAATTTTTACCCAAAGGAATTAATTAAAATCAAACTCGATCAAGCCACTCAACAATAAAATTGTTAAAATAATTCACAGCATTTAAAGATTGTTTAATCAACAGGCTGCATACTATACAGGTCTTCGGACTTTGATAAAAAAGGCAGATTTAAATTTTGAATTGAATAAATATCCTTTTTGATTATAACCTGCTCTTATATATATCTGATATTTTACATTTCAAAGTTGTGAATCAGTCAGCATCTGTTAATTGATTCTTTAAATAGAATCAAGGCCTTGCCCACATAGAAAATTTCTAAAAAGTAAGAAAAGCTTCTTAATTTACCTCTTCAGGCTGCTGTTCGTACTTCTTCTTCAAATATTCATCGATTGCTTTTGCAGCATTACGGCCGGCACCCATTGCAAGAATTACGGTTGCTCCTCCTGTGACAATATCGCCGCCAGCAAACACTCCATCTTTCGAAGTTGCACCTCTTTCATCAGCGATAATATTTCCCCATTTATTCACTTGCAGGTCGGGAGTCGTCTGGGAAATAAGTGGATTCGAACCATTACCGACCGCAATTACGACTAAATCAATATCAAGTAGATATTCAGAACCTTTTATTGGAACCGGACGGCGTCTTCCGCTTGCGTCGGGCTCGCCTAATTCCATTTTCTGAATCTTTGCCTGCTTCAGCCACCCAAACTCATTTCCAAAGAATTCCACCGGATTCTCGAGCAGTCGGAACTCGATCATCTCTTCTTTTGCGTGATTAATCTCTTCAATTCGTGCCGGCATTTCATTTTCAGAGCGGCGATAAATTATGTAAGCATTTTTTGCACCCAAACGCTTTGCAGTACGCACAGCATCCATTGCAGTATTTCCCCCTCCGATGACTGCAACATTTTTTCCTTTTACATCTATCATCGGTGAATCAAATTCAGGAAATCGATAAGCTTTCATTAAATTTATTCTTGTCAAAAATTCATTAGCCGAGTAAACGCCGATTAAATTCTCACCAGGAACATTCATGAAATATGGAAGTCCTGCACCAGTTGCAACAAAGACCGCATTAAAACCTTCATCGAATAATTCATCAAT
>CAZNDS010000080.1:0-11632 GCA_964571865.1 uncultured Ignavibacteriaceae bacterium | reverse complement strand
ATTAGATATTAATACTATGAGTTCAACATGATTCTTTTTTACACCCCAATAAATTTAATATTCCTGCTCGAATTGGATTCAATCTAATAAATAATGAGACAGCCAGATAAATGAACAAATATAGAGCTTGTATAATTGGTGCCGGTAAGGTCGGAACTGCACTTGCGAATCATCTTCATGTTAAAAGAATTCAGGTTGAACAAATTATCGATAACAACTTGCAAAGTGCAAAACACCTTGCAGCAAAAGTAAAAGTGAAACTTTTTACGGACAGATTAGATGAAATTTCTGAAAAAGTAAACTTAATCATCATTTCAGTCCAGGATCGGAATATTTTTTCGGTTGTTAATGAACTGAGCAAGTCGGAAAAAAATCTGAAGAATGTGTTTATCTGCCACACATCGGGAAGTGAAACATCCGAAATTTTTAAGCCGCTAAGAATACTTGGAGTAGAAGTTTTTTCATTCCATCCATTATTCAGCTTTGCATCGAAAAAGTTTGAATATGATTTATCAAATTCGTTCGTTGCAATCGAATCCAATTCCAGAGCTGCAATAAATTTTGCAAAAAAATTCTGTACGGAAATTAATGTAAATTCACTCGTTATAAAAAAAGAGGAGAAGTCTTTATATCATGCCTTTGCTGTTCTCATCTCGAATTATTTAGCTTTAATGCTTGGACAAGTTGAAAAATCACGAATAGTTAAAAGCGGAAAGATTAAAGTTGCCAACATCTATAAACCATTGGTTGAATCAACATTAACGAATATTGAATTTCTTGGAATTGATGATGGATTAACCGGACCAATCGTTCGAGGAGATAATGAAACAATCAAAAAGAACATCCTGGCATTAAAGGAATATTCTTCTGATTTGGCTAGTATTTATAAGAAGTTCATAAAATTAGTTAAGTAAATTTATTGATATAGCTGTTAATTTAAACTCTTGTCTTAAATCCTTACCCTTATAACCTTGGGGGTTAAACTATTAGAAATTGTTTTTATCTTTCATCGATTAATTTTTCAATCGTTTCGATAAAACGACACATGTTCTCATAATCTTTTTCAACATCTTCAAGTTTAAATTGAATAAAATCTTCATAATCACTTTCTTGCCTATTCTCATAGGCGTTATAATAGATTTCTCCAAATTCTCTCGGTACTTTATTGGTAAGTATAAAATTTTTATTAAACCAACCCTTTAATTGACTCTGTTGCGAAGTTGAAAAATTATACTTCAAAGCTAAAGCAGAAACTAAATAGAAAATCGAATAATAAATTCGATTCTCAGCTAAATGTAAACTCCCATTCTCAATTGAGGTTTTCGCCTCTTTCATTGTTTCTTTACATCGCTCAAGCCGGTACTTGATTAATCTCCCCTTATTCTCTTGCATAGAATATCCCGCGAGTTTTGACATTTTCTCGGAAGGGAGTGATTGGTTCAAGAATTTCGTTATGAGAATAAATATGTGAATCAATCAGAATTTCATATTTCAATTCGGCGGCATAGACAATTTTTCTTATCTCATCTTTAAATTTTCTATCCACTTGCCGGCTGAAAATGATGACTATGTCATAATCAGAAAATATATTTGCTGTGCCATCAGCATGAGAACCGAAAAAGTAAATCCCCTCGAAATCTGCATATGTTTCTCGAAGAGTTTTTGAAATTTCTTTAATTACAATTTCAATCGTATTCATATTCGATATTAAAATAAGCTTAGGGTTAGTTTAATGCAATTTAATTATCAGTTCAATTTATAATTTCATTCATTTGCTATCAAAACGCTCATTAACTATTTTTACCAATAATTCATCAATTTTTTGGAGATAATTTTGAACTTAAACTTAGATACAATTGTTTCATTAGCTAAACGAAGAGGATTTGTTTTTCAATCATCTGAAATTTATGGAGGATTAAACGGCTGCTGGGATTACGGTCCAATGGGTGTTGAGCTTCTAAATAATATTAAAAATGAGTGGTGGAAATCGATGACGTATCGTGAGGATATTGAAGGATTGGATGCATCAATTCTTATGCATCCAAAAGTTTGGGAAGCTTCCGGTCACGTTGCGAACTTCACCGATCCTATGGTCGATTGTAAAGAATGTAAAGCCCGGTTTCGTGCAGATCAGATCGAAGATTCTATGTGCGGAAGCCCGGCATACAAAGGGAGAAAAGCGAGCAAGTGTCAATCAGAAGGCAAATTTACCGAACCAAGAAATTTCAATTTGATGTTTAAGACTTTTCTCGGCTCAGTTGAGGATTCAACTTCGGTTGTTTACCTGCGTCCGGAAACAGCCCAGGGAATTTTTGTCAATTACTTGAATGTTGCAAATTCATCGCGTCAGAAAATACCTTTTGGAATTGCTCAAATCGGGAAAGCATTTCGAAACGAGATCAACACTAAAAATTTTCTTTTCAGAACCCGCGAATTTGAACAAATGGAGATGCAGTACTTTGTGATACCGGAAGAAGATATGAAGTACTACGAATTTTGGAAAGAAAGCAGAATGAATTGGTTCGCTGAACTTGGATTAAAAAAGGAAAAACTAAGGTTTGTTGACCATCCTCAAGATAAGCTTGCTCATTATGCGCGGGCTGCAGTTGATATTGAGTATGAATTTCCATTCGGCTGGGGTGAGATTGAAGGAATTCACAATAGAACAAATTTTGATCTAACTCAACATCAACAGTTTTCGGGTAAAGCAATGGAATATTTTGATGACTCTACTAAAGAAAAATTTATTCCATTCATCATTGAAACTTCTGCCGGAGCGAGCAGAAGCTTCATGACATTTTTGATAGATGCATATTATGAGGAAGAAGTAAGAGGAGAAAAAAGATCGGTCTTAAAATTTCATCCAAAGCTTTCTCCAATGAAAGTTGCGGTTTTCCCGCTTGTCAATCGAGATGGTATGCAGGAAATTGCTTCCAATGTTACCGAAGACTTAAGAAAATCATTTCGAGCATTCTATGACGACAAAGGTGCCGTCGGAAGAAGATACAGAAGGCAAGATGAGATTGGCACACCATTTTGTGTGACAGTGGATTCACAAACCCTCGAAGATCAAACTGTAACGATCCGTGAAAGAGACTCGATGGAACAAATCCGCTTAAACATGAATTCAATTAAAAATTATTTACTTGAAAAATTAAATTAAAGGAAGGATAAATATGAACAACTACAAAAAACTTTTTTCGATACTTTTAGTATTTGTCTTAGGATTCAGTTTCCTTGGTTCAGATTGTTCAACGGGAACCGAAGAACCGATTACTCCGACAACAGTTGCACCTGCTGCCGATCTGACAATTACAGTAGATGCAGTCGCGGGTGGAAGCAGTTTTGCAATTGCAAACTGGAATCAATCCGCAGACCATAGTAAATCCGATTTCAAAGGATATATCGCAGTAACTTATGAAGTAAATGCTTTTGGAGAAAATATTTCAAAGTTCGACTCCGCGCTTGTTCTTAAAGCAGAATCGAGAAAAAGAGACATTACTTCAATTGCCCGCGGAAAAAGATATAAGACTTACGTTTATGCAGTGAATAATGCGAACAAACTCAGTATCCCAATTGGAAGCATCATTTTTGCTGGGGTGTATTATAACAACAACGGGATCATTGATGAATTTAAAGATCCTAGTCCGGCAAGATCAGGTTATGGCTGGGATCCATCAACTGGAGCCGGAACTCAGTATTCATTTGCTTCGACAAATTTCACAAACATCGATCTGCATATGAGAATGGATGGAACTGTCCTTACATTTTATTCACCAAAGCAAGGTGATTCGCGTGCGCGAGACACAAAATTTTCTCAAGTCCCGGGTAACAAACAAACTGCCTTTGATTTAGTTGAAAGTTTGACCGAACCAAATCTCGCAAAAATCTCTGCAGTAAAAGACAATGTCTATTTGTTAAAAACTCAGGATAGTATTTATGTGAAAGTCTGGGTGAAAAATATTAAAACTACAGGTTCGGGAACGTCAGCATATCAAACGATTGAATTCGATTATAAAGTTCAACCGATTATCAATATGAGAGTTGTGAAGAGATAGTCGCAAAAAATTAGATCTTTGTATTGAGATTAATGGAGAAGCCCGTCCAATAAGATGGGCTTCCATTTTGAAACACGAAATTATTTAAGGCGTAGTAATCTTTGTGATTAATTATAAGCTTCATATATCGACTTTAGCATTATTACTTTGTCTTGGCTTTTCGAAGTCTGCCTTTACCCAAAATTTCTCGCCGCTTGAATTGAAAGTTAGAAAAGGAATTGATTTAATTTACAATATCAAGTTCGATTCTGCTGAAGTTGTGTTCAAAGCAGTGATGACAAATTATCCTTCGCATCCGGCAGGAAGATTTTTTTTGGCAATGGTCGATTGGTGGAGAATTGCGTTGGATTATGATAATGAATCTTACGATGAAAAATTTTTTGCGCGGCTCGAAGATGTTATTTTTCATTGTGATCAAATGCTGAAAAAGAATGACAAGGACATGAACGCACTTTTCTTCAAAGGGGGAGCAATTGGATTCCGCGGAAGACTTCGTGCGGTTCGTGAAAGTTGGATAAAAGCCGCTGATGACGGACGCGAAGCTTTACCGCTGCTGAAATTGGCTTATTCAATTGATTCAACAAATCAAGATATTTTATTTGGAATGGGGATTTACAATTATTTTGCATCGGTGATTCCAGACCGCTATCCGTATATCAAGCCATTAATGATTTTCTTTCCAAAAGGAGATAAGACTATTGGTCTTAATCAATTGATTGAAGCATCGAAAAAAGCGAAGTATGCATCAACCGAAGCATTCTATTTTTTATTGACTCTTTATTATCAATTCGAGGAAGATTTTTATGAAGCCCGTGATTATGCGGAAAAATTAGTCAGTAAGTATCCTGATAATCCGATCTTCCAAAGATATTACGGGCGTACTTACATAAGATTGGGTGACTACGAAAATGCTTCAATTGTTTTTAAAGATGTTTACTTAAAAAGTCAGAAGAAATTCGATGGATATGGATTAAACGCAAGAAGAGAAGCATTGTATTACATGGGAATCTATTACAGGCATATTTCAAAATATGATTCGGCAATTATCTTTTTGAATGAGTCGGTTGATATCAGCAAGCTAATAGATAAGAAAGGTGATGAATCCGGCTTTCAAACTTCTGCTGCTTTGAACTTGGGCTTGGCTTACGATCAGTCAAAAAATAGAGAAAAAGCAGTCGAAACTTATAAATATTGCCTCTCAATAAAAGATTGGAATAATTCCCACGATCTTGCGAAAATGTATTTGGAAAAAGCTTATGGAAGCCGTTAGGAAAATTTCCATCATAAATCGTTAATCCCGCCTGCGGCGGGCAAGCGTTAGTCGTCAATCGTTAATCGTCAATCGTTAATCGTCCGTCAGCTGACGGATCGTTAGTTGTTCCATAAACTCATAATAAATAAATTAAAACCAATTTATTCATCTCCTCACATGAACTTCTCCGTTGTCAATTTTCAATTATTACGCTATATTTTAAGCAGATGAATACGTTTATTCTTCTAATATTGATCCTAATTTTTGGATTCATCTCTTTTCACTTTATTAATCAAAAGTTAGCGGATAAGTTTCTCTATTTCACTGGATTGGAGTATCTCTTTCTCGGCATAATCATTGGTTCTCCGTTTCTCACTTGGATCAATTCATATTTTGCAATCGACTTTCCGATTATTCTTTCACCGCAATCATCGCTTCAGTTGAAGCCTGTAATTGCATTAATCATTGGCACAGTTGGATTTACTACAGGCTTAAAATTACGCTTTAAGGATTATTCGGAAATAAATAGAGAAAGAATAAGACTTGCTCTTACCGATGTAATATTTACCACCCTCATTCTCTTTTTTATTTTCTTTGGAATTTTTAGATACTTTTTTGCAGAGCTTCTAACATTAAATGAAGCATTGGCAAATGCTTTGGTTATTGGAACGACAGCTTCAACATATTCATATTCCGTGCTGCAAACACTTAAAAATAAATTTCACATAGAAGGACCAAATTATAAGTCGCTTTTATTCAGTTCGAGCATAAGTAACATAATCTCAATTATTTTATTCGGGATGCTCTTTTCAATTGTGCATCAAGGTGTTCCAAAAAATCTTGATATCACTATTACCGAATGGTTTGTGATTAATATTGTGATTGGTATTGTCATTGGAATATTATTCTTCATTTTCCTCGAAAGGGAAGAGAATGAGAACAAGCTTTTTCTCGCTCTAATGGGAATAATAATCTTTACAAGCGGAGTAGCATATTATCTGAATTTTTCCACTCTCTTTATTTCTTTAATAATGGGAATTTTTATTGCGAATACCTCAAAAGTTTATAAACGGCTCGAAGCAGCACTTGAAAAACTCGAACATCCGTTCTATGTAATTATCTTGATTTATGCCGGCTCGATTTTAAGTGTTAATGACTGGTTCATCTGGGGAGCTGGACTGGGGCTTTACTTAATATTGAGAATGAATGTTAAGAATTTTAATGGCTGGTTCGCCTACCAAGCTAGTTATGACAAAACCGCTTTCAGCCCGACAATTGGAAAGGGATTGAACAGTCAGGGAATGATTGCAATAGCAATGGCGTTAAATTTTATCCAAGTCTATGAAAATGTTTTTTCAATTACGATTTTCAGTGTGATTATTACCGCTGTGATTGTGAACGAATTTTTAAGTATCAAATGGACAAGAGATTTATTGATCGATCTAAACGAAATATCACCAATGAAGAAAGATTCTTGACGTGTCGCTTCTTCGAAAAATAATCGTAATAGTCAGTTTCTTCCTCCTCATGAATGTTATTGATTATCTTCAAGTTGAAACCGTTCAGCTATTCAATCCAAAAACTCTCGCCGCTTTGGGATTCATTTTTCTTGCTGCATATGCTTTTGGTGATCTGGCATATCAATTCAAGCTTCCAAAAATCAGCGGGTATTTAATTGCCGGAATTATTTTCGGACCGTACTCGAAATTTATTTTTGGAACGGATTTACTCAGCGTCTTTTCTCTTGACGTTGTGAATGATATTAGATTAATAAACGGTTTAGCTGTTGGTTTGATTGCACTTACTGCCGGTGGTGAGCTTCGAATTTCCGAATTGAAACCAATTTTTAAAGGTATGACGTATGTCATACTTTTTAAGCTGCTTTTCATTTCAACAATGATATTTGCAGTCGTTTTATTATCTGCACCTTATGTACCAATTTTTGCATCTCAATCGTTTGCTGTAATTCTCGCCGTTGCAATATTCCTTGCCATATTAATGCTCGGTACTTCACCCGCAGCAACAATTGCAGTAATAAATGAAACTCAATCAAAGGGGCGGATGACAAATTTTGTACTTGGTACGGCAGTATTAAAAGATGTTTTAATGGTAATTTTGCTTGCATTAGGTATCTCGCTCGCAAAATTGAATTTTTCTGAAAATGTTGGTTTTGAATGGTCATTGATTTCTACGAACATTTTTGATTTGTTTCTCTCGCTTGGTGCCGGAGCGGTTTTTGGTTATCTCTTTGTGCTTTATTTTAGATACGTTAATGCCGAAAAAGTATTGTTTATTTTGTCGTCAATTTTAATTATAACAGAAATATCTAATGCACTTCATCTGGATACCTTACTTGTATTCATCTCTATTGGATTCTTTGTTCAAAACTTTTCGAAATTTGGACATGATTTCATCGATCCTATCGAAAAACTTTCTGTTCCTATTTATGTTGTGTTCTTTACGATTGCTGGCGCTGGATTAAATATTGAGGCATTTTATCTCTCTTATCAAATAGCAATTCTCGTATTTGCAGTGAGAATACTTTTGATGTATATCGCAGCTAAGCTCGGAACAAAGATTGCCAATGAGCCGAAACCACTCCAGCAAAATGTTTGGATGGGATTCATTTCACAGTCTGCAGTTGTGATTGGACTATCAATAATTATTTTGCAAAAAGTGCCGGAGATAAACGCTGTATTCAATCCGATAATTATTGGCATTGTTGGCTTAAACCTTTTATTCGGACCAGTTTCATTTAAGTTTGCTCTCCGACGTGTAAAAGAAACTGCGGATTCTAAAGCTGAAGAAAAGGAATTAAAAGTCGAAACGATAATAAGAAAGAAAATTACGGAGCTTGAGCCGCTGCCTGCCAAAAAGCTTATTAAACCGAATTTCGAAGATAAATTGCTAAATCAGAAAGTTGAACTCCTTCGGTCAAAACTGGTTAACATCTTCCTAGAATTTCAGAATAATTTTATCAACAAGCGAAGCGAAGGATCGATCGAATTCTTCTATCAAATAACTGAAAAATATATTGATGAATATCAGAAATTAAGAGATACTTTTACCAAGCCTAAAGTATCAGGCAAGGAACTGAAAATTCATATTTTAACTGTTCAAAGCGATATTGCCGATTGGTTTGGCGATTTATGTCTCAGGAGAAAAAATATTGAAAAAGAAATTCTTACCGCCGAGCATCTGTTGCAGCGGCTTTTTGACGAATTGAAGGAATTTTGCGACGAAGCTGATGAATATATTATTGTCAATCAAGAGGAAGATAAGTTTATTCCTAAAGCTGACGACACAATAAAAATTAAAATCGGTAAGAGCTTAAAAAGATTTAATCAAAAAACACAACAGGTTCTGGGTGTTAAAGTTCCTATCAAGCGTAAAATTCCATTCATTAAATTAGTCAAGTATTATTTCGATTGGCAGATTCCCACCGAGATGGAGAAAATTGCATTCTTCGTTGGGATGGAACGTTTGACAGTTCTTCAGCGGGTTAAAAAAATTTATGATGATGTCACATTAAATTTTGAAGAACTTCTGAATCTTATCGCCGAGCATAAAGATATCAAAGCTGTAGCAACAATCGCACTTGATAAGCTAAACGACATTCACGAAAAGCTGAAAGCAGAAATACGAATTGTCAATGATGAAATCACGCAGTCGAATCAAAATATAAATGTTCGCTTGGAGTATGCTTTTGCCAATCCTTACAACGATTTTTTAGAATCGGTGAGCAAAGCCGGCACAGTCGAGCTGTCACATCGGAAATTTGATTTTTCAAAAATTTATAAGAGAAGTCTAGAAGCAAAAGAGAGTACACTGGAGACGATTCGTTTCTGGGTGAATTATTTTCTCGGTTATCTTGGTGTCAGCGAACGTGATGCAAAGATTTATCTTCTTGCCGGAAAAGTGAATACGGTAATTGACGATATAATGATCAGATTTTCGGATGCGATAAATGAAAGTCTTCGATTAATTACTTCGGATTTGCTTCGCCTGTTCAAAAAAATTAATTCTGAATTTTCTAACGATGAACTGATAAAAATTGAGAACTCTCTGAAAATAAAAGAAAGTGTAAACATTTATCGGAACGAATTACTTTTGCTGCTTCATGAAAAGGGGATCACAAAACTGTCGAATATCAACAAGAGCAAAAAGTTTAATACAATCATCACAGTCCTTCTGGAAAACTTTTCTAATCTGGCACAGACTTGCGATCCAAATATTCAAGTTCTTGACGAAAAAGATTTTGAAATAAAAGAAACTAAGACAGAATACATACCGCTTAAAACACTGCCTTTCCGTGCGATTGTAAAATCGTTCCTTGAAAAAGATTTATCACGTGAAGTCAGTAAGATCAACGAAATTATTTCAAGCCATCTTACAAGCTCAATTTATGAGTTAAAAAACATAAGCAATATTGTAAGTTATCATTTTACTGCTGCTGTCGATGAAATTGAAAGAAATCCGAAATCGAATTCAGAATTAAAGAAAGTTCTGCACGATACGATTCTGGAATCCTCTAAATTGATCAAAGACAAAGTTAAGATATGGGATAGAGAAATTGACAATTTGGAAAGAGAAATCGAAGTCGGTTTAACCGAAAAAATCTATAAGAGTATCAGCAGGTTGAAGTATATAGTAACTCACGAACCGACAACATACGCCGCACGATACATAGAGCATGAGGAAAGACTTGTAAAGATTAAATCGTTCTATTTCAAAATTTATGATAAGATGCTCGAAAAATTACTTTCGGCAAAAAGGTATTTTTCCAGTCGATACCAAGAATTATTGCGCCCAATATTTAAAGAAGTTAAGCAAAAAGTTTTTGAAGACTTCAAGGATAAAAGCACAATTATATATTGCTATAATCAAACAATCATCGATCCAAAAACATACGAGACGCTTCCATTTATCTACCGTAAACTTTTCGACTATTCTTCATCGGAGGTGACTGAATTCATTGTAGGAAGAGAAGATGAAAAAGATTTAATGAATCGGGCATCTCTAAGAGTTTATAATGCTCTTCCGGGTTCAGTCGCGATTATCGGTGATGCAGGTACTGGAAAAAGCAGCCTGATCAACTACTTTCTGAAAGATTATCCATCTGGAGAAAGTGTTTTTCGATTGAATTTTACAAATTCGATCGATAATGAACGAGAATTGCTTAACTATCTTATTGACCTGTTTAAGCTGGATTACGTCCATTCTTTTGAAGAATTAAGAGATGAGCTTCTTCTTCCTGGACAAAGTCACACTGTGATACTTGAAGATATTCATAAGCTCTTTTTACGGCGCTATGGCGGATTCGATGCAATAAAAAAACTTTTACTTCTTATTTCTGAAACGAGTCATAAAATATTTTGGATTGTATCTATTACTTCACATGCATGGCAGCTTCTGAATAACTTTTTAATAATTAGTAATTACTTCCCGTTTCAGATAAAAACGGAGAATCTTTCAAAAGATGAATTAAAAGATGCATTACTTTCACGTCATCAAACTTCCGGCTTTGATTTGGAATACCTTCCAAGCGAGACCACAAAGCTTAAACGACAATTCAAACATGCATTTGGAGCGGAGGAGAAAAAAAGTATTCTTGAAGATGAATTCTTCAATGATCTCTCAAAAGCTTGCGAGGGAAATATTACTTCAGCAATATTCTATTGGTTGAGATCGATCAGCTCAATAAGAGGAAACACTATCCAGCTAAATCCTTTAAAAAAGATAGATTTTTCATTTTTGCAATTTTACGAGGTTAAGAAACTCTTAACGTTAGCGAGTCTTGTTCGTCACGGCAATCTGAAAATTCCTGAGCATCAGAAAATATTCAATTTAAGTTTTGACGACTCTCTTGCAGTTTTGAATTTTTTGTCCACAACAAATTTAGTTCAATACGAAGTCAATCAGTATCAGGAAAAGGTGTTTTTTATCAATCATGCAATTTATAAACCGCTCGAAATTGAATTAAGAAGGCTGAATATATTTGAATAACATTTTCAAAATAATCTTGCTGATTATTTTAATGCTGCCGAATCTTAATGCGCAAACTGCGTCTGATACATTACCTTTACAAAGAATCAAAACAACCATCGCCGCTAAAGGATTAATTGATACACCTAAAAAACACATTGCACTTCGTGAGACTATCTTAATTCACGATACAACTTTAACGACAATTCATGACACTTTGGTTTTTCATGATACTTTAACTATGCATGACACAATTCAAAGTAAGTCAAATCTGCTTTTATTTCCTGAAGAAGCGTTAAAGATTGAAGAGAGTTTTTCCCTCTGGAAAGTAATCTTA
>CAZNDS010000079.1:0-11701 GCA_964571865.1 uncultured Ignavibacteriaceae bacterium | reverse complement strand
AGAAAATGTTAGTTGTGAAGTAATGCATAAAAAACCCGTTCTAAAAGATTCTATCTTTTCACTAAGCTATAAAATTTTGGAAAGATAAAATCTTTTCCGCTTATAGGATAATATTCTCAAAAACCCGACTTTTCTAATTCAATTGCAGCTCAAAAAGTCGGTTTTTTTGTCTTTCAGAGAAGTTGGGTTTTTCACAATCGAACTGGTCTCAAAAACCCGATGAGTCGGTTGACTCATCGGTTTTTTTTCGGTAATCGTTTACTCTAAACTCCCAACAAACTTCTCAACTTCTTCAAGAATTTCGCAGGACTTAACTACTTCTTTCATCTTAGTATGATCGGGATAGAGCGGGCGATCAATATCTAAATGCTCAAGATGTTTGCGTATGACTTTGTGGGCGGCTTCTACTCCATTGCCGTGTTTAAATTCACGGAAATCGAGCGCTTGTGCTGCTGCCATAAATTCAATCCCCAAAACTCCGTAGGCATTATCTAGAATTTGTCCGTTCTTAATAGCCGTATTCATTCCCATCGAAACAAAATCTTCTTGATCCGCAGCAGCCGGAATCGATTGAATCGATGCAGGTGCTGACAAAATTCTTTGTTCAACAATTAAGCTATCGGCAGTGTACTGACTCAGCATCAAACCTGAAAACATTCCTGCACCTTTTGTGAGAAACTCAGGCAAGCCAACACTTAATGCAGGATTCAGCAAACGATTCAACCTTCTTTCTGAAAGTACGCTTACCATAGTAACTGCCGTTCCAACCGAATCCATCGGAAGTGAAACCGGCGTTCCCTGAAAGTTCGCTCCAGTTAAAGTCAATTTATGCTCAGGCAAAAAGATAGGATTATCTCCAACGCCATTCAATTCTGTTTCGACTTGTTCTCTTGCCCAGCGGACTGCATCGTGAGCAGCTCCGATCACTTGCGGAGTTGAACGCATCGAGTAAGCATCCTGGACTTTTGTTTTTATTTTTCCGGTTTGAAGATCGCTTCCATTGATGCATTTCATAATTGCATTTGCACTTCTCACTGCACCCGAAAATCCTCTAAGCTGATGAAGCCTGACATCGTAAGGTTTCAAATTTGCCATTAAAGATTCGAGTGACATCGCTGCGGCAATCTCGGCTTGTTTCAGCCAGCGATTGATATCATACAAATGAATTGCACTCATAGCGGTTAAAAGATTTGAACCATTGATAACTGCAAGTCCATCGCGAGCTTGAAGTCCCGGAATTTTTATTCCCGCTTTTTCAAACGCTGCTTCACCTGAGAGTCTTTCACCCTTGTAAAATGCTTCACCTTCGCCCATCATTAACAATGCAATTTGAGACATTGGCGCAAGATCGCCGCATGCACCGACCGAACCTTTTTGGCAAACAACTGGCGTTACACCCTTATTCAGCATTTCGATAAGAGTGAGTGTGATATCCGGACTGCATCCTGAATGCCCTTTTGCATGAACATTAATTCTTCCGGCGATTGCACCGCGAACGTATTCGATCGGAGCCGGATCGCCAATCCCTGCTGCATGATTATAAATCAGATATTTCTGAAAATCTTTAACCTGTTCATCATTCAAAACAATTTCAGAAAATTCACCTATACCGGTATTAATGCCGTACATTATTTCCCGTGCTTTGATTTTTTCCTCCAGCATTTCACGGCAGATTTTTATTCTATTTAATGCATCGCTGTGAAGCTCAACTTTTTCACCCTGTCTTGCAATGCTTACAAGTTTTTCAACTGTTAGACCCGAACCTGTTAAAATAATTGACATTCTTTCTCCAAAAAAAATTTAATTACAAATACTATTTGAAAGATTTGATCCCTATCAAACCTTTGAAATTAACTTTAAAATCTTTTTATAGTTTGCTTGTTTCGCTTTGAACGAGACGGCTATCCTGTCTTCAAGATATTTTGTTTCAACGTTTTCGCTTAAATCGTGAATCAACGAAAGAACTTTCGACTGCGAAAAATCTATCTCAACGTCTCCTTTAACTACATTACTATTCATCGTACCTTCGATTTTTTCAAAAAGCTGGCTTATGTTCACTCCTCTTTCTGCAGAGACGAAAACACAACCAGGATATAAATTGTTTAGCTTATTTATTTGAGTTGTATCATCCATTAAATCGATTTTGTTAAACACAATCTGAACTTTGTTTGTATCAGCTTTGATTTCTTCGAGAGTTTCATTGACAACGTTTATCTGTTCCTGAAAGTTATGATGACTTGAATCAACCACGTGTAAAATTAGATCGGCGTCAACGATTTCTCTCAGCGTGCTTCTAAATGATGCGATTAAATTATGCGGAAGCTTTCGAATGAATCCAACCGTATCGGAAAGCAAGAATGCCGAACCGGATTTTGTACGAACCGTCCTTGTGGTCGAATCGAGAGTCGCAAAGAGCTTGTCTTCTACTAAAACATCAGCATCTGATAAAAAATTAAGCAGAGTAGATTTACCGACATTAGTATATCCAACCAAAACCACTTTGAAAATATCAGCACGCTGCTTTCTTTGTGTCTCGCGCTGAACATCTATTTCCAGAAGTTTTTGTTTCAACGATGAGATTTTCGTTTTGATAATTCTTCTATCGGTTTCAATCTGTGTTTCGCCCGGACCTTTCGTTCCTATTCCGCCGTACTGTTTCGATAAGTGTGTCCATTGCCTTGTCAAACGCGAAAGAAAATATTCGTATTGAGCTAACTCGACTTGGGTTTTTGCTTCTCGTGTTTTTGCGTGCGATGCGAATATATCCAATATAACTGCACTGCGGTCAAGCACTTTGCATTTAGCGAGATTCTCCATGTTTCGAACTTGCACCGCGCTCAACTCATCATCAAAAATGATTGCGCTTATTTTATTTTCCTGTGCGTAGAGGGCAATTTCTTCTGCTTTCCCTTTTCCGATTAAATATGCCGGATTCGGTCTTCCGACATCCTGAATAAAAATTTGCTCAATCTCTGCACCTGCAGTTGTACAGAGTAAGTGCAGTTCATCGAGATGCTCGTGAACAGTTTCGCGGGACGTTCCGGGCAAAATAGCGCCAACAAGAACAACTTTTTCTAATTGATTTGATTTAATCTCAAGCAATCTCTAATCCCTCGGCAGAAATCTTGATCATAAAATACACCCGACACATTCTTCCCCTTCCATTTTACATTTTCCATTTTCCATCTTCCATTTTCCATCACCCATCTTACATCTTCCATTTTACATTATTCACTTTCAACTATTATTTCGCTCTTTGCATTCCTCGCAATTATCATTTCAGCAGCAAGACACAGCAAAGCCAATATTAAAAACAATTTCCAAAGTTCCGTACCAAATCTTTCTTGAGTTATTGAAGCCGTAATATTGTCCGAGGTATTAAAAATTTTTGTGTTCACTTCCGGCGCCATTTTTTTAATGAAATCAATCAGTTCGCTCTCGGTTGCTTTTTCAAAATTGGATTCATTTGTATCAATATTCAGCGAGATTATTCTCAAAATATTTTCCCCATCGTACAAAAAATAATTCCCAGGAATATCAAGCGGCTCGAACTCAATCAATGTACTATTTCCTCTTGCACTCGCTTCAACTATTTTTTCTCTCCCGTCTGGATACAACAGTTTGATCTGCCTGCCGACCCTTCGATTGAAACTTATCGAAAAACTTTTTCCGACATGAAAGGATTCATTCATACTTTCGGTTGAAGCTGAATATTGTACAAGTCTATTGATAAGCGGTACAAAAATTCCTTTAACGGCGAAATCACTCCATAATGGACTCAACGAGGAAGTAAAAAGAAAAATCTTGCCCAATTGATAATCATGTTCAATCAGGAAAGAATATCCGTTTTGAAGATCAATTACTGATTTATCTTTCAAGCCAGCTTTATAATTGAAAGAAAAAAATATCTTGGGAGATTCCACATTGGCTGAGCCTGACTTTTGAAAGATATTCTGCATAAGAGGATGGGCATAATCGATTGAACCGAACTTCATATAAGAGTCTTTATTATTTAGCGTGCCGGAAGTTCCAATCATATCTGAGAAATCAAACTCTGCACTGAATCGATTAAACGAAATTGAATTAGCGTTCAAGCTTGGAAAGATAATTAGTCTTCCTCCGTTTACAATATATCCCTTTAGCTTTGAAACATCCTGTAAACCATTTATACCATAAATAATTACGGAGTTAAATTTTTCTAAATTATGTGAGTTCATTAGACTGGAAGCAACCTGAGTAATTTCCACCAGGGGCGCCGATGCGTCTTCTATTGTTTGTTCAAGAGCAAGTTTCAAAAAAATCGATTCTGAAGGATTATCTGAAACAAGAAGTACCTTTATTTTTTCCGGAATGTAAAAGCTTGTAAAGCGAACATTGTCCTGAAGCAGATCGTCGTCTTCAATTTCCATTCGAACATCAACGAAGCCTGATTTCTCTGATCTCCCGCTGAATTCAGAAATTCTTGTTTCTCGTGATGGTACATCAATTCCTTTTTGTGCGACTTTCGATTTGCCAAAATATATGCTTGTACTTAGATCATTTACACTCGATTGACTATGATTACTAACAGCGGCTGAGAAATTCACTGCTCTATTCATTTCAAAAATTTTATCATTCGTTCCAATCGAATCAACAGAATAATTTATCTGTTTGTTCGTTCCAATATTAACAAAATAGATTTTTGACCCGCTATCGAGAACATTCGAAAGCACGACCGGATTTTCCTTCAAATTACTTTTCTGAAGATCACTGATCAAAAATATTTCTTTAGATAAGTTTTTTGAAGCTTCGATGATCTTTGAAGCTGCTATTAATGGAGTTTCATAATCATTGGAGATGTACGAAACCTCTGTTTCGTCAATCAGTTTTTCTGCGAGACTGATTGAAACTGGAAAATATTCTTCATTTGCAGAGCGTATCTCGGAAAATTTCAAAAAGTATATTTCATCCCCTTCTTCAGTAAGATTTAAAATTTCTTTCGCTGCTCTTTTTGCCTGCTGAATGTATTCACCTCTTTTATCGGAAAGAGACATGCTCAGAGTGTTATCCAAGAGAATCACCACTGTGGATTTAACCTGCGAACCGAATCCAGCCAATGAAACGCTTTTTATTGCAGGTCTTGAAAAAGCTAAAACCAAAAATATGATCGAGGCAACTCTCAGTGCTAAAAGAATCAACTGCTTCAGCTTGATTTTTCTCATCTTATTCTTCTGCATCTCTTTTAGAAATTGCAGGGTGCTGAACTCGACCACTTTCAGCTTCCTTAGATTAAGAAGATGAATAATAATCGGTATCGAGGCGGCGAGAAGCCCAAGGAGTACAAGGGGATTAAGAAATGTCATTTATGAAAAGTATAAAACCACTTTTTGATTTCAAGTTAATTTGGGATATAGATAAAATCAAGGTAGGAAAAGTTAACAATCGCTTCCGATTGGACACTATTATTCCAAGTTCATCAATTGCAGCTGGATCCATTAAATTGTATAAAACTTATGTTAAACTTATATTTGAACCAAAATTAATATTCAATCGCTAGATTTAAGTATTTATAATTTATGACATCAAATGAAATAAGAAATCAATTTTTTGATTTTTTTAGGAATAAAGATCATCGAATTGTTGAGAGTGCACCTGTTGTCCCTTATGACGATCCGACTTTGCTTTTCACAAACGCAGGAATGAATCAATTCAAAGACGTTTTTCTTGGTACCGGAACGCGTGAATATAGACGTGCAGCAGATACTCAAAAATGTATCCGTGTTTCCGGAAAGCATAACGATCTCGAAGAAGTCGGATTTGATACGTTTCATCATACATTTTTCGAGATGCTGGGAAACTGGTCGTTTGGCGATTATTATAAAAAAGAAGCTATTCAATGGGCTTGGGAATTATTAACGGAAGTCTGGAAGCTCCCGAAAGAAAGACTTTTCGCTACAGTGTATAAAACTGATGATGAAGCGTTTAACTGCTGGGAAACACTGACCGACATTAATCCAAAACACATTCTTCGCTTCGGCGAAAAAGATAATTTTTGGGAAATGGGCGAAACTGGTCCGTGCGGACCGTGTTCTGAAATTCACATTAATCTTTCTGATAATCCAGACGATGCAAGCTTCGTTAATAAAGGCGTTCCTGAATGTATTGAGATTTGGAATTTGGTTTTCATTCAGTTCAATCGGAAATCTAATGGAGATCTCGAACTGCTTAAAGAAAAACATGTTGATACTGGAATGGGATTCGAACGGCTCGTTGCAGTGCTTCAAGGGAAAAACTCGAATTACGATACAGACATCTTCACACCAATCATAAAAAAGGTAGAAGAGTTTTCAAAAAAGAAATATGAAGGCACGCAAAACCAAATTGCAATGAGAGTTATTGCCGATCACATTCGTACATTGACTTTCGCAATTTCAGACGGTGCAGTACCATCGAATGAAGGACGCGGATATGTTTTAAGAAGAATTTTGAGGCGTGCTTCACGCTTTGCCCGGAAACTTGATCTGCATGAGCCAATCCTTCATAAGCTTGTTCCGACACTCGTACAAACAATGGGAGAAACTTTTCCGGAAATCAAATCTCATCAAAAGCAGGTCGAAGAAATTATCAAAGGCGAAGAAGAATCATTCGGCGAAACTTTAGACCGCGGACTCGAAATTTTCGATTCGATTGTAAAAAAACTGAAAAAAGAAAAACAAACTACAATCAGCGGCGAAGATGCATTTAAACTTTACGACACTTACGGATTCCCGTTTGATTTAACCGAATTAATGGCTCGCGAGATTAAGTTTTCTGTTGACAAAAATAAATTCGAAGCCCTAATGGAAGAGCAGCGAGAGCGATCGCGTGAAGCTGGAAAGTTCAGTGCAGCTCCGTCAATATTAAAGTTTTCTTCGGGTGATAAAAGCATTGAAGGAAGCGAGTTTGTAGGTTATGATTCATTCGAATCCAAATCTTCTGTTGTTGCCTCTGCAGATGAATATGTCATTCTTGATAAAACACCTTTTTATGCAGAAGCGGGCGGTCAAGTCGGCGATACCGGAAGTTTAATTTTGAACAATGAAATTATAAAAGTAACTGATACTCAGAGAGACGGCGAAGTTGTATATCACAAAATCGATGCGCCGAAAACATCTCTCGAAGGAAATATTGTCGATGCTAAGGTAGATATAATTCGACGCAAATCGATTATGCGTAATCATTCCGCTACACATTTATTGCACAAAGCCCTCCGAGAGATTTTAGGATCGCACGTAAAACAAGCCGGCTCGCTTGTCGATCCGGATAGATTAAGATTCGACTTCACACATTTTAAGAAAGTATCCAAAGAAAATCTTAAAGCAATAGAACAATTAATAAACGAGAAGATCCGCGAATCACTTCAAATGAGGCATCATCGTGATATCCCATTTGAAGAAGCTAAGAAAATGGGGGCTTTAATGTTCTTCGGCGATAAATACGGCGATAAAGTTAATGTTGTACAATTCGGGAATTTCACAATGGAATTCTGCGGAGGAACGCATGTGAAGAATACTTCCGAAATCGGACTGCTGAAAATTATTTCTGAATCGAGCATCTCTAGCGGAATTCGCAGAATTGAAGCTGTAACCGGAGAGGGAGTAGAGAGATATATCAACTCGCAGCTTGAAACGATCAGCGAATGGAATAATAAATACAACCAACTCATAGATGAAATGAAAATTCTTGAAAAAGAAATTTCACGATTAAAATTAGTTGAGAATTTCTCCAAATTGGATTCTTTCTTTGTTAATAAAAAAGAAATTGATGACTTCTCAATAGTTTCAGGAGTTGTAGCTGTTGATGATATTGAACAATTGAAAAATCTCGGTGATATTCTTCGCGAGAAAATTAAATCCGCCGCTGGCGGAGGAGTTGGTGTTTTAGCATCGAAGTTTGATGAAAAAGCAACTTTCGTCTGCGTTGTGACAGACGATTTAATCAAAGAAAAAAAGTTAAACGCCGGAAAAATTGTGGGCGAACTCGCCAAGTTAGTCGGCGGAGGCGGCGGCGGCAGACCTCATCTCGCTACTGCAGGTGGAAAAGAGAGCTCTAAAATAGAATCTGCATTATCAAATGTTGAAAATATCATAAGGAGTTTTTTACATGGATCATAATTTAGTTACTACTCCCTTTTCGCTCGAAGGATATCGGATCAAAAAAAAACTCGGCGTTGTGAGAGGAATCATTGTTCGCTCACGTTCTATTTTCGGAACAATCGGTGCGGGATTGCAAACCATTTTTGGTGGTAATATTACCCTGTTCACTGAACTGTGCGAAAAAACCAGAAATGATTCGTATGAGTTGATGATTTCACATGCTGAAGAGAAAGGAGCGAATGCAATCATCGGATTTCGATACGACGCAAACGAAGTCATGTCGGGTGTGACAGAAGTATTAGCGTACGGTACAGCAGTAGTTGTAGAAAAAGTATAAAGGGTACACTATGCTCTATCAAAAAATTTTATCAGAAATAGAAACCAAAGGAGCTCTTCTCTTCATACTAATTGATCCTGATAAATCACCGGTTGAAGATCTTCGGCAATTTATAAAAACGTGTGAAGCTTCTGATGTGGACGGATTTTTAGTCGGCGGAAGCTTAATGATGTCGGGTGACTTTGATTCTTATATTAAAGAGTTAAAAAAGTTAACCAGACTCCCGGTCATAATTTTCCCAGGCGGAGTTGAGCAAGTTTCGAAATATGCAGATGCTATTTTGTTTTTATCGATCATAAGCGGACGTAATCCGGAAAATTTAATTGGCAAGCATGTACTCGCCGCACCATTAATAAGAAGAATTGGAATCGAACCAATTGCAACCGGATATATGCTTATCGAATCAGGCAAGACCACAACAGCTGAGTTTATGAGCGGAAGCAAACCGATACCTCGTCATAAACCCGAAATCGCAGCGGCTCATGCACTTGCAGCCGAATACCTTGGAATGAAATTAATCTATCTTGAAGCAGGCAGCGGTGCAGAACATTCCGTACCCGAAGAAATGATTTTTGCTGTTTCGAAGTTTTGCACGATACCATTAATAGTTGGCGGAGGAATATGTAATCCAAGAAGCGCCCGAAAAAAAGTCGAAGCAGGCGGAAAAATAATTGTAATTGGAAATCATTTTGATGATGAGAGTAATCATTCTCAGCTCAAAGAATTTGCCGATGCTGTTCATATAAATCTTAATAAGTCAGTCGAGGTTTGAATGAATAAACAAAAGTTTATTGTAGATTCGTTATTAGAAAGCTCTGAACTTAAAAAAGAAATTCTTAGAAAATGCAAAAGCGAAATAGTAAAAGCTGTTAAGGAAATTACGGTTATGTATAAGAGAGGCAATAAGCTTTTACTCATCGGCAATGGCGGAAGCGCTGCAGACTGCCAGCATATCGCAACTGAATTGATGATAAGATTAAGTCCTCACATTCAGCGGCCTGCTTTGCCAGCAATTGCCCTTACTACCGATTCGTCAAATTTAACTGCCGGCGGCAATGATATCGGGTATGAAAATGTGCTTGCGAGAAATGTTGAGGGATTGGGAAGTGAAGGAGATATTCTTTTTGCAATTTCTACAAGCGGGAACTCGCCCAACATATTAAAGGCGATCGAAAAAGCAAAAAGTAAAAATATTTTTGTGATCGGATTGACCGGAGAAACCGGCGGGAAAATGATTAATGCCTGCGATTTGATAATCAAAGTCCCTTCTCAAAACATTCAGCGTATTCAAGAAGGGCATTTAACCATCGAGCATATAATCTGCGAGCTAGTTGAAATGGAGCTTTACAGCAATTAAAACAAGTTCATTGATGTAACTTTTTCTGAACCAAATTTTACTTCGCTGAAGTAAAATCAACCATTTTATTTCTCATTTGCTTTTGTACCAACATCCGAAAACAAGCTTGAGGTTTCTTCAAGATATTTTTTCTTTGCCGACCTATTTTGTTCATTCAAAGTGTTTCTTTCCCAAAACACTCCATCGAAGTAGCCCTGAATTGACTTTTCATTCTCTGCGATTTCAAGACGTTTTTCCGCCAGGCAACAATATTTCAAATCAATCTCAACTCCGGAATATTTTCTCCCTAATTTTTTTGCAACGACACATGTTGTACCAACACCGGCAAATGGATCGAGGACAAAATCGGCTGGATTAGAACTTGCAAGGATTATTTTTGCAAGAAGCTTCTCGGGTTTTTGAGTAGGGTGATCGGTATTCTCGGGCATTGACCAAAATGGAATCGATATATCTGTCCAAATATTAGAAGGATAAGTCAGACGAAATCCTTTGTCTCCTTTTCGTTCCCAATCTTTAGGATTTCCATTTTCATCAGTGTATGGAGCGATGACTTTTCTTTTCTGCTTAACTTCTTCTATGTTAAATGTATAATTATCAGAAACCGTACAAAACCAAATATCTTCGGAATTATTTTTCCAGTTAGTTTTTGCTCCCCGCCCTTTTTCTCGTTCCCATGTAATTCTATTTCTGACTTTCAAATATTTTTCTGCAACAATTTGTATCGCCGAAGATGAACGCCAATCGCCGCAAATATAAACTGATGCGGTTGGTTTCAACGTCCTGATTAATTTTGAAAACCAAGAGTCGAACCAGGATTGATATTCAACAATAGAAAGTTCGCTGAAACTTTGATCGTTAAATTTTTTATTTAGATTATATGGTGGATCAATAAAGAGAAGGTCAACAAAATTTTCTGGAAGCAAGTCCAGAACTTCAAATAAATCCTGATTGATAATTTTATTTTCAATATCATCTGCTGAAATTTTGTTTGAAATCTGGATGAGGTTTTTTGTATACCTTTCGGCTTCCTTTTTGGATATTGTAAGCGTTTTATTTCTCGGGGCTTTTGTTTTCATAACTTTTTTTAACCTTCAAGGTTGAACGCTCCTTTGAGATATCGCAAAACCTTGAAGGTTGAACATTTTACTCTTTTCAACCTTGAGGGTTTACTCAATCTAAACAAATTGCTCAACCCTCAAGGTTATTTCATGGCTCTTCTTTCCATCTTCTAAAATATTCATAGTCAAAATTTTTATTTTCTTCCATAATGAAATTTTGAAAATCTTTTATTGAATTAAATCTATTCAAAATCTTCTAATCATAAGAAAAAATATCATTACTTGTTTCAAAATACTCTCCCGCCGAAGAATATTTCCACTCCATTGGATCTTTTACTAATTTGGCTCGAACAGGATTGTTTAAAATATATTTACATAACCACAAAAAATATTCTTCATTTGAAATAGATTTTGACTTCGTTGGACCTTGATATAATACTCCGACTCTTTTGAGTTTCTTATTAAAGAATTTAGTATGTGCATTCGTTAAATCGCTAATAAAATTTCCAACAGTTGGAAAATCCTTTACTTGTTTTACAAAAAAATGAAAATGATTGGGCATTAAGCAATAACAAATTACACTAATAAAATATTTCTCTTTGATTTTTTTGGCTTTTCTTAAAAAGTAACCAAAATCTTCCTCATCAAGAAATATATTTTGACCATTCACTCCACGATTATAGAGGTGATGGTAAGTATCTTTAAAGTATTGCTTTTGTTTTTCCATGATTGTTTTCTATAAGTTCTTTTCTTTCAACCTTGAGGGTTATCAAAACGTCAACTGTTTCCTCAACCCTCAAGGTTGTCCGATTTATCTCTCAAGCCAGCTTGTTCG
>CAZNDS010000078.1:0-11778 GCA_964571865.1 uncultured Ignavibacteriaceae bacterium | reverse complement strand
CATAAAAAACCCGTTCTAAAAGATTCTATCCGTCGGCTGACGGATAGAATCTTTTTTGGTCTTACAAGAAATCTATTCTTTTAATCCCTCTTCATGCTTTTCAAGGACGGCTAATTCGGTTTGGAGGAACTCACGAATTTTAACTTCAAGCTCGCGTTTAATTTTTTCCAATTCCTGTACTTTTTTCTTAGCATCAAAAACCATTTCGTTTGCGTTGACCATTGCTTCACGTTTTAATAGTTCGGCTTCCTGCTTTGCGTCGATAATATTCTTTTCATAAAACCGTATTTTCTCGTTTGCTTTAAGGATGTCCTTGCTTAGACGGTATGAATAATATGCCACAGCTCCGAACAATGCAAATATCGTAGTGAGTGCGATTTTCATAATTTGTGTAAGAACAGTCGATCCGCTGAAAGAATTCAGATAAAATACAGTCGGTTTAACTGCAACGATTATGAATGAAAAGAATGAAATTGCGAACCATGAAATCCCGATCACCCATAGTGAAACTTTCATTCCAAATAAATAGCAGATAAGCATTCCAAAAGAAAATGCAAACAGGAACAGAAGGAACCACGTTCCAAATCCCATCGGGTAAAATGAAAGCAGCTCGGTCAGCGCAAAGTTCGACAACGAAAGCAGACACAGATAGAATAAAACAGCAATCCAATAATAAAACGGATACTTCATTTTAAATTCTTTCAATTAACTTTTTCAATAAGAGAGTCATTTTCGGTTCAACTTTTTTTGCGACTGCAATTATCTCTTCAACGTTCACAGGCTTAAGCGATTCGGGAAAACACAGATCTGTAATAATTGTCATTCCAAAACACCTCATGTTCATGTGGTTTGCTACGATGTTTTCCGGGATTGTCGACATTCCGACTGCATCGGCTCCGGTCATTCGCAAAAATCGATACTCTGCTGCAGTTTCAAGATTTGGACCCGTCACGGCAACGTAAACGCCTTTTTGAACTTTAATTTTTTCTTCAACGGCAATTTTTTCTGCGAGTGCAATCAATTCCTTCGAATATGGTTCTGACATATCTGGAAATCTCACTCCAAGTTCATCATCATTTGGGCCGACGAGAGGATTATCGCCGAGCAGATTTATATGATCGCTCATTATCATCAAATCCCCTTTTTGAAAGACGGGATTCATCCCTCCGCCTGCATTCGAAATGAACAGCGTATCTACACCAAGTCCGACTTTTTTCGACATCACTCTAACCGGAAATGTTATCTGCTGCATCGTGTAACCTTCGTAGTAGTGAAATCGACCCTGCATCGCGACGACATCTTTACCGCCAAGCTTTCCGAATATCAATTTACCGTGATGCGATTCAACGGTCGAAACAGGAAAATGAGGAATTTCTTCGTATTCAATTACAGTTTCTTTTTCGATTTCATCAGCCAGTCCGCCGAGACCCGTTCCGAGAATAATCCCGATCGATGGTATCATTGATATTTTTGTTCTGATAAAAGTGAGTGCGTCGTTAATTTGTTTTCTAATTTCTGTCATATTAATCTATCAATAACCGATTCTATATCTGAGTTAATTTTTTCTTTCTTGATTTCATTTGCGATTTCGGTTTGTCCGGAATTTGTCAACGCATTCATCATTTGCATATGAGCGGTAATAACAGCACGCAGCCTCACGATTATCGTTTGCTTTTGCTCACGCAGTTCGAGTACTGCATCGTGAATTGCTTTGGCATCTGCTTTTGCTTTATCGATTAGTTGCTTTGCTTTTATCTCTGCCTCTTTGATGAGAAGAACAGCCTGCCGTTTTGAAGCTTCCATCGAACGTGAAGATGTTTCTTGTGCGGCGAGCAAAGTCTGCTGAAGCCCTTTTTCAATTTGCTGATAATCCTGAAGCTTCTTTTGCATTTGATTTACCGAAGATGAAAGTTCTTCGTTCTGCTTGATCAATTGATCGAACTCGTCGGCTATGATTTCGAGAAAGGTGTTCACTTCGTCGGGATCATAACCGCGGATGTTTCTTTTGAATTCCTGACGCTTAATGCTCAGTGGTGTAATTCTCATGTCTCAATTATCAATTATTAATTCTCAATTTTTAATCTTCAATTTTCAATTCTCAATTTTCAATTATTAATTAGCCTTTCTCCTGCTGCCGAATATCGCCGTTCCGATTCTCAGAATCGTTGCTCCTTCTTCGATTGCTATTTCATAATCTGAAGTCATTCCCATCGAAAGTTCTTTTAATTCACAGTTGTCCGTCTTGAAAGAAAAATATTTATCCCTTAACTCACGCAGCATTGTAAAGCATCTTCTGATTTCTTTCTGATCTTCAGTGAAAGTGCCGATGGTCATCAATCCATCGAAAAAAATATTCTTGAAATCAGAAATACTGCTCATAAAATTTTCAAACTCGATCTCGTTCAAGCCGAATTTCGTTTCCTCCTTAGCCGTGTGAATTTGAATTAATCCATTCACCGTAATCGATTTTGCTTCAGCCCGTTTATTTATTTCACTTGCAAGCTTGAGACTATCGATACTTTGAATCGACGAAACTTTGTCGAAAATATACTTTACTTTGTTGGTTTGCAAATGTCCAATCATATGAACTCTTGCCTTTGTATCAATTTTTTCGAATTTGTTCAAAAATTCCTGAACCTTGTTCTCCCCAAAATCTAAAATTCCAACCTCGACTGCTTGATTTATAATTTCTGCCGGGATTGTTTTTGAGACAGCGATTAGCTTTATCCCTTCACTTTTTCTTCCAGCTTTATTAGAAGCTGTATCGATCTTGGCTCTAACGATTTCAATATTTTCTTTAAGTGTACTCAAAGATTGACGATTAAACCCAGATTTGTCATTAGAAAATGAGTGAGTTTTAGCAGTTTATTACTATGCAATCTGTTACAGAGAAATATCTTAATCAAAATGTGTAAGTTTTTTGTGTGAAAAATTTTTAAATAATTCCAATTTTTTATAAGAATAACTTATTGTATTCAAATAAGTTAACTAATGTTTTTTCTAATGGCGGTCATTAGAAATTGTTACCTAATGACAAATTTGGGTTAAATTTATACCAAGTCTGGGTAAAAAGCAAGAGAGGATAATTTAGCGTATAATTTAACTATTACCTGCTGTTCGTTGGAATTATAAAACTATCTTTTTCGATTTGAATAAGTGAAAGCTTAAATATGTTCTTTTTGAATACCAACTTTTCAGGAGAAACTATCCACCTGTTGCATAAGAATAATTCATTATATCAGATGCTTTCAATCTGATAATTCTTGTGGAAAGAAGCTGGTCGTTTCCGAACATTCCCATGGCACCAAGATAAATCGACTTTGCATCGTAACCCAGCATCCTCAAGTATGCAACAAGATACGCAGCTATCTCGCCGTTATCGTCATAAACAGCGATTTTTTTGTTCGCAGGCAGGGTTTGTAAGTAGGTCGCTGATTTTAGATCTAATCTCGGTTCATATCTTACGGTTCCGGGAGGATGTCCATTATCTCTGATGTTATAAAGTCGAGTCGGTGCATAACAAACAACAAAATAATCGATGATCTCTTTTTTCTTATCATAATCCATCATCACAGTATCAATATCGACGAGCGCTTTTGAAAATCCGTCGTTTAGCAATGCAGTAATTCTTGATTCAATCTTATCAAGCGTTTTTATTTTTCCGACCTTGAGATTCGGCATCGAAGAAAAATCGGGACGAGGTGTGTTGAAGAAATCGAACCGCCCGACGAACTTTGCATTTCTAATTGAATTGTACCATTTGCTAGAAAAATCCAGATGCCAAGCCGACATTCCCCATTGCATCGAATAAACTTTTTCATTACCGCCCAGCCGCAGTAGAGATGCAGAATAAGCCGCTGATTGGCCTGTTGCACTTACTAAAACTATTCTTTCATATTTCGATGAATCGATTGACTTCAAATGCGCCCACAAGTCTTTCATCAAAATATTTTTTGCTCCCTCGATATGCCCTTTCGTAAAATCAGAAGACTCACGGATATCAATGACGTAATATTTACTCAGATTCGAATAAACATTTGCTGCTGTAACAAATGCAGGGGCTTTTGTTGAGTTGATAAAATCACCATGCGTTTCAAAATAGACGAGCATCTCTTCAGAATCTCCCATATCGGAGATTGTCTCGAGTGGATTATCTTTAAAACAACCACTGCTAAATACTATAAATAAGATAAAAGCAGATGTAAGAATTTTATATTTCATTGTGTAATTCATTTTCATAAGTAACATTTATTTTACTGATACAAGCGATCTTCCAATTCCCAGAAACATACCAATGCCGTCGCCGTAAACGTTCCACTCAATGTTTCCACCGGCCTGGGTGAAAGAATCTTCAATGGGCTGATTGAACTTTTTAGTTTTGAAATAATCACGAAACTCTTCATCAAACGAGTAGACTCTAATATAAAGTTTCCCTTTGAAGGTGTTTATAATATCTCTTGGAATTGTGATTGTTCGGAGTTGGAGCTTCTCGTTTTCTGTCTTACTCTCTTTTGTAAGAGTGTACATTTCCTCAGCTTCTTTAATGAGAATATTGTTATCATAAGCAGCCCACGTGGATCCATAGACTTGGCCGGGTTTATTAAACACCTCTGCTTTAATGTAGGCAGTTGTCCCATTATCCATCAAAAAAACATTTGCTACGCTAGGGTTGGCCGGAACATAAGTCTTCGCGTAAACATTTTTGTCTTTCCACTTACCGAAGAGTTCATATTCTTTATTCCCCTCGATCTGCAAATTAACAAGAGGTTTATATACACCTTTTGAATTATACTTCAGAGGTATTACTCGAACACCGTCTTTTAAATAGCAAACCACATCTTTAAGCTCTGCCTTTTCGATTGTGAATGTTTCATCAAGCGGAAGAGTCTTTGTGAATGTTACTCCCTGAAAAACTTGAAATCCTTCGAGAAGACCTTGAACAACAATCTTTTCCTCATACGGCAGATTCGTTTCGATCACATCAATCTTTTCACAGCCAAAGATAATTATCGTAAAAAGCAGAATTGATAATTTAATTAGTCTCATCATTTCACCTAAAAAGTAAAGTTAATTGAGAGAGTCGGCATAAATGGGAACAATGTAAGTTGTTTCAATTTCGGAATTTTATCTCCGGCTTCATTCGTCTCAAATGTGATATACTGAGCAAAAGGATTTTTTCTATTATAAACATTGAATAAACCAAACGTAGCATTCATTGAGCTGCTCAGCCATCTAAATTTGTATGATATGCTTAAATCCAGTTTATGGTATGCCGGCAGACGAAAAGCATTTCGCTGAAGATAATTAAATCGTATGTTTTGATTGTTCGTTCCTCCAATTTCATTGAAGAAATATTGACCTGTCGGCAATGTGTAAGCCTGTCCCGTTCCATAAGTCCAGGTTGCACTGATATTCCAATGAGTAAATAAACTGTAAGAGAGAACGATTGAAACATCATGACGGCGGTCATAACGCGGATAATATATTTGTCCGCGATTTAGCTCATCAAACAGTCTTCTCGTCCATGAGATAGTATAACCTATCCATCCATTTAACTCACCTGCTCGCTTTTGAAGGAAGATTTCCACACCGTAAGCTTCGCCTTTTCCTACGATCAGCTGGTCTTCAACATCTGTATCAATTGAAAATGTAGCCGCAGAAGAATATTCCAAAATATTATGCATGTTCTTATAATATCCTTCGACCGAGAAAAGATATACTTCATTGAATAAATAGGATTCAATCCCGCCGACAAACTGATCAGACCGAGCAGGTTCAATTCTCTCATTTGAAGGATACCAGATATCGGTTGGAAGCGAGACATCATTTCGAACGAGCAGATGCAGGAATTGATGCGCCCGTGCATATGCCCCTTTGAAAAATAGATTGTCCAAAATTGCAATAGTTAGAGAAATCCTTGGTTCAACAGAAAGTTGTTTTCGTTCTTTAAAATAATATAATCGTGCTCCAATGTTAGTTGAAAGCTCCGGAATGATCTTCCATTCATCGGAGGCGTATGCAACTGCTTCGAGCGACAGCTGGTCATTTCCTGAGCCGCCGCGTTCAATTTCGCTCAGGAAAAAATCGCTTGAAACGAGCCTGAATCTATGCAAAGTTATTTCAGTTCCAATTCTTATTGTATGTTCCTCAATCGGGAAAAATTCCGTCTCGCGTTTAAACAAAAAGTCTTGAAGCTTTGTCGATGCAAAAAAATCAGCGGCTGATGCTCTTCCCGATTTATCTTCAAGCAAGACATCAAAATCATAGTTCGTGTAACTTAAGGATGTGTTCGAGAATAAAGTTGGATTAGAGATTTGAGTCCAATTCAAACTCATGGTCGTATTTCCCCAATTGATATCATATCCAATATCTTTTGCATTGGGAGAATTATACAACCTGTCCTTTCCCATTAAACCACTTACAGAAAGCCAGTGCGATTCATTCAGTTTGAAAGAAATTTTTCCATTCACATCATAGAAATTGTAGCGGGGTAGAATGCTTCCTTTGTATAGTGCCCCCTGAAAAATATCGTAATACATTCTTCTGCCAGATAACATAAATGTTGAGTTGTCGGTCAAAGGACCTTCAACAAAAAGATTTGAGTTAATCAATCCGACACCCATTTTTCCGGTGAATTGTTCCTTTGTTCCTTCGCGGAGTTTTACATCGAGAACACTTGATAGTCTTCCGCCGTATTGTGCGGGGAACGCACCTTTGATCAACCGAATATCATTGATAGCTTCTGTGTTAAACGTGCTTGCAAAATTCCCCATGTGAGCCGGATTATATACTATAACTCCGTCAAGAAGAGTTAGAGTTTGATCAGGTGAACCTCCACGGACATAAAGTCCGGTTGAAATTTCTGTCGCGACTTTTATACCGGGCAAAAGTTGAAGTGTTCTAAAAAGATCAACTTCGCCAGTTAATGTTGGAAGAGTTCTGAGAAGTTCGGGAGAAACATCAATTGAACTGATAGGTGGTGCGATTTCAGAACCACGTTTATCACGAACAACAACTTCGGCAAGAACGACTTCCTCTTCTGCAATTTCGAAGTTAATTCTAATTGAATTTTCGCTGGCAACTTTTATTTTTCTAATTGCACTTTTATAACCAAGACTCCTTGCAACAAGAAAATATTCTCCCGATGGAACATTTGGGAGAGAATAAAATCCGAATCGATTCGTTGCCGCTCCTCGAAATGGCGGTTTGGTAAAAACTGAATCTTCATAAAGAATTACGTTTGCTCCTATTACCGCCTGTCCTGAAATAACTTCAGTAACAACGCCTGCAATAGTTGTGTTTTGCTGTGCGATTGAAATGCTGAAATAAATCAACATTAAAATCAATGTTTCAACAATTCGATGAAAATTGAGCTGAGGCATCACAAACTTTTTATTCATTATTCACTAAAATTTTTGGTTTTAAAGATACACATTTGGATGGTTATAAGCACAAAGGTGACATAAATATTTTATTCAACATTATCTGTTGTCAAATTAATATTTCCCCTTCAAGATAAAGTACTGCATTACCAGAAATTTTTACTCTCTTGCCGAGATCTTCGCAAAATAATTCTCCCTTTCTTTGCGAAAGTTGAAAAGCGTGAAGTTTCCTTTTATTAAGTCTCTTTGACCAATATGGAATCAGAGAACAATGTGCTGAACCTGTTACCGGGTCTTCGGGAATTCCAGCATTCGGCGCGAAGAATCTTGAACAGAAGTCGTAGCCATCTCCTGGTGCGGTGACTATGATTCCAAGAAAATCTTCAAATGTTTTTAACAATTCAAAATTTGGCGTGAGAGCGCGAATTTGAGACTCGTTTTTATAAACTACAAAGAGGTCACGGGATTTTAAAACTTCAATTGGCTCTAATCCTAGTGCTCCTTTTAGATTATAAGATGTTTGATATAGAATTGGATCTCTTGTTGGAAAATCAAGAGTAAGCAGTTCGGCTGATCTTTCGACAATTAACTCTCCACTTTTTGATTCAAACCGAACCGAGTTCAATTGTTTATTAACATAATTGAAAACCACAAAAGCCGCTGCAAGCGTGGCATGTCCGCATAAATCAACTTCCATCATGGGAGTAAACCATCTTAAATCATAAAGGTTTTCTTTTCTCTTAACAAAAAATGCTGTCTCTGATAAATTGTTTTCTGCGGCAATTTGTTGCATCGTAAAATCGTCAAGCCATTCCTCAAGCGGACAGACTGCTGCCGGATTTCCCCCAAAGACTTTATTTGTAAATGCATCAACCTGATATAGCGGAATTTTCATACTAGCTAGTCCTTTTTTTGAAATAGAAACGTTACACACTTAATCTTATGTTCTAAATAATAATTCTCGTCCCTTTGATTTTTTAAATATCCTTCAAATAAATCTACTTTATCCGGGAATTTGAGTTTAAGTTCTTCAGCACGATTTTCTATTAAAGAGAACATCGTATCATTTGCGCCTTTCATTCTACTTGGCGGGAATTCTTCTTTATCAACAATAACGAAATTGCTGGAATATATTTTTTCGTAATACTCACTTTCTTTTACATACGCGGGATGAGCGAAATCAAATTCATCGGGTATAAACCCATCTTCAATGATCACATAACCGTTCGGGACTAAACAGTTTGATACTTTGCTTAACGTTTCGCCAATATCGCCGAGAACGGGACCAATCGAGCAGAGAAGAATTAAGTGATAATCAAAACAAGAAGAAACCGCCTCACGAATATCACCAATTTGAAAGCTGACAAAATTCTCCACTTGGAATTCATTTGCTCTGCGTTTTGCTTCTTCGATAAAATCTGGAAGAGCATCAATTCCTAAAATCTCTGCACGAAATTCTTTAGCAATATGAATTGCGACGGCACCTTTTCCGCAGCCCAAGTCTAACACTTTCAACTTTGGGAATTTAGTTTGGATAGAGTTTTTCTTGATTAAATTTATGATCGATTCAGGCAATCCACCAAGTTCCCAAAAATCCTGAAGCAGATATGGTAAGTATGGGAAAATAGTAGGATTCTGACCATCGAGAGAAAGTACAATGTTTTGCTCGGTTGATTCACGCGGCATTAATTAACATCCTTCTTAATCATTTATAAAATTTATTTAAATAAGTAGTCAACATTCAAATTATAAAAAACAAATGACCAAATATCAGCCTGCTCTTCAATCTGTTTCGTGGTCGGTTTCCCGGCGCCGTGTCCTGCTCGAGTTTCAATTCGAATCAGTACAGGATTTTCTCCTTTGTATTTTTCCTGCAGTGCAGAAATATATTTGAACGAATGTGCGGGAACTACACGATCATCATGATCGGCGGTCGTTACTAACGTTGCAGGATAATTTAATTCGCCGCTAATATTATGAAGCGGTGAATATGAAAAAAGATTTTTAAAATGTACCGAATCATCGCTTGAACCATACTCAGCCGCCCATGCCCATCCGATTGTAAACTTATGATAACGAAGCATATCCATCACTCCTACTGCAGGAAGTGCGACTTTAAATAATTCCGGTCTTTGATTCATTACCGCACCAATTAAAAGCCCTCCATTTGAAACTCCGGAGATTGCAAGCTTCTTTGATGACGTATATTTTTCGCTTATAAGAAATTCAGCCGCAGCAATAAAATCATCGAAGACATTTTGTTTGTTCAGCAGCATTCCTGCTTCGTGCCATTCTTCGCCGTATTCTCCTCCGCCGCGAAGATTTGCCATCGCATACACTCCGCCATTTTCTAAAAAGATCAATCTCGAAACGCTGAATGATGGAAGCATGCTTGCATTGAATCCACCATAAGCATACAGAAGAGTTGGATTAGTACCGTCTAGCTTTAATCCTTTTTTGTGAACAATGAACATTGGAATTTTTGTACCGTCTTTACTCGGATAAAAAACTTGGGTTGTCTCGTAATTGGTAAAATCAAAATCAATTTCTGATGTGCGAAACAAAGTTGACTTCCGTGAAATCACATCGAAATGATAGATTGCCGTGGGGAAAGTAAATGAAGTAAATATGTAAAATGCCGTCGGCTCATCTTTCTTTCCGCTGAATCCGCCAATCGTCCCTAATGTAGGAAGTGTAATTTCGTACTCGAATTTCCCGTTTAAGCTGTAAACATACGCACTGCTGCTTACATCTTTCAAATATGAAACGATTAATTTTCCGCCGATGATCGTTCCCCATTGAAGAACTTCTTTTTGCTCTGGAATGATTTCGATCCAATTTTTTTCAGAAAAATTATTTGGGTCGGCTAAAATGATTTTCTTCCGTGGTGATTTGTGATTAGTTAAAATCAAAAGCTTATCGCCAATGTTATCGATAACACTGTATCTGTAAACAAAATCTGTTACAACCGGAATGAATTCACTTCCTTCCTTTGAAAGATCTTTGACCATGAATGCATTATTCCCCGAAGCACCTTCTGACATATATAGGATCAAAAATCGTTCATCCTCTGTTACTGATGTATAAAAATTTCTTTTAGGTTTATCTTTATCTTCATACACGAGGACGTCGCTGCTTTGCTCTGTACCAACTTTATGATAATAGACTTTGTGATATTCATTTTTCTTGGTCAGTTCTTCACCTTTTGCAGGTTCGTAATAACGGCTGTAGAAGAAACCATCTTTGTACCATGATGCACCAGAGAATTTAACCCATTTGATATGATCGGATAATTTTTTCTGCGACGCAGTTTCCATAACAAAAAGTTCATTCCAATCAGATCCGCCTGAAGCCGTGCCGTACACAACATATTTTGCATCGTTTGAAAAACTTAACTGTGATAATGCAACAGTCCCATCTTCAGAGAATTTATTTGGATCGAGAAATATCTTCGGTTCGGAATTCAAATCATCCTGCACATAAAGAACACTTTGATTTTGCAGTCCGTCATTTTTGTAGAAATAATATTTATCTCCTTCTTTGAAAGGTGAAGAATATTTTGGGTAATTCCAGATTTTGGTCAATCTTTCTTTAATCTTATCCCGGAAGGGATTTTTCTTAAGATAGTCGAAAGTGATTTTGTTTTGAGCTTCGACCCAGACTTTCGTCTCCTCCGAATTATCATCTTCGAGCCAGCGGTATGGATCTTCGACAATCGTACCGAAATAATTGTCCGTTTGCTCGACTTTTTTGGTTGCGGGGTAATTGATTTGTGAAAGGCAATTAGAATAGACTAAAAAGAATATCAATAAAATTGATAGAAACTTTTTCATTTTAAAAACCCTTAAGTTTTTATTAATTGAATCAATTCTTACGAACAGTGTTTAAAAAATATCCTCAATGTTCATTTTGTAATAATCCTTTAACTCGGTAAAAGGGACTACACCTTTACTATTATATAAGACAAGTTCCACGATTAATTTTTTTTCGTTAAATACATAAACTTTCTTATTAAATATTTTCTGAAATCCTACTGCTTTGTATAATGTTAAGTTTGGAGTTACCACACCTTTTGGATCAACAAATTTTATGAAATATTTTTCACCCTGTTTAAGCCAGAAAATAAAGTCTGGGAAAAAATCTGCAAACCGGCCTTCTTCTTTATTAAAGTAAGGGATTTTTATCTCATCAACTTTTTCAACTAACTTTGAAAAATACCACCAATCATACTCTTTTAATTTGTTATTGGATCTTTCATAATATTCAACAAGCGCATTGAAGAAGTCAATTTCACTCTCCTCTTTAATTATATTTCGAAAATATTCTTTCGAATCATTAAGGTTCCTGCAAAATAAGTCTATATAAAACAAAGCGTTAGCGTTCTTTGACAATTTAG
>CAZNDS010000077.1:0-11995 GCA_964571865.1 uncultured Ignavibacteriaceae bacterium | reverse complement strand
TTATAGAATCAATATCTCTTATTTTAGAAATTAGTTTATCAACAAACTCAAAATATTCAGAGTCAAAAATTGGAGGCAAATATACAGGATAATCAGCATGTGGTTCTAAAAGGAAATTGTAACCAACTATGTGATCGTTTTCTTTATATCGGTCAGCTATGAATTCACACATTTCGATATATTTTTTAAGTGCTGTTGAATCGTAAAATAACAATTCATCCTCCCGTCCTTCATTATCAAAAACTTGTAGCGACCTTCCAGGTCCGCTTCTTAATGATATCACCAAATTTAGCCCAGCTGATTTCGAATAGTTAACAACTGAATCCAGATTCATTAAATGAAGTGAATCAATCTCATATGGTGAATAATAAGTATACACGCCTGGGTAATTCGCGACTATTAAGTTGGCATTTAATTCCCTCAATTCTATCACATCATTCATTGTAATAGGGTCTCGCATTGAGTATGAGGAAAAATGTCTGTAAGGATGAACGTTTGCTCCTCTCATTGCACCATCAACTTTCCAGAGTTCAAACTTTTTATTTTGCGAATATGCAGAACAGGATAGTAGAATTCCGATGAGCAAAAATATTTTCCAAATATTAATCATAAATGTTATCTTAAATTAATTCAAAACTAAATAGTGATTCTTTTAACTTATGAAAACAAAATTTCTTCTTGTGTTAGTATTATCGGTTTTAACGTTCCAAAGTTGCAGCTCGCAAACAAATTATTATGTAGCATTTTGGAATTTGGAAAATCTGTTCGATACAATTGATGATCCAAAAAATATGGGGGATGACGAGTATCTTCCCAATGGTCAGTTTAATTGGGATGACGAGAAATTAGACAAAAAGTTCAGCAATCTTTCAAAAATTATACGCAGTATGAATGACGGGGAAGGTCCCGATATTTTGGGAGTCTGTGAAATTGAAAACCGAAGTGTTCTTGAACAAATGACCTCAAAATATTTGAAAGATTTAGAATTAGAAATAATTCATTTTGAGTCTCCCGATTACCGTGGTATTGATGTTGCGTTATTGTATAAAAAAGAGCGAATAGAATTTCTTGATGCGAGAGCAATTAATATTCCAATTGCAGGAATGACTCGTGATATTCTATACACCAAATTAACAATCGATGAAGAAATTATTCATCTTTTTGTTAATCATTGGCCATCAAGACGAGGGGGTGAAATTGAGAGTGAACCTCGCCGGATAAAAGCTGCTACAATTTTAAGAAAAAATGTCGATGAAATTCTCACAAGGGATAAAGCAGCAAACATCGTCATTATGGGAGACCTTAATGACATGCCATATAATAATTCAATTTTAGTTTCATTAATGGCAGTGGACTTTGATTGCGGCAATGTGTCAATGGAGTATGGATCAAATTTATATAATCTTTCTCAAAGTTTATTTAAGAAGGGAAAGGGGACATATTTTTACAAAGGGCAATTCAATATGCTTGATCAAATCATCGTCTCAAAAGGATTACTAGATAATAGTAAGTTCGATTATATCTGTGATTCTTTCGAAATATTGAGCAATGATTTAAATACAACTCGACAGGGAAAATATACAGGCGCTCCATATCCAACTTATGGATCGGGCAGATATCTTGGTGGATATAGTGATCACTTTCCTGTTGGAATTCGGATAAAAATGGTTGAATGATATTGTTAATATTTCATTCAAAAAGAACGGGAAAAATTGATTGACTTTCGTACCTCAAAGTCTTAAAATTGTACTGATTTAAACTATGTTGAACAATAATAATTTATGAGCCGAATCTAAAAAGGTGTAGTTAATGAAAAAACATTTCGATTTTTGCATCAATTATAATTCACAAATCACTAAAACAACCTTTTTTGAGTAGGCTCATTTATCAATCTTTAGGAGGTAAATTTAAATGGATTTTTCTGGAATATTTGGATTTATTAACGCTGTTATAGCTCAAGCTGCTGATACTGGCATGCTTAACTGGCTCACAGAAAAGTATAATGCCGGCGGATTATTTATGCATCCAATTTTAGCGTGCTTAATTTTAGGACTAGCTTTCTCAATTGAAAGATTTTGGACATTGACAAGAGCCAATATCAATACAAAATCATTTTTAGTTGGTGTAAAAAAAGCTATGGATGAAGGTGGAACCGATGCTGCAAAAGAATATTGTGCAAATACACGCGGTCCAATTGCTAGTGTTTTTCACGCAGGGCTTCTTAGATCAGACGAAGGTATTGAAGCTGCAGAAAAAGCAATTGTCGCTTATGGTGGTATCGAAATGTCTTTTCTTGAGAGAGGATTAATTTGGATTTCGACTTTCATCAGCATAGCACCAATGTTAGGATTTACTGGAACAGTACAAGGTATGATCGAAGCTTTCGATGCTATTAAAGAAGCAAATCAGATTTCGCCAAGTATCGTTGCTGGCGGTATTGCAGTTGCATTACTCACAACTCTTTTTGGTCTTGTTGTGGCGATGATTCTTCAAGTTTTGTACAACTATTTTGTTTCAAGGATTGATAAGATTGTTGTTGAAATGGAAGAGAGTTCAGTGGAATTAATTGATACTTTAGTCTCTTTTAACCAAAAAAAGTAAACTAAGATAATTTTAGTGTACAGGAAATTATAATGCCACAAATTAGAAAAAAGAAAACAAAAGAAGCTGAGATTCCGACTAGTTCGATGGCTGATATTGCATTCTTGCTTTTGCTTTTCTTCTTGGTTGCTACTACTATCGACGTAGATACTGGAATCGGTTTGATATTACCAGAATATGTACCTCCTGAAGAACAAATTCAAGTAGAAATTTCAAAAGACCGATTGGCTACATTGTTAATTAATGAGAATGGTGATATTTTATTAAGTGACGAAGTGGTTACATTGGCTCAGATTGGTGAGAAGCTAAAAGCACGAATAAGAAGTAAAATTGAATTGCCAAGTAATAAAAAATTAATTGTCTCGGTTAAAACTGACAGTAAAACAATTTACAACCTCTACATTCTGGCCTTGGATCAAGTTAAAGAATCATTTTTCGAAGTACGCGAAGAATATTCCTTCCAAAAATATGGAAGAAAAGTGATCAATCTAGACGAAGAACAGTTTACAGACGTGAAGGAAAAAATACCAATTATTATTTCGATTGCAGAACCTGAGGTTGTAAAATAATTTTGTAAGGTTATAAAATGAAATTTGAAAAGAAATTAGCAAAAACAAAACAACAAATTCCGACTGCATCACTACCGGATATTGTTTTCATGCTATTGCTCTTCTTCATGGTAACTACAACACTCAAAGAACACGATGTTCAAGTTCAATATCGTCTGCCGGAAGCCCGCGCTATAGAGAAAATTGAAAACAAACGTGTTGTCTCCTTCATTTGGGTCGGAAGAGATGGAAGAATGCAAATTGACGACAATATTGTGATGGTTGACCAAATACAAAAAATAATGTACAACAAACGTGTAGATTTACCAACAATTATCGTTTCGTTGAGAATAGATAAAACGTCGAAAATGGGTTTGGTGACCGATATTCAACAAGAATTACGTAAAGCTTATTGTCTTAGAATAAATTATTCTTCAATAAAAAAATTATAGCTTTACTGTGAATTAATTTTAAGGCAGGCGTTTATTCAAATTCCTGCCTTTTTTTATTTGTAGGAATTTTATGCTTAAAGAATCAATAAATGGGCAAATTAAGGATGCAATGAAGTCCGGAGATAAGTTGCGTTTGGAGACATTAAGATCGATCAGAGCCTCAATAATCGAGTTTGATAAAAGCGGTGTGAATCGTGAAATGACTTCAGAAGATGAAATCTCGATACTATCATCACTTGTAAAAAAGAGAATACTTCAAAGCTGGTAGAAATGATTTAGCAGAAAAAGAAAACAAAGAACAGGAAATAATTCAAGCCTTCCTGCCAAAACAACTCTCGAGAGAGGAAATTGAAAAAATCATTGATAAATTAATTGTTTCAGTTGATGCAAAAAGTTTGAGTGATCTTGGTAAAGTGATGGGTCCAGCAATGGCCGAATTAAAAGGTAGAGCTGATGGAAAAATTGTTAATGAAATTGTAAGAATAAAACTCTCAGCAAATGCATAATTACATAGATTACACTGTAATCATTTTTGTTATTATCGGATTTTTCCTTGGACTGAAGGATGGGCTAATTAAGAAAATTATAAGTTTAGCAGCACTCATCGCTGCAATTTTCATTTCTATCACATTCTCACATGAGGTAAAAAAGCTGGTGATGCAATTCACGTCTCTCGATGCGTTGCCGGCGATGATCATTGCATTCAGCATTATTTTTGTCGTCAGTTTCATATTTGCTTCGATACTTTCACGTTTGCTTAAACCGAGAGATGGGGTAATAAGTCTCATTAACAAATTAATGGGAGGTGTGGTTGGTGTGCTTCAAATCTGGCTTCTATTAAGTGCCGTATTTATCTTTCTTAATCTTTTTAGTTTTCCAGATAAAGAAAGCCGGATTAGTTCGCACCTATACAGTTTTACTTTTTCGTTGATCCCAAATACATTCAAAGTAATTGAGAAGGTAGTTCCCAGCACGAAAGAATTTTTTGATTTAATTAGAGAAATCAACAGAAAAAAAGATTCAATTCTTACTCATGCTCAAGAGTTTTGAAAAATTAGACCTTCCAAAGATTTTTTCCCACGTTAGAAAATATACTTCGACTGAAGTTGGTTCGATATTGATCGAAAATGATGTGATTGCTGATTCAATTAAAGATGCGGAACTCTTACAGAATTTAACTAATGAAGCAAAAAATTATCTTGAGTCCTCATCTGAATTGGAAATTTCTTTTTTGCCGGATCTGAACGAGCAAATCAATAAATCGCGTATCGGAGGTTATATACTAAGTTCAAAAGATTTATTAAAGATTTGTGATCTGCTTCGTAATTCCCGAATTATTAAAAATGCTTTTTCCGAAAACAGCTTAAATCTTGAAAACCTCTGCTTTCTCTCTGAAGATTTGATTGTTGATAAACTCGTTGAAAAGAGAATTAATGACGTTCTTGATGACTATGGTGAAATAAAAGATAATGCCAGTACTGAACTCAGACGTATTCGATCTGAAATCAAACAGCAAAATGAACACCTACGAAAAGTCGCCGATAGAATATTAAAGAGTTTCGCTGAAAAGGGAATTGTGCAAGAAGAGTTGATTACTTTGCGAGATGGAAGAATAGTTCTTCCAATTAAATCGGAATACAAAAAACAAGTAAAAGGTTTTATTCATTCAGAATCTGCTACGGGATTAACAACATACATCGAACCGGAAGAAACACTCGAGTTAAATAATGAATTATTGTCACTTCACTTTGAAGAGAACCGAGAGGTCACTAGAATATTACAGTTGCTGACTTCCGAAGTTAGTAAGATTGCCCCCCAATTGACTAAATCACTAAGCTTAGTGGCTAAGATCGATTCAATATTTGCAAAAGCTAAATATTCTATAGAGATCCGCGGAACAAAGGTCAATTTTTCAGTGGATCGGTCGTTTGAGATCATCTCATGCCGCCATCCACTTTTAATTCAAACTTTGGGCTATCAAAAAACAGTGCCGTTCAATCTAAAACTAGATGAAAATGTTAAGTGTTTGGTCATCTCCGGCCCAAATGCCGGAGGAAAAACCGTATTGATGAAAACAATTGGTGTAATATCTATTCTTGCAAGATATGGTTATCATTTACCTATACAACCTGATTCAACAATTCCTTTTTTTAATGATGTGCATATTGACATTGGAGACGAGCAATCTATTGATAACGACATAAGCACATTCGGCTCTCACTTAAAGAGTATTAAAGAAATTTATAATTCATCAGATCATGATTCACTTATATTGATTGACGAAATAGGAACCGGCACTGATCCGAGCGAAGGTGTTTCTTTGGCAGCTGGAATCGTGAAACTTTTAATTGAAAAGGGCAGCTTTGTTATCGTTACAACCCATCACAGTTATCTTAAATTGTTCGCAGCGAATCATGAGAATGCAATAAACGCCTCAATGGAATTTGATGCAGATAATTTAGAGCCGACTTACAAATTTATACAAGGCATTCCCGGAAGCAGTTATGCATTTGAAATTTCTGAACGGTTAGCTCTTCCTTATGAAATCCTTCAAACGGCAAGATCTTTTCGAGAGAAAAACGCAGCAGAAGTAGAACAATACATCTCTTCACTCCATCAGAAATTGCAAGTCTATTCAAAATTACTTGAGGAAGTTAAAGCTGAGAAACTTCAACTTGATAAATTAATAACTCAATTCAATAATCAACTAAACGAATTAAACTCCACTAAAAAAGAAATCAAACAAAAAGCGTTGGAAGAGGCATTTGCTGTGGTCAAATCTGCGAATGCATTAGTGGAAAAAGCAGTAAAATCTATTAAAGAATCAAAAGCAGATTCAAAAATAGTTAAGCAGTTTCGGGAGCAGATTAAGATCAAAAAAAATGAAATTGAATCACAACTAGAGGAAACGTCACTTCCAATAAATTCTGGCTCGATAGTTATTGGTGATTTTGCAATCTCAAAAGAAAAAAATATTAAGGGTAAAGTTATTGGAATAGACGAACATAAAAATTCTGCTCAGCTATTAATTGGAAATTTAAAAGTAAAAACCAAATTAAGTACTTTGCTCAAAATAAAACCAGAGCAAGAAATAAAGAGATCAGCTAAAGTTTTCAACTTAAGAAATGAACTAATTCCCGTACGGCTTGATATACGCGGGCAACGCGCCGCTAAAGGAGAAAAACTAGTAATTGAGTTCCTTGATAAAGCTTCTGTTTCGGGTTTAATACTTCTCGAAATTTTACATGGGAAAGGGGATGGAATTCTTAGAAGTTTGGTTAAAGAATGGCTGACAAGACACCCATTTGTTGAATCGTTTTATCCCGCTCCAATTGAACAAGGTGGTGATGGAATAACTATTATTAAGTTGAAAGAATAATTATAATTTATTTGAAAATAAAATAATAAGAGTTCTATTTAACAACAGTTTTTATATTTTTGTACAGTATGTTTAGAAAAATCTTGATCGCAAACAGAGGTGAAATTGCCATCCGTATAATTCGTGCTTGCAAGGATTTAGGAATTATTCCAGTAGCAGTGTATTCAGATGCTGATAGAAATTCTCTGCATGTTAGGTTAGCTGGCGAAGCAATTCATATCGGAGCAAGTCAATCAAAGGATTCGTATCTCAATTTTGAAAATGTTGTTGATGCAGCAAAGAAGTCTAATTGTGATGCAATTCACCCTGGCTATGGTTTCCTTTCAGAAAATCCCGACTTTATTAAGTATGTAAATGATGAAGGATTGATTTTCATTGGACCCGATTCTGAATCCGTTCGTCTTATGGGAAATAAAGCCTCTGCACGTGATTTGATGATTAAAAACAATGTTCCGGTTGTTCCTGGCACAAAAGATCCAATTCAATCTAAGGAAGAACTAAAATCTACAGCTGATTCTATAGGTTATCCTATTTTACTTAAAGCTACGTCTGGCGGTGGTGGTAAAGGAATGAGGGTGGTATATCATGAGTCTGATCTATTTTCAAGTTTCGAGATGGCACAGAGCGAAGCAGAAAAAGCGTTTAAAGATAAAAATGTCTACGTTGAAAAGTTTCTCTCTAATCCTAAACACATTGAAGTGCAGATAATCGCAGATGGATTCGGAAATTATGTTCATTTGTTTGAGAGAGAATGCTCTATTCAGAGAAGGCATCAAAAAATTATTGAAGAAGCTCCTTCTCCGACAGTTGATCAAAAACTTAGAGAAAAAATTACTTCTGCTGCAATTCAGGCAGCGAAGGCATGCAATTATGTTAATGCTGGGACAATAGAATTCTTAGTTGATAGTGATAAAAACTTTTACTTTTTAGAGATGAATACGCGAGTTCAAGTTGAACATCCAGTTACTGAATTCATTACTGGAATTGATATTGTACGTGAGCAGATTAGGATTGCAGCTGGTGAAAAACTTTCTTTTACTCAAGAACAATTAAATATCAATGGATCAAGTATTGAAGCTCGGATTTATGCTGAAGATCCGTTTAATAACTTTTTGCCTTCCTTTGGAAAAATATCTCATTATCGGGTTTCAGGTGGATTTGGAGTGCGTATTGACAGCGGAATTGATTTGGGGAGTGATGTTCCAATTTATTATGATCCCATTTTGGCAAAAGTTGTCACTTGGGGCAGCGATCGAGTGGAAGCTATCACAAGAATGAAAAGAGTGCTGCGTGAGATTCAAATTGTTGGTTTAGTAACTAATATTCCTCTGTGTTTATGGATTTTGAATGAACCTGAATTCATTGAAAACAAATTTGATACGCAGTATCTCTCCAATAAATTTCAGGAGAATGGAAATGGACATTGGATTAAAAGTGATGAAAAGATTTTAGATCTTGTTTCGAAGACAATAAGTTTTTGTAATTCTAAACGGAATTCTAATCAGAAGATTGCTGCAGATTCTGTTTTAGTAAAGTCTAACTGGATTAAACGAAGGTTTGAGGATTGAAATATAAAATAACATATCCGAATTTTAATCACTCTGTAATAGAGGATAAAAATAACACTTCTTTGGAAATCAAACCTCTATCAGAAAATTTATTTCAAGTAACCGATGAAGAACATATTTATGAAATAAATATTGAGCCAATTGTAAATGGATCATCCCGTGCATATTTCAATGGAAATATTTTGCCGTTTGAAATTCACAATTATTTTGGCGAAGTTTTTGAAAAGCTGAGTGAGGAACAAACGAAACAAAAGAAAGCAATTATTAAAGCTCCAATGCCCGGTTTAATATCAAAGTTGAAAATTGCAGTCGGTCAGGAAATTAAAACTGGAGAGAGTCTATTAATTCTTGAAGCTATGAAAATGGAAAATGAGTTAAAGTCACCCATCGATGGTGTTGTTACACATATAAATATTGAGCTTGGCGCTACAATTGATAAAAATACACCATTAATTACAATTGAAGGCCAATAAAATTTTTTTGAATAAAATTATTTGTAAATCTTGCAGTTCGGAAAATTTTTTTGAAGCATACAAATGTTCAAGCTGCTCAAATGTTTTACGTGCTAAGGTTCCTAACATTAATTTTTGGTCAGTGATTTATTTATTGATATTTGATACTGAAAATGCGTTCAAACAAATTCTCTACGCTGATAACAAAAATTTTTTATTACCTCTTTTTATCTTGCTAAATATAAAATTAACTTCTCTTATATTTGTTTTGGGTTCGGTCTATGATTTGGAGATTTCATTCAATCTGTTCTGGATAGCTTTGTTTACATTGACGGTCGTGTTGTGCATCATTCTGTTTTTCTATTTGGAATTTATCAGAGGGGTGATTAACAAAATATCTATGCAAAATTTATTTAGAAAAAATTATTTTGCAATTATCGGATACGCATCATCAATCTTCTCTATGAGTATTTTTCTTTTACTGACTATAGAGTTAGTATTATTCGGACCGTTTTTGTTTTCAGGTAATCCGTCACCATTCGCAATAAAGCCAATTCCAGCTTATATGCTTGCTGGTCTCGAAATTTTTGTTTTTACGCTTTTTTTGATATTTACATTTATTGGTTTTAAAATTTATTCACAGTCATTTCGGATCTCGATAATTCTGACTGTTTCTGTCATTTCAATAATTCCAATCTTATTTTTTTTATCAAAATATATTTTTTCAATAATCAGAATGGTTTAGCATGCCGAATAGAATAAAAATCATACTCGTCGGATTGGGACCAATTGGTATTGAAACATGTAAATTGGTCCTTCAAAAAAAATCTTTAAATCTTCTCGCTGTTGTTGACATTGATCCAAAGAAATTTGGAAACGATCTAGGAAAATTTATTGGTGCGAAAAAAAAATTAAATGTTCCTGTAGTTAATAATCTTGCGGAGGCTTTATCAAAATATCATCCCGAAGTTGCAATTTTGACTTCAGGAAGCAGGCTCGAATCAGTACAAGTTGACATCTTCACTTGTATAGAGTATAAAGTCAGTATCATTACCAGTTGCGAAGAATTGCTTTATCCTTTCATTACGCATCGAGCATTGGCTGAAGAGATCGATAGAAAAGCAAAAGAAAAATTTGTACATATTCTTGGGACTGGTGTAAATCCTGGATTTATCATGGATATAGTCCCATTATTTTTTACCAGCGTTTGTTCAAATGTAAAAGTAATTAAAGCTGAACGGGTTGTTGATTTGAATAAAAGACGCAAACCGTTGCAAGAGAAAATGGGGCTTGGCTTAACAAAATCTGAGTTTAATCAATTAGTAAGAAAGAAGAAGCTCGGTCATGTCGGTTTACTTGAATCTGCTCAACTGATTGCTGATGGCTTGAGATTTAATATTTCTTCCTATAAAGAGAAGATTGTTCCAATTATTGCCAACGCAAATTTTAAAACTCGATACTTCCAAATTCCAAAAGGAAAAGTATGCGGAATGAACCATACGGTTTATGGTTTTTATGGAAGACAGAAATTGATCAGTCTTGATCTGCAAATGAGAGTTGATTTAAATAAATCATTCGATAAAATAATTATCGATGGGACACCAAAATTAAATGTGACTGTTGAGAATGGAGTTTTTGGCGACACAGCCACTGTTGCAATGTTGGTAAACTCTATTCCAAGTTTATTGCATGCAGATTTCGGTATCCTTACTATGCGCAATATCATAATACCAAATTATTTAAATCCATTAATTGGTTAAATTTAATAACCTAAGAATTTTAATCATTCGAAAGAGTGGAATAAAAAATTACTTAATCGGGATTGTGTTCGATTAACAGTGGAGGAAAAATTAATTCGAAAGGAAAATTATTATCAGTATGAATGAAAAGTCGTTGAATGTTTACAATTACTTTAAAACAAAACTTTACAACCTAAAAGCCTGGGTCGAAGGTTTTGCGGAAAAGCCGTACGCATCTGCTGCATTGTTTTTCTTTGCTTTTATTGAGTCTTCTTTTTTCCCGATTCCTCCGGATGCTTTACTTATAGTTCTTGCTATAAGTAAACCTTCACGCAGCTTTATTTATGCTTTTTATTGTACGATTGGCTCTGTGTTAGGTGCTTATTTGGGTTATTTGATTGGATATATTTTTTATGATACGATTGGGCTTGGAATCATAAGATTTTATGGAGTTGAAAGCGAGATCAATTATGTCTTAACTAAATATCAGGAAAATGGATTCCTCGCTATCATGACTGCTGGATTTACTCCGATTCCATATAAAGTATTTACAATTTTGGCAGGATTTAACCTTACAATCGATTTGTGGACTTTAACATTTGCTTCGATCGTAGGACGTGCTGGAAGATTTTTTCTTGTAGCGGGTCTAATTTTCTGGATCGGTCCGAAAATTAAAATGTACATTGAAAAGTATTTTGATAAACTTACACTTGTGTTTTTGGTTTTGTTGATTGGAAGTTTCTTTATACTGAAATACTTATTATAAAATGAAATATAGAACAGATATTCTCATAATTGGAAGTGGAATTGCAGGATTAAGATTTGCGATCGAAGCATCCCAATACGCAGAAGTTTTCATAGTTACAAAAAAGAATAGTGCTGAATCTAACACCAACTATGCTCAGGGCGGAATTGCTTCTGTTCTTTCAAAGGAAGATAAGAACGATTTGCACGTTCAAGATACTCTTATCGCTGGCGATGGAATTTGTAATCGAGAAGCTGTTGAGTTAATTGTTAAAGAAGGTCCATCGGAGATAGACAAATTAATTGAATTCGGTACGCAGTTTTCAAAAACAAAAGAGGGAAGTCTGCATCTTGCTAGAGAGGGTGGGCACTCGAAAAATCGAATTGTCCATGCAAAGGACTTGACTGGTAGAGAAGTTGAACAAGCATTACTGAAACGCATTTCTGAGATTCAGAATATTCATCTCTTTGAAAATCACATCGCAATTGATTTAATTACAGAACATAATCTT
>CAZNDS010000076.1:0-12478 GCA_964571865.1 uncultured Ignavibacteriaceae bacterium | reverse complement strand
TTTTTTCGAATGTTTCATTTACGCAATTTTAATATTAGACAAGTTCCTTCTATAAATCCTTTCCATAAGGATTTAAAGGAAGATGTGACTCTATCATTTTTATTTTGAACAAAATACACTTTAGCTAAGATAAAGAATTTTGCTAAAGAATTTAACAGCGAAAAGCAAATCACATATAAACGGTAAAAGATATTTCGATTAGCAAAGTACCACAATCGATTTCTTGTATAATAATAATAGTATAATGGCGAATACTCAGCCCAGGTTTTACCGGCACCACTCTTGTGATAAACGATCGACTCATTAGTATACATTATTTTAAAATGTTTTCGAACTCGTTCTGCATAATTGACATCTTCAAGATACATAAAATACTTTTCTTCCATAAATCCGACTTCTTCAAATACAGATCGTTTAATCAGAAGCAAACATCCTTCAGCTAAAGTTGTTTCGCGGATCTCATTTGCGCATTCATCTTTTCCTCTCCCCTGATATTCCGCGACTCCTCCACACAACAAATAACTGACTTTCGCACCGGCACAATAAATTATATCCGGTTTTTCTGTATACAAAACTTTGCTTGAGACTATTCCAATCTCATTACTGGTCTGAGCCAGCTCGAGCATAGGTTCTAAGAAAGTCGGAGTAACAATCACATCATTATTAACATAAATCACAAAATCGGCGCCATGTTTAAGTGCATATTTCGCACCAAGATTCATTCCGAATGCATATCCGCCGTTTTTGTCTGCCCTGATGAGCTCGACATCAGGAAATTCTATTGCCAATGAATTTGGACTATCATCAGTCGACGAATTATCAACAATAACTATATGTAAATTATTGTAAGTTGATTGCAGCAAAGAATCGATGCATTTCTTGGAATCTTCATATCCATTCCAATTCAAAACGACTGCAAAAACTTTAGGCATCATAATTTATCCGATAAGATTCCAAATTCATTATTACTTTGGGCCTTAATTGAAATAGTTTTTCGTGTAATGTAAAATTGTGCCAGTACAATGAGAATGAAATTAAACACCATATCCAATCTCGTTAGAGGATCAGATGAATAACTTATGACGAGTATCACGAATCCAATGCTATACAGTGCAACATAGATGAGATGCGGACTGCTATGTAGTTTATAATATATTTCCGAAATAACGTATCCTAAAATAAAAGGGATTAAGGTCAATCCAACATATCCGAAGTCACGAAAATAAGCCCAATAAAATGGAAATGTATTATATCCTGCTATGTAGGTGGGAAATTTTTCAAGAGAATAATAATCCGCAAGCCAATGTTTCATACCGGTCAATGCGAGAAGGAAATCCAAAGTGAAATAACCATAAGTATAATTTTCAATCTTTGGTACAGCACGAACAAAATTTTCTAGATTCATCACCAAATACATATAAGGTTCGCTAAAGATTGCATACTTAATTGGAAATTTCATTTCAGCAAAAGTGTAGAAATAGAATTCGGCATATTTTGCCAATCTAATCGATTGAATCGCAACGAGTATACCAGCAGCGATCAAAACAAAAATTAAAAAAGTTTTCAAGCTGATATGCCGGCTGCAATAATAAAGCAAGCAGAGAAGCATAATGCTAAGAATAAAAAAGTTATATCTCTGAAGAAGTAAAAGAAAACTTGCAGTTGAGATAATGAATACAAATACAAGAAAAGTTTTTTTCGCTTTTTCCGCCCGAACGAACAAGAAGTACTGAACAATCAGAAATAGGAGTGTATTTACAGCATTAACAACTAAGTGAATACCAAAAACACCAAACATAACTCTGGCTTTGTCTGGCTCAGGAGAAAATGCTGGAAGATATCCTTCAATAATAAATTCAATTACAAAACAAACAGCATACCCTACAAATAATAAAACTATAAGATTGTACAATCTTATCTTATCAATTCCTATCAATTGAATTTTTTTTCGAATTTGCGAAACATTAAGAAAATCTTTTCCAAAATTACCTGAAAATGAAATATAGATCCCAACGAAAAGTGAAATAATTCCAATGAGCAAACTAAACCACCCAGAGGAAGTCCATTCAAGCTGTAATCTGCTGAATTTAAGGTCCACCAATCCGATTGCTAAAAGCCAAATTAACCCAAATATTCTCGCTGGAGAGAAAAAATCGACGTGTTTCTTTAGCCCGTTCAACAACAGCAGTAAAAAAAGAGTAAAACAGAAAAATGAAACAACCGTCATAATTTAAATAAATATTAATTTAAGAATCTGAAACCATTTCCTTTATAAAAATTACCTTTAAAGTAATCGGATAAACCAAGTCGAGCGGCAGCATAAAAATCTTGATTAAAAAACTTCCAATAAACCATTTTTAACGATATGACAAAAAGAAAATAAATTCGAGCTATGAATGCCTGCATACCTCCAAAGGCACAGTTAATTAATAATAATCTATTCCGAGCCGAATAATACAACTTAAAAGGATTCTCAGTTTCGCCAAGAACTTTATGATAAATTATTGAACTCGGAACATACAGAAGTTTAAGTCCAAGTCTCTGGACGCGTGCTGAATACTCAATATCGTCCAAATACATAAAGAATCTTTCATCTTCAAATCCAATCTGGTTTAGATAATTTCTTTTTAATAAAATCATACAACCGGTTATAAAACTGGTTTCCAATGCAGTTGCATTAGCTGTTCTTTTGAATTTCTTTCCCTTGTTAATATGGACTGCCAAGCCGCGCCAAGGGATCAATTTTCCGGATGCATACCAAATTTGTTCACGGTCATGTTCACATAAAATTGTTCCGCATGCAGCGAATGCTTCTTTCTTTTCCTCAAGTGATTTTACTAATTCCGTCAGAAATTCTTTTTCAACAATAGTATCGTTATTTAATAAAAGGAGATACTCAAAATCTGAATCAACCAGCTTCCGAAGTCCATAGTTCACTCCGCCAGTATAACCCAGATTTTCATTTGTGCTTAAGACCTGACAATCAGTCAATTTGCTTCTCAAGAATTCATATGAATTGTCAGTTGAAGAATTGTCAATTACAAAGATTGAATAATTTGAATAGTCAATTTTTCTTAAGCTGTTTATGCAATTGATTGTATCGTCTGCTCTATTGTAGTTCAAAATGATAATCCCTACACTAGGTCTATGCATCGTTCAAGACTTCCTTTTTAAATCTAAATAAAGTAAGTCTTTCTTGAGGACTAAAATTGAATGCGTATGAAAATCCAACTATTCCGATGAAACAGAGCGGCAGAGTTAGCCAAGGAGTAAATGATATTTGGTTGATTAAATACCAAATGGCAGTAACAATAAATATATTTATTAAATACTTGGCATCCATAATCCATTTAATAAATTCTTCACGAACAAAATAAATATATAATGCCGCTGTGAACAAATTTGTAAAGATTGACACAAGAATTGCACCATACGATCCATAAAGCTTTATTACAAACAAGTTCAATGTTAAATTAACGATGGTTGCAGCAATTACAATGGCAGTTCGTTTTGCTTGTTTACCTGTTGCTGTTAAAAGCATTGCAAAAGGTTCAGCGCAATATCTTATTAATATGACAAAGGACGCGAGTTTTAATATTGGAACAGCAACCAAGAATTCAGGTTTCGAATACACAATTTTAATTATGAACTCTGGATATGAGAAAAAAATTAATGCAATCGGTAAAGATGTAAGAAACAGTATCTTAAATAATAATCCACCGACTTCTTCCCACTTTGGATTTGCTTTAGCATAAAGACCCGTGACCGCGGGTAAGACTACACTAACTAAAATCTCAGGTAAAGTAAGAACCAATACCATCAATTTAAATACAGATTGATAAATTCCTACTTCATAATCTCCTTTAAATATCAACAGCATTACAGTATCCAATTGAAAATAGAGTGTGCCAAAGAGTAAGTGAAGTCCAAAAATAAATACAACTTTTAACTCTTTATTCCAGTTCTTGAATTCTAAATTAAGTTTAGGATGACTGAAGACTGAATTAAACTTATAAAATGCTAATATTATTCCTAAGCTACGTGAAATAACAATCGCCAATGCGATAAAAATAATTTGAACGTTCAAGTAGGAGAGTACGATCACACCAATTAAAAGCACAATATTTATCATGGAAGAGATCAAAGCTTCATGCTGAAATTCCTCAATACCCTTGAAGGAGGCGAAGAACATATTCGATAAAGTGGTAAGAACCATGTTTATGCTCAGAACAAAAATTAAGCTTTTCGTTTCTTCACTGCTAGGAATGAACAGACCTGTGATCCATAACAAAATCAGCGCAGCAGATGTGAAAACTATTTTTATTGGGATAAACTTTTGAAAAATTTCCGCTGCCTTGGATTTTGCTTTTGCAATTTCAGTCATGATCAGCATGTCAAAACCAAAATCTGCTAAGAGCAGAAACATCATTGAGATAGTATGAGCTGCACTAAAACTCCCGAATGATTCCGGGCCATAGAATCGGGCAATAATCAGGAATAAGATTACATTAGTGACAAGTCGTGATGTAATGGATATAAAGGAAAAAAAAGAATTCCGTTTTATCCGAAGGGCATCTGGCATTGAAACATTTAACCCTTTTTCCGGAAACGGACTTTCTGGAGATCAGATTTTATTTCTGAGATAATATAATTAAATCCAGATGGATGCTGCGTTTTATACTTTTCTGTCATTTCTTTCGTAAAAACAATTACATACCCAATAATAATAGAAAATATAAAAGACAAAATTGCATACAGCGAAATTTTTGGTTTTGACTTTCTTTCAGCTGGAGATGCTTTATCGAGAACTAACACTGACGGAGTATTTCTAACCTCTTCAACTTTTGCCTGTTCATACAACGGAGTTACAAATTGTAATATTTTGTATTGAATTTCTAAATTTCGGTATATTTTCAAATATTCCCCCCCAAGCTCAGGTGCTTGTTTAAAAGGGATCAATACGTTTATATCACCGTAGGCTCTTTGCGAACCTTTATTTAATTGATTGATTTTCCTCTGAAGTTCTTGAACCTCGATTGCAGAGCTTTTATAAAGAGGGTGATCAGATGAGAATGATCTTTGAAGAACATTCATCTCAATTTCTTTCTCTGCTAATTTACCATACACTTCTGCCATTGTTTTCACAGTCGCTTCGATTTGTTCAGGGACGGCAACTACTCCATACTTTTTTTGAAACTCTTTCATCGATGCTTCGAGATCATTGATATCTTTCAGATTTTGTTCATATCGTTTTTCTATGAACATGCGATTTGCAGTTGCATTTTTGACGTTGAGTTCTGCATTGACTTCATTCAATTGATCCACGAAATAGTTTGCCAAGTCTGCAGCTCGCTGAGGATTTTTGTCAAACACATCAATTGTCAAATACCCTTCATCCTGCACCTCGAATTCTACATTGGAAAGAAGTGCTTTAACTGTCTTTTCCATCGAGCCATCAGAAATTTCGTAAACATTCACTAGATCAAATTTTCTGATCACTTTATCGAGAACTGTACCACTTTTTAAAATTGCAAGATAGCGATCTGTCTCAGTCGGGCCCGTAAGTCCAGCGAGACCTTTGGTTGGAGAAAATGTTTTAACAAGAGAAGACAATCCACCTAGATCACCAAGCAAGTCAGTCTTTTCTGCAGGGAAAACAGATGTCCGAGATTTATACCACTTTGGCGATACTATTGCTATAATAATCGTAACTAATGTAACACAAAAAATAAACCAAAATAAAAATTTACGGTATTTTACGGTCACAGAGATAAAATCGAATAAACTCTTGCCGACATAATCATTTGTTTGAACTTCGTTATTTGAATCTTTCATACTAGTATTATTCTTAAAACTTTTTTGAATTACTTTACTTGCTAACCTGCTGAAGTAGCAGATAAATTGTTGCAACAGATGCAATTATTCCGAGTCCATCACGCGCAATTGAAAAATAATATAAGAATGGACGCTCTGGTTCACGTGGGACCCAAATTGCATCACCTGCTTGTATTTCGGTTTCATCAGGATCGAGCCATTGGTATGTTCTTGCTTTAATTACTTTGACCTCACTTTTATCCGCATTCTCACTGAATCCACCGGCAAGAGCAACATATCCATCAAAACCGACATTATCCCTGTATGGCTGATAACCTGGATTTTTAACTTGACCGAAAACATAAACATTCTGATTTGCTGGCGGAACATGAATGATGTCTTGATTTTTCAATGTTATATCATATTCCGGCTTTTTCTCAACAAAAAGTTTATGAAAATCAACATTAACAATTCTTCTCTTGAGTTTAAGTTCTCTCATCAAGTAGAGACTGTCTAATGATTTAGCTGTAGCTGATCGCAAGTTTTGAATCAACTCAAAATCTTCATCAATGAACTCGCCAACTGATTCACTTGCTCGAATGATGAGTGCAGAACTAAGATCTGCCTCTGCATTAAATCCACCAGCCGCACTGATAACCTGAGAGAGTTTTGTCTCATTCTGTAAGATAGGAAATGCACCCGTATTTTTTATTTGGCCTGATAAATACACAATAAAATTATTTGGCTTGTCTTCGGACGAAGTGACATAGATCTGATCTCCACGCTCAAGTTTGAAATCTTTATTTTCAGGGAACTTCAGTACAAGTTCATCTCTTTTCTTAGTCGACTGATTAAGTCTATACAAATAAATTTTTTGTTTATTAGCCATTGTAGTGAAGTTTCCACCAACTAGAAGAGCCCTTTCAAGATCATCCCCTTCCACAAATTCATATACATCACCTTTATTCACCTCGCCGTAAACAGATATAAAATCGAAAAACAAATTCTTCATTGGAACAAAGATCCTATCACCTTCTCTTAAATGCGGATTGTATTTATCTTCACCTGTTGCGTAAAACATTGGGAGATCAATATTAACATTAGTACCATCTTTTCTATAGAGTATTACTTTACGAGTGGAAACGCGTTTATATATATCTGAAATTTTATTCGGATCAAGTTTTTGAAGATCTAATGCTAATTCTCTTTCATTTTCTCGTGAGGGATTTATTAACAACGTATTCGCAGCGCTCAATGTTGTAACATTAGAAAGTATGATCGCTTTATCTGCCCGATCCACAGAAGTCACTTTGTAAGTTGAAGGGCTAGCTACAACACCAGAAACTTGAACTAAAAAAGTTCTTGGTGCAGTAAGTGTTACAGAAACATCTGAGTTTAAATATTTTTGTTCTATTTTATCAGTTACTCTTTTTTTGACCTCTGAGAGTTTCAATTCTGAAACATTAACAATTCCAACTGTTGGTATTATCAAACTCCCTTCAGGATTCACGCTAATAGGATAAGTTATCCCCATCGCCCCCCAAATACCAATTGTAAATTCATCACCAGGTCCAACTATATATATTTCTGGATCTATTGCTCCTTCAAGCGGTATTGTTGTTGTCCCCGTTTTTGGTAAAGCCGCTTTTTGCAATAATTCATCCAATGAAGGAATTTTGTTTCGTAGGTCTCTATCCTGTGAAAAAGTACTATTTTGAAAAACGAGAAACAGGATTAAAAAAATAAACGAAGTTTTAGTTAAATATTTCATTGATATAGATTAATTAATTTCAATTTAAATTCTTTACGAGGATATCTGCTATTCTCTCTCCGGCTTTTCCATCCCACAATGGAGGAATTGCAGAATCTGATTTTTTGTCATCCAGCCGAGAGACAGCTTCATCGTAAATTTTTTTGTAATCAGTACCGATCAGTTTATTTGTACCTAAGGTAGTTGTAATCGGTCTTTCTGTGTTGTCTCGCAAAGTTAAGCATGGAATTTTCAAGTATGTAGTTTCCTCTTGAATTCCGCCTGAATCTGTGAGAGTTAATGCACAATTTTTCACAAGATTAATGAAATCAATATACCCAATAGGATCGATTAATAAAATATTTTTGTGGATATCGGTAAATCCAGAATGCTCGAGTGTCTTTCGAGTTCTTGGATGAATCGGAAAAACAACTTTGAAGCGCTCGGCAAGTTTTGAGAATTGAAAAAATATTTCTTTTATGTTTGCTGGCTCATCCACATTGCTCGGACGATGGAGCGTTACTACAATATATTCTCCGCTAGGGAGCGACATTTCAGTGAGAATTTTCGACCTATCAATTTTTGGCAGATAATTTATCAATGAATCAATCATACAGTTCCCGACAAAGAAAATTTTACTTTCATCAATTCTTTCATTGGACAAATTCAGCACACCACTCTCTTCAGTGACAAAAAGATAATCGGCAATTGAATCAGTCAGCAATCTGTTTATTTCCTCCGGCATAGTCCGATCAAAACTTCTTAAGCCAGATTCAACGTGTGCTACTTTAATTCCTAATTTAACAGCAACAAGACTGCAGGCTACCGTCGAGTTAACATCTCCAACTACGATAATTAAATTAGGTTTCTCTTTTAAAAGAACTTTTTCAAATTCGATCATAATTTTAGCCGTTTGCTCGGCATGAGATCCAGACCCAACGCCCAAGTAAAAATCGGGTTTTGGAAGTTCTAACTCTTCAAAAAATACTTTCGACATGTTAACGTCATAATGCTGTCCGGTATGACAGATTAAATGCTGAATTTGATCTTTATATTTTTGAAACGCCCGATGAAGCGGAGCTATTTTCATAAAATTCGGACGTGCACCAACCACACTGATTATTTTTTTCAAACAGAGTAACCTTTCTTATTTCCTGAACCTAACAGTACAATTTTATCGCGGCCTGATTTGACATTTTTTGTTGCATTGCGTGTATCGATTACTCTTTTTGCACTCTTCACGATCATATCGTAATTATAATATGAATGGTTAGTAACAATAACGACTAAATCCGATTTACTGATTAGCTCTTTAGTCAATTTTTTCGATTTGAGTTTTAATCCGTTGATTTCAATTTCTGGTACGAAGGGATCGTTATACATTAAATTAACGTTGTAATCTTTTAAGAGAAGTTCCATGACTTTCATTGCAGGTGAATGGCGCGTATCATCTACATCTTTTTTAAATGCTGCACCGAGAAACAAAATCTTTGCTTTGTTAATTGACTTCTCCATCTGACTCATCTCACGCAGAATCATCGACTTAACATAAAATGGCATGTTCTCATTTGTCTCTGCAGCGAGTGTGATGAATTTAGTTATGAAATCATGCGACCTTGCCTGCCATTCTAAATAATACGGATCGATCAAAATACAGTGTCCACCGATTCCTGGTCCAGGATAAAAGGGCATAAATCCGAATGGTTTTGTAGACGCTGATTCGATAACCTCCCACATATTTATTCCACCCATACGATCACAAAGAAGCGCCAGTTCATTGACTAGTGCAATATTCACACTCCTAAAAATATTCTCTAAGAGTTTTTCCATCTCTGCGATTTTTGGATTTGAAACTTCAACAACTTTTGAAATGATTTTTGAATTTGCCAATGCGGCAAGTTTTGTGCATTTTTTCGTGACTCCTCCGACCACTACAGGAGTGTTTTTTGTTGTCCAAACTTTATTCCCCGGATCAATTCTTTCAGGAGAAAAAGCTAAATAAAAATCTTTTCCGACTTTCAGGCCTGTCTTTTCCAGAATCGGCTGAACGTATCCTTCAGTTGTGTTTGGGAATGTCGTGCTTTTCAAAATGACTAAATGATTATGACGCAGTCCTTTTGCGACTTCTTCGCTTGCATGAACGATGAACGAAATATCAGGCTCTTTATTCTCCGTGAAGGGAGTCGGAACACAAATGTAAATTACGTCACATTCAGGTATTGAAAGAAAATGATTTTCCGCACTTAGTTTTTTTGTTCGGACTGCTTTGGTGAACTCAGAGTTCTTAATGTCTTGAATATAATTTTTCCCATCATTGATCGAATCAACCTTTTGCTGATCGATATCTATTCCAATTGTTTTGAATCCCTTCAATGCAAACTCAACTGCAAGGGGTAAACCGACGTACCCGAGACCGACTACACCGATTACAGCTTCTTTTGAATTCAGTTTTTGCTCGAGAGTGCTCATAAAAATTTACCTTTCAATATACCACAGTTTGTAATAGTTCTGATAATCGCCGGAGATTATCTCCTCCCACCATTTTTTATTTGATAAATACCATTCAATGGTTTTGCGAATTGCAGTTTCAAAGTTATGTTTTGGTTTCCACCCAAGTTCATTCTCAATCTTTGAAGAATCGATCGCATACCTTCTGTCGTGTCCTGGTCTATCTTTCACATAGCTAATCAAACTCTCATCCTTGCTCAATTCTTTCAAGATTAATTTTACAATTTCAATATTTGGTTTTTCAGTATTTGCGCCGATGTTATAAACCTCACCGACTCTTCCTTTAGTTGCGACGTCAAAAATTGCTTCACAGTGGTCATCGACATAAATCCAATCTCTAACATTCATTCCGTCACCATAAACAGGCAGCGGTTTGTTATTCATTGCATTAATTATCATCAAAGGTATTAACTTTTCTGGGAATTGATACGGGCCATAATTATTCGAACAGCGAGTTATGAGCGTCGGGACACCATAAGTGTGATAATAAGCTCTCACTAATAAATCTGCACTTGCTTTTGAGGAACTGTAGGGACTATTTGGTGAGAGCGGAGTTGTCTCTGAGAATTTTCCGTCTTTACCAAGCGAGCCGTATACTTCATCGGTTGAGATTTGAATGAACTTGTTCAATTTAAATTTTCTTGCTGTTTCAAGAAGTACATTTGTTCCAATAACATTCGTGTTGATAAATTCTTGCGAGCTGAGAATACTCCGATCTACATGCGACTCTGCAGCAAAATTAATTATCGTATCGATATTTTCTTGTGCGATAATGTAATCAACAAATTCTGAATTACAAATGTCACCTTTATAAAACTTGAAGTTAGGAGACTTACTTACATCTTCAAGATTCTTAAGGTTGCCGGCATAAGTTAATTTATCGAGTACGATTATCCCAAAATCATCACTTTTTTGAGAAAGCAGTTTCACAAAATTGCTGCCGATAAATCCTGCTGCCCCTGTGACTAAAATATTTTTCAATCATCCTCCATTAATTCGAGAAAAATCCTATTAAAATCCCGCCAGTTAAATAAAAACTATTTCTGATGAGATCCGCCGGTGCATCATTTACTTTTTCATTTTCATTAATATACCAATTACTTCCAAAATTAATTGCGTAACCAACTCCCAGCCTAAGTGCCGTAAACCTGCTCAAGCTGTATTCCAGATTGAGCGTCGGCACTAATGTGAAGTAGGTTGTTGAAAGTATATTGGAATAGTTTTGACGGACGGAAATCGTATCATTGAAATTTTTCCAGATATCATTCCAATTGGAATTTGCTATTAAATTTTTCAAATATAATTTTGTTTCTCCAATTCCTAACGTTCCGCCATAACTCAGATTAAAAACCGAAATCGAAGTTGTATACTCAACTGTTACACCTGCAAAAGATTGATTGTATTTAATCTCCTTCAGATTTCCGGAGCATAACTTTGAACTGACAATTTGATTTCCGCCCATTCCAATTCCACCGATTCGAAGATTTGGAACGATCATGATATAAATATAACCTCCGCCCCCATGGGAAAAAAATCCATCGTTAGAGAACTTTTGAGAATCGTGCAATTCGATGAAAGAATTTAATCTATCTAATTTTGAAAAATTCCAGGCAGGTAAATAGCCGCCGGCAAATCCAATTCTTCCTTCAAACTTATTTTGAGACATAATATTTACGGCAATTACAAAGAAACAGCAAAAAAATAAAACCCTATTATGAAACATCGATGGCAAATTTACCCAATGAGCAACTGAGTTTCAAGGATTACTGTACCGATGGGTGAAAATATTTCTAGCTTATTAGTTACTGGATTTATTCATTAGATGGTTCTCCATCTATTTCTCTAATAGCGGGAAAAAGCCAAGTATTTCTTCGATGGAATTTACGATGAAATCTGCCTGCTGCAAAAAATCTTTTCCGAGTGTAGTTTCAACTGCGATACATTTCATTCCAGCATTTTTTGCAGATTCAATTCCCAGCGGTGCATTTTCGATAACGACACATTGGTCCTTATTCACTCCAAGCATTTCTTGTGCTTTCAAATATGGATCTGGATTCGGTTTTGCTTTTAATACATCCTCTGCTGTGACTATTACATCGAACAGTTTTTTCCGTTCATCATTAATCGATTTTTCCATATTCTTTCTTGCCGAAGCGGTCACCAATGCAGTCTTAAATCCTCTATTGCGCAATTCAGTAATGGTTTCAAAGACCTTTGGATAATAGGTCAGCTTTGCAATTGAACGATAATATTCTCTTTTCTCATCGATGAATTTTTCGTGTTCCTCCTCGGGAATTCTAATGCCTGATTCTTCCATTAGGATCGGAAGTATCTCAAATGAATTTCTTCCTTCGTGAAGCAGTACAGTATGCTTGGAAACCCTGCCGCCCCTTTCTCCAAATATTT
>CAZNDS010000075.1:0-12589 GCA_964571865.1 uncultured Ignavibacteriaceae bacterium | reverse complement strand
GGCAAAATCGTCTTCTTTATCTGGCGGGACTTTGCGTATCTTTCGCATTATTCCTCGTAATTCTTCTTTTGCATCTTCGAGTTTATCCATGGAAACGACTTTCACATCAATTCGTGTCGTTCGCCGCTGACCCAAATTCTTTTGGAACGATGTGATAGGCATAATGATCTGTCCATCGAGAGAGAAACCTCCGAAAAGACTTTGCCCTTGTTTTTCGAGAATTCCAATTACTTTGTAAGGATGATCTTGAATCTTAATGATTTTATTTAAGGGACTTTCGCCAGCAAAAAGTTCACGTGCAATGTCTGCACCAATTAAACAGACATCCCTTCCGGATCTATCTTCGAGAGTTGTTAAGAATCTTCCCTCTTGCGGTAAGATGTTATTTGTCTGTGCATAGTCGGTTGTCGTTCCATAGATTATCGTCGACATAACGGATTTTTCTTTGTACTTAATTGTGCGGCCGAATGTCCGCATGTTAGGCGCGACTGCAACTGCATTTTTCATTTGGTCACGTAGCAAATCAGCGTCTTCAATTTTTATATCTTTTCGGTTTCGATAAGTCCACCAGTCATCTCCATGAAACCACGGGAATTTATCGACATAAAGAACGTCCGTTCCAAAACTCGATATCGAACTGATGAAAGCACGATTCAATCCCTCGATTGCGGTGCTCATCAAAGTAACTGCAACGATTCCTATAACTATTCCAAGAGTTGTTAATGCAGAACGCATCTTATTTACTCTGATTGCTTTCAGAGAAATGAGAAAACTTTCTTTATTTTCTAATAGAAAATGATAAAACTTTTTCACTGTATCTATTAACTACAACGAATCCTCAATATGAATTAAACATTGCCACCAAGGCACAAAGACACTAAGATTCATAAAATAATTCGCTTAATTCCATCTTTGATTAAAGGAACATTAAAGTTTATTAAATATCCAAGATGTTTTTGAGTCAATTTTAAATGACTAAGCAATTGGGTTTCTCATATAGTATTGACAGTTTCCAATGCCTTTAATTCACAAATTACTAAGTCGTTAACTAACACATTCAATCTTAATCCTTCATCAAACCTTATTCCATCAAATACAATTGGGATATCAACCTGACGTTTAGTGTTAAATCCTATTTTATTTAATACGTGACAAAAGCAAATCTCATAAACTTTTTCAAGTAGGCCAGGGCCTAGTTCTTTGTGAACGACATATGCAGCATTAACAATCCCCTTCCCAATTTTCTCCTCTACCTCAGTTAATGGTTTATAAATTCTTTTGTGTTCCTTCGTGACTTCGTGCCTTTGTGGCATAACTCCTCTTACTATTCGTACCTAAGAGCTTCAATTGGATCGAGGTTTGCTGCTTTGTATGCAGGATACGTTCCGAAAGTAATACCAACGGCTACACAAAGCAAAATACCAATCGTCACCCAAACGATCGGGATAGTGAATGTTCCTCCAATGAAACTGCTTGCGAGATTACCAGCTCCAACACCCAGTAAAATACCGACCAAACCTCCAAGCTGGCATAAGATAATTGCTTCAATCAGAAATTGAATCAAGATATCCCGCCTTCGAGCACCAACCGATTTGCGAATTCCAATTTCCTTTGTTCGTTCGGTAACAGAGACAAGCATAATATTCATTATCCCGATCCCAGCAGCGAGCAGTGCGATTGCTGCAATTGCGAAAACTCCAATTTTAACTCCATCTGTTACGGAATTTACTTGCGAGATCAGAGATTCGTTTGAGAAAATATCAAAATCATTCTCCTCACCAGGTGCCAATTTTCTAACAACTCGAAAAGCACCAATCGCTTTGTCGATGGTTTCATCATACGTTTCTTTTGATGTGCTCATTACAGTGATGTTAATACTTCCTTCAACACCTGTCCAGGGATCGACATCTCCAAAATGTTGGAAGAAGGTCGTGATAGGGATGATCATGAAATTGTCGCGGCTCTGTCCGAATCTTTCACCGCTTTTTTCTAGAATGCCTGTTACTTCATAACGATGACCTGCAACTCGTATCACATTCCCGATAGGATTTACATTCGGAAAAAGCTTATCGACAATATCTTTTCCGATAAGAATAACATCAGTAGCAAAATCAACATCGCTTGAATTAATATTTCTTCCATATTCGACAAACCACTGATTTGTCTGCATTGCCTCCGGAGTGATTCCCGTAAGAAATAGATTCGGATTGGTCTCTTTGTTCTGGAATTTTGCAATTACCCGAAACTTCCATTTTTCAGCAGCTACGTACTTAGCATCTTTAAGAATAACTTTCAATCTGAGGAAGTCGTCGTAGGTAATGTTTCTTCTCTTCTCGAATTTCTTCCTTTCAGAAGGATCACCGGATCGGAATGCTGGTAGTTTTTGGATCTGGAATGTGTTCGTACCGAGCTGAGATAATCCCCCTTCGATATTATCCTGCATAATCGTAACTACAGTCATGATAGCAATTATCGAAAATATACCAACTACAATTCCAAGAATAGTAAGCATTGCACGAAGTTTATTCGCTCGCAACGAATAAATAGAAATTTTTAATAATTCTAAAATATTCATAAACCTGCTCCATATCTATCAGTGAGGATGTCTTCTAAATGCTGCTTCAGCAAATTCATTATTCATACCTCAATGAATCAACCGGATCGAGTTTTGCAGCTGTATAAGCAGGTGCAAATCCAGATAAGACACCTGTGACGATTGAAATTATTATTGCAAGAATCACTGCAGAAGCTTGAACAGAAGTCGGAAGAAATTGATTAACAACATAACTAAGAATGACCGCAATGATTAAACCAATGATACCGCCTATCAAACAAATTGTTGCAGACTCAAGCAAGAATTGCAAGAGAATATTTCTGCGCTTCGCACCAATTGCTTTGCGGATTCCAATTTCTCTCGTTCGTTCTTTAACAGAAACGAACATAATGTTCATTATTCCAATTGCTCCAACGAATAATGCAAGCCCTGTTATGAAAAATCCACCTATCTGAATGACTCCCACAGTGCTTTCATAAATTTGAGTTAATCCTTCTTGCTGATTGATAGAAAAGTCTGATTCATCTGAAGCTTTCAGTTGGCGAACCAGTCTCATAGCTTGTTCAGCTTCGATCTTTGTTTCATCAACAAGCTGGGGACTTTTTGCACGAACATTTATCGTAACCGTGCGCCATGTTAAGCCAAAATGTTTGAACAAAGATTTTATCGGAATGTAAGCTTGTTTATCCGGATTGAACGAACCAAGAAGAAAACTTCCCTGTTTTTCTAAAACTCCAACTATCAAAAATGAATGACCTCCGATTTTTATATGCATTCCGATAGGATCAATATTATTAAATAGATTCTCAGCTATATCGGAACCAAGAACTACGACATCTCTGCCAGCGTTGCTCTCAACCTCGGAATAAAATCTGCCGCTGTTAAATGAAAAATTTGTAGTCCATAAATATTCTGAAGTCGAGCCTGTAATGAAAACTGATTCGGCGGTTTTATCGCGGTATTTAACTGTTCGAACTGAAAAAGCCGTCGGTGCAATAGCTAAAGGCAGTTTAACAAGCCCCTTGAATTTTTCATAATCTTCGTAACTGATATTTCTGCGATTTCGAATCTTCCACCAATCTTGATTAGAAAACCATGCAAACTTATCAATGTACAAAACATCTGAACCGAGCGAACTAATCCCAGATTCAAAAGAATTATCAACTCCCTTTATTGCAGTCGACATCAGTACAACCGAACAGACGCCAATGACAATGCCAAGTGTTGTAAGCACCGAACGAATCTTATTAGCTTTGATTGCTCGGAAAGATATCATTAGACCTTCTTTAATCTGAGTAAACATCTTTTTAGAGCTTTCCAATTTTTTTCTTTACGATTTCATCCGTTTCGATTAATCCGTCACGCAGTCTAATAATTCTATTTGCGTGTTCAGCAATATACTCTTCGTGCGTTACAAGTATAATAGTGTTTCCCTTCTGGTGAATCTCTTCGAAAAGCTGCATGATTTCCTCACCGGTTTTAGAATCAAGATTTCCGGTAGGTTCATCTGCAAGAATGATTGAGGGATCATTGACCAAAGCACGAGCAACTGCGACTCTTTGCCTTTGACCGCCGCTAAGTTCATTCGGTTTGTGATGAACACGATCACCGAGACCGACATTTTCGAGTACAATTCTTGCTCTTTCTTTTCTTTCTGCGGAATGAACGCCGGCATAGATTAACGGAAGCTCAACATTGTGCAGAGCATTTGATCTTGGTAAGAGATTGAAAGTTTGAAAAACGAATCCGATCTGTTTGTTTCTAATGTTTGCAAGCTCATTATCATCCATATCACTCACATTTGCTCCAGTAAATCGATATAAACCAGAAGATGGAGTGTCGAGGCAGCCAACAATATTCATTAATGTGGATTTTCCGGAACCGGAAGGACCCATTATCGCGATATACTCATTCTTTTTTACAGTCAATGAAACATCAGCCAAAGCATGTACTTCATCAATACCCATCACGTAAGTTTTTGCAATATGTTCCATTTCAATGATTACTGAGTTAGTATTAGTCATTTTGTTTACCTTAAATTTAGGATTCTTTTTGTCCTCTTCTCTTTTGAGCATTATCGATTCTTACTTTCGAGTCTTCCTGTAATTCCCGGCTGATCGCACGATAGCTTCCCGAAACAACTTCCTCATCACCTTTCAAGCCATCGTTGATTTCAATGAAAGTATCATCACTAATTCCGGTTTTTACTTTCAAGAATTTTGCTTTTCCATCTTGAACAATGAAAACACCTTCAGACGGCTTTTCGTTTTTCTTCGGTGATTTGCTCGCACCTTCATTTGACTCTGCTGATTGGCTGTCATCCTTTTTTGCTAAATCCTGTTTTGGCATTCGCGTGGTAACACTTTGTATTGGAACAGTCACAACGTTCGCACGCGTTTCTGTTTGAATATCAGCATTGGCGGACATGCCCGGCTTGAGCGCAACATTTGAATCTATAATTCGAATTTTTACTTCGAAATTCACAACCTCTTCTTGAGTCCCAAGTCCTTTTGGCTTTGCAGTATTCCCAATTTCATACACTACGCCAACGAACTTTTTATCTTGGTAAGCATCGACATCTATCTTTGCAGTATCTCCAACCGAAATCAATACTACATCATTTTCATCTACTTCAACAACAACTTCCATTTTCTTTAAATCTGCCACCGTCATTAAGTTTGAACCTTGGGTAAAACCGGTTCCTAAAACCCTTTCACCTGTTTTTACATTCAGTTGACTTACAATTCCATCCATCGGTGAAAGTATTGTGGTTTTAGCTAATTGTTCGCTTGCCTCTTTGATAGAAGCTTCGGTTTGCTGAACAGATGCCTCAGCAGAATTGACCTGAGCTTTTGTTGTTTCAAACTGTGCACGGATAGCTTCAATCTCAGCATCACTCGATAGTCCTTTTGTGTAAAGTTCTCGAGTGCGGTTATAGTCTGCCTCAATCTTATTCAATTGAACTTTTTGAATCGAAAGATTTGCGCGTGCCGATGCTAGATTTGCAGCAACACGCTCGCGCTGAGCGAGATAAGTATTTTGTTTTATTTTTAATAATAGAGTTCCTTTAGATACTCTGTCTCCCTCCTTGACAGGAAGTAAAACAATTTCTCCGGAAACCTCAGGTGTGATTACTACTTTGAATTCCGGTTGAATTTTTCCAGTTGCACTCACGACTTGTGTTACAGTTCTTTTCTGCGCTTTCTCTGTCTGGACGAGAATTATATCTTCTTTATTTCCGCCAAATATCACTAATCCAGCAATTATCAGAACAAGTGCGCCAATAATTGAGAAGACAATTATTTTCTTTTTTGTCTTCTTTTTTCCGTTCACCATTTATTTCTCCTAAAATAAAATTAAACTCATTCAGTCTATTAATCATTCAGATTTGTCGAATGCTTTGTATTCCAAAATTCCGAGGTAATACTCCATCTGTTTTTTTATTAATAAATAATCAAAAGTGGAGTTAATAAGTTCTCCCTGTGCCTGTGTAAATTGTGAATTTGCAATCAACAGATTTAAGAGTGTTCCGGAACCAAGGTTATATTTTTCTTCATTTATTCTCAAATTTTCTTTTGCTGCAATCACATTTTTTGTATTAACTTCTAATTTCTTTCTCGCAGCCTCCAAATCGAGTGATGTCTTTTTAAGATTGATCTTAATCGTCCGTTCAAGTTCTGAAATCCCTAACTGTGCATTCTGATAATTCACTTCTGCGAATTGAACTCGGTTTGATGTTAGCCATCCATTAAAGATAGGAATACTTAAACTCAAGCCAGCCGAGTAAGTTCTGGATTTAATGTCTATGAAAGATGAAAAACTATTTGCCCTAGTACCGGCATAAAGCGAACCATTCAATCTTGGGAAATGTCCACTTTTCGCAATCGTGATGGCATGATCGTAGCTTTCCAGGTCCATTTGTCTTCCGAGATAATCCATACGGTTGTCTAGGGCGGTTTCACTGAGTCTATCAAAATCGGCGTATTCTCTCTCAAGTTTCTTGAACTCAGAAGTATCAATCACTGCCAATATATCAGCGTCTACCAAAATGTAATCCTTTGTAACATCAAGACTTAAAAAAGATATCAAATCGTTTTTCGCATTCTCATAATTATTTCGTCCTTGAATTAATAGAAGCTCGCTGTTACCGTAATTAACCTGCTGCTGATAAACGTCTGCCAGTGTAACCTGACCGACGCGATTACGTTCTGTAATCGTTTCAAGACTTTTTTTGTTCCACTTCAAATTTTCTTCTTGTACAGCTAATAAGCGAAGAGATTTCAGTACACCAAAATATTTTGTTTGTGTTTGAAATACAATGTCCTGTTTCAATCTTTCAAGTTTATATTTGTCAGATTCATAATTAGCCTTCGATTGACTGATGGTGGCAAAATTCGATAATCCATCAAAAAGCGTTAAAGATGAACTAACGGATGCTGAGTAACTTCTCGATTGAGTTGCGGTTTTTCCAATCGGGAAGGAAAATCCTCCGACTGTAATGACTCCCCCCTCGTCTTCTGCAAGAGACCATGAAAATCCACTGCTTGCTGATAACGAAGGAAGAAATGCACCATATGCACTCCTGACTTGGTTTTTACTAGTTTCAAGATTATTTATTGATTGTTGTAATAGAACATTTTTCTGAAGGGCAATACTTACTGCTTTCTCCATGCTAAGCTTTTCAGTCTGCTGAGCATTACTGCATGTTAGCAAAACTGAAAAGAACAATGAGAGAACTAATCGGATCATTATGTACTCCACGAATAATTAATTGTTTTATAACGAAACTTATTTATTAATGTTGCGGTAATCAGCAACTATTTTTGACAATTTTTCAAAATTTTGGTTTAAATATTCTTTTGCTGCATCGTAAGTATTTTCGATTTTACCATCTAAAATTACTTCCTCAATTTCTGTTTTAATTATTCCAACACCCTTGCAAGGCGGCAGATCAAACAATTGCATGATCTCCTCACCGCGAACCGGCGATTGAAATTCCCGAAGCTTGTCTCGATCGTTGACGTCATGAATTTTTTGCACAACGATGTCATAGTTTGATGCATATTCTTTTACCTTTTCAGGATTCTTTGATGTAATATCTGCTCTGCACATCAAAATTAAATCTTCGAGGTCCTCTCCAGCAGCTACGATGAGCCGGCGGATGGCTGAATCAGTAACTTCCTCATCAACGAGCGCAATTGGGCGTAAGTGAAGCCTCGTAAGCTTTTCGATATAATCAACATTATGCAAAGGAAACTTATATTTTTTAAAAAGTTTTTTGATAAGTCTCGCTCCAATTTCTTCATGACCATGAAAAGACCAACCCGATTTTTCATCGTATCGTTTCGTAATCGGTTTCGCTATATCGTGAAAAAGTGCAGCCATTCGCAGCCAAACGTTTTCAGATACCTCTGCGACATTATCAACAACCTGAAGGGTATGCCAAAAAACATCTTTGTGATGATAATCATTTTTCTGATCAACGCCTGCAAGATCGGCAATTTCAGGATATAGAATTTCCATGACTCCAGTTTTATACATTAACCCTAAGCCAATTGATGGTTTGTCTGAATACATGATTTTGATAAACTCATCCACAACTCTTTCGTGAGAGACAATTTTTAGTCTTTCTCGCATTAATCCACCTGCATTAATGAGTGACTCATCAACGGTAAAATTAAGCTGCGATGCAAACCTAAATGCACGTAGAATTCTTAAAGGATCATCCGAAAAAGTGACTTCAGGATTTAGCGGGGTGCGGATCAATCTTTTTTCAATATCAGCGAGTCCGTTGAATGTATCGACAATCTCACCAAAATTCTTTTTGTTAATCGAAAATGCAAGAGTATTGATTGTAAAATCTCTGCGTCGAACATCATCGTCAAATGATCCATTCTGCACAAAGGGTTTGCGCGAATCTGAAGAGTAGGATTCCTTTCGAGCACCAACAAATTCAAGTTTAAAATCTTTGTAATTTATTAGCGCTGTGCCAAAATTTCTGTAAAGAGTAATATCAATTGTCTGCAAATGCGAACTCAATAGCTCAGCAAACCTAACTCCATCACCGATAACTAAAAAATCAATTTCTCTTCTTTCTCGTTTCAAAATACGGTCGCGTATGTATCCACCGACTGCATAGACTGATATATTTTGCGCATCTGCAAAATTTCCAATTCTTCGTAATAAAACATCATTTGCCGAATCCGATGATCTCCATTCTAGTATATTCATCATATAAAATTAAGGATAATTAATGAGAAGATTAAGGATTCATTCCGATTTGTAATCGGACAATTTAAAATAAATGTAATTCATAAGTAACAGTTTGCTTTTTTCGATACTGGTTAGTTCGACTTTTTGTAAAACAGTTAGGATGAAGCTAGCTAAAATAAAATCACTAACTTTGATTGAATTATAGAATTCTTTCTCAAAGACCCAAAAATTATTTCGGTATTTTTTCAAAAAGTTCACTTTATCATGATGTTTAAGTTTCTCATGAAATTGATTTGAGATCACATCATCATTTTTAAATAGTTTAACTAAATTGTCAATCATCGATTGACGATCTTCATCAAACAAAAATTTTTCGACAATTTCTTTATGTGGGATAATTTTTTTTCTGAATCTAATTGAATTGATGTACTCATCGTTTAATCTCAACTCTTCGGCGAATTCAAGCAGCGAATCAGCTTCTTCAACTTGTCCTTTCAGTGCATAAGCATAGGATGAAATGAGATAAGATGAGATGAGACTTACATCAAAACTATTTTTTACAATTTCACTCTCGAAATAATCAATACACTCAGAATATTTCTTCTGATAAAGTTTTGAATACAATATGCCATAAGCAATTGAAGGACTCTTAACTTTTTTCCAAAGTTTGAGAAAATAATCTTCGGCTTCTTCATATTTTTTACTAGTCAACAACGAAATACTCTTTTTGGTTTCCTTTGTAATTGCTCTCAGACATTCTTTTTCAAACATTGATTGGCGATTGAAATAATATAAAGTCGATAAACTGTCAGCATGATTTGTTTGAATCGTTTTTATGAATTCAACATATTTTTGAGCAATCTCTTCAAGGGTTAATCCATAAGTATTTTTAAAATTACCGGTCGCATACAATTGTGGAAATTTTTTTATACCGAATTCATCAAAGATAAATCTTATAAACGAACCACTGATAATGTAACTCATAGTCGATGGTCTAAAAGCGAAATTGAATCCTTGAAAGAATAATGTTGGATCAAATCCACCGATAAATTTATAAATATTTGCAGCATAAAAATGAGGTTCACGATCATTCCATTCCCATTCTGCTGCCATAGCAGCGCCTTCAATTAAGCCAAGGTTAAAATTATGGGCAACATGAAAAATATTCTTAGAATATTCGCCGCAAAAAATATGGGCGAGTTCGTGTTTAATTACATCATTAAAATTCTCTTTAGTAATAAAAATTACGTACTGCCATGGTTTAGTGAAATCAGCTGACGCGGTTCCCAAAAACTCTTTCTTTGACTTATCAGTTTCAAACAGAAATATCTTAATTTTCTTCTTTGGTTGAATTCGGAAGAATTCACCAAGTGAGTTAAAATGATACTCCGCCGTTAATTGAAAAATTTGTTTTTCAACATTTGTCACGGAATCACTTTCAAAGTTCAGTTCAAATTTCGGGTTTGTTTCATGTTTAATAAACTTTGCCTCCAATTTGCTTAGTGACGTACTGAACCCAAGATCATCTGCGAATATTATCATGGCAATAATGTTCAGTAAACTGAGAATGAATAAACTTCGAGCTATTTTAATCCTTTCTTTTATTTTTTGGAAACAAGTAAAAATGATCAGAATGGAGATAATAAATATACTAGCACGATAAATTAAAATTGTTCGTGATAAAGTTATATTCTCGTCAAAAACAAATCCTGGGAAGAAGCCATAAATAGGATTATATAAAAATAGTTGAGGATTAACATAATAAACGACCAAACTCCAACAAAAAATCAAAATCCACAAAACTGAAAAAAATAAGAGTGCATACTTTTTACTCATCGTATAACTCAAGACACCGACAGCGATTCCAAAAATTATCGACACTCCGACAAAGACAAAGTAAAATACAAGTCCGTCCAGCATCGAACAATTTTTAACTAAAAAGGAGTTGAGATAACCAAGTATTAATGGAATAATAAAAAACGCAATTTGAATCTTTAAGACATTCGAGAACTGAAAACCTCGCTCAAGATATAGGGGAGTACAAAATCCAGATATAAATGAAAGAAATACTGCAGTGACAACTGAATATTCAAATCCGAGTAAATTCAAAAGTGGAAACTGCAGTGAAATAATCGAGATTACAGCTATGATAACCGCGGGAATAATTAAATAAACTTTATCGTTTTTGGTTAACTCTATCAACTTTTATCAGAGATTTGTTCAGCTAAAAATTAAACAAGCCATTTCGTAAAAGCAATTCGCAAGTTTTATAATTTTACACTTTTTAATATATTGTTATTGATCATACAAAAGAACTATGGCTACATTAAACAGACAACCGACACTTTTAGTTATTCCTTCAATAGATATAAAAGATGGTAAGTGTGTCCGCGTCGTACAGGGAATTCCAAAATTAGCGGAGGCAAATTATCCAAATGATCCGGTTGAAATGGCAATTATTTGGAGAGCTGAAAATGCGAAATGTTTACATGTCATTGATTTTGATGGGGCTTGGCATGGTTCAACAAAGAATTTGAAGGTCGTAGAAAATTTAATTAAATCTGTCGTGATTCCGATTCAATTTGGCGGAGGATTAAGAACCTTTGAGAGGATTCGAGAAGCATTTGAAATGGGAGTGTACCGTGTTGTTTTAGGTAGTGCGGCTGTTAATGATCCTGATCTTGTTCAAAAATGTGTCTCGCAATTTGGTTCGCAAAAAGTTTTAGTCTCGTTGGACGTCTTAAATCATAGAGTTCTTGTTGGCGGTAGAAAGGAACAATCTGAATTGTCACCGGTTAGCTTATCGCTTAATTTAAAAGTTCTAGGAATTACACGCCTGGTGATTACGGATGTGGAAAGAAATGGTTTACTACTTGGTCCAAATTTTGAACTACTAAATCAAATAGCAAAAAAAACGGGATTGAAAATTACTGCATCAGGAGGTGTTTCTGGTTATAAAGACTTACTTAAGTTGCAGGAGTTACAGGAAATCGGAGTTGACTCAGTGATAATTGGACGAGCTCTCTACGAAAATAAATTTGCATGCCAGCGTCTCTGGAGAGTTGCAGAAATAGGAACAATAATATAATTTAAAGCTATATGGCAGGAGAAAAGAATATACCATCAGTTAGAAGCAGTTTGTGGCAAAACATTTTTAAATCTTCGGGGAATCAACAGAATATTTACCAGCTGTTGAAAAGTTTTCCTGGATTTGCCAATCTCAAAAAGCGGGATATCAAAGAAATTCAAAGAATCGTTCAGGTCCGAGAATTTTTGAAAAATGAAGTGATATTTTATCAAGGGGACCCCGGATTTTCAATGTTCATAATAGATTCAGGTAAAGTTGAAATAACTTGCGAATTTAAAAATGGCAGCAAGCAAAATCTTGCCACACTTTATCCAGGTGATTTTTTTGGTGAGATGAATGTGATTCTTGAAGGAAAAAGAACTGCAACTGCAACTGCAATTGGAAATGTTAAAGTACTCTTGATTTTCAGACCTGATCTTAATGACCTAATTGAAAAGGATTGTTCAGTCGGAGTTAAGATCCTTAATGGATTTTCAAAGATATTTGTAGAGAAACTTCGAAATTTAAATAGCGATTACCTAAACGTATTAGAACTAATAAACGAAGAAAACAAAACTTAATAATGAGGCAGCCATGGAACCAAAAGTTGATAAAATTTTAGTCCCAATTGATTTCTCAGAAAACTCGAAGAACGCGATCAAGTATGCTGTTGCTTACGCAGAAAAATTTGATGCTGAAATAATTTTTGTATACGTAATCGAACCAGTTATCTATCCAAGTGATTTTGGATTAGG
>CAZNDS010000074.1:0-12709 GCA_964571865.1 uncultured Ignavibacteriaceae bacterium | reverse complement strand
TATCTAAAACCAGAGTAATTTTTTCTTCCTTTGCTATTTTCTCTATCATGTTTATTATTTTCTTTTTAATTGGGGCCAAAAGCTCTTCTTGTTTGATTACGATATCACCCTGCTGCCCGAATCGTTTCTGACGATAGCCAAGAATATCTTGTTCCATTTTAATTAAATCTTGCTGGGCTTTCATTTTATTATCTTCTGTCATCATGGATTCTTGCTTGCGGTAGCCTTCGAGTCTCAATTGATAGTCTGTAGTTAAACTATCCAGCACAACCTGCCACCCTTTGATGGTTTCATTCAGCTTATCTTGTGCTGTTTTATATTCAGGAAGCTGAGCAAGGATGACCTCAGAATCAACGATCCCGACTTTAACCTGAACTTGAGCAAAAACATTTGCAGAGAAAAATAAAATTAATGCGAAAAATACATTTTTGATTTTCACGTTTACCTCATTATAAATTATTTATGTACAAGTCACACATTTTTATGAACGTTACTGATACTAGTTAACAATAATAAAAAATAGAAAATAGTTCAGCACTAAAATTGTGCGACGTTATTTATTTAAAATCCTCTTCCAAATTGGAAATGGAATATCCAAGCCGGATCCTGTCCAGATACAGCTTTTCTATCAAAACCATAGCCAAGGTCGAATCCGATTAAGCCAATCGGATTAATTAAAATTCTTGCACCTACGCCAACTGCCCGCCTTAGATCAAACAGACTGACATCTTTCATATTGCGCCAGACATTTCCCGCCTCGGCAAATGCAAGTAAATACAGAGGCATAGGATTTAGAGTAACAGCAAATCTTAGTTCAAGTGTATTCCTCGCAGAAATTCTTCCGCCGATAATTTGTCCGCGTGCATTTTTTGGACCTATTGATCGATCGTCATAACCTCGTAACGGTTCAGTGGCAATTACTAGTCCATTTCCACCCATGTAATAAAATTCAAATGGCTGAATAGGAGTACCATCAACTATCTCATAAAGCATTCCAAATGACGAAGCAAAATGCAGCGTAAGTTTGTTTGAATTAAATAGTCTTCTGTACCATTCTAAGTCAAAATCGATTTTGAGAAAATCCACATCGCCTGGTAAAAACGGTCCGCCTGAAAGATCGGCATTCAAAGTTACATTACTTCCCATTGATGGAAATATTGGATTGTCCAGATCTCGCCGCGTTATAGTTGCACCGAGAGTAAATTGTTTTGTCTTCCCTTCTCTGTAAAAGCCGCCGCCGCTTCGTACATCATTCATTTGATAACGCAGACTTCCTTGGACTTGGAAGTAATCGTCGGGCCAAGTAAGCCGCCTGCCGAGACGCATGCTTCCGCCGAATTGACGCAGATCATAAATATATATTTGACGAGTGTCGAAAACATCGAAGCCAATTAAAGTTGGAGTATCCATGAACCACGGTTCTGTAAAACCAAATGAAAAGGTTCTATAGAAATTTCCTAAACCAAACTGCCAGTTGAAATTGAGAACTTGTCCGCCGCCAATTGTAAAAGGATTTGTGATTGAAAAATTTGTAAGCGTAATTCCAACTGCACCGCTAAAACCAAAACTGCCGCTGTAACCAACAGATGCATTTAAATAATCGCTCGATTTTTCTTCTACTTTATAAGTAATATCAACCGTAGTGTCGGATGATGGAAAATAATCGACCCCTTCTTGATAAAGCTTTTCTACATTAAAGTATTGGAGATTTGCAAGCTGTTGAAGACTTCTAATCAGCAAAGCTCGGTTAAAGAAATCGCCAGGTCTAGTAAAAAGCTCTCTGCGGACGACTTTATCCATTGTTTTATCATTACCTTTGATGTCAACGTATCCAATCTTGAATTGATTTTTTTCAGATAATTTTATTATCAGATCGATTGAGTCTTCACCGATTTTTACTTCATCGGTTCTCAAGCTGAAACCAAGGTAGCCGTTATCAAAATAAAGCGAGGAAACATCAGATTGAGTTTCGTTCTGTCGCAGGTTTCTTTCAAATTTTTCGTAGTCAAACACATCGCCGGTTTGAAAATCAAGTCGGCGATTCAGGACTTCACTGTTATAAATTGTATTTCCAACCCACGTCACATTTCTGATTTTATAAAGCGGACCTTCGTGCAGATAAACATCAATCGTCATATCTTTCTTTTTTTCATCGAGCGAAATCGAGTCTTTGAGAACTACCGCATCTCGAAATCCCTTTTTCTTATAAAACTTTACAAGAAGCTCCTTGTCTTTATCAAATTTTTGCCGATTAAAGTTTGCGCTCGACCAGAATTTCCACCATTTTTTCTCTGAAGTTTCATCTAATTCACTTTTCAGATCGCCGTCATCAAAATAATTGTTTCCGAAGAACCGGATCTTACGAACAACAACTTCGGGGCCTTCTTCAATTTCTACTTTTAACAGCACTCGATTATGTATTCTTCTTAGCGATTCTGCTTGAAGCTTGTCATCAAGTTTAATTTCCGTCGTGTGTTCTTCGCTCAGGTCTTCAGGATTATACCAAGTTACATAAACAATATTTCCCGAAGTATCGGCAGATTTAAATTTTAGAATTTTAGGAATAACGACGGCGTTGAGATAACCCTCGTCTTCATAAGTCTTGAGAATGGTCCGTTTAATTTTACTTATTTCCTGCGGCTTAACTATTTGTCCCTTTACTAAGCTGATTTTTTTGTTCAAATCGCTTTCACCGATATCATCATTTCCCGAAATTACATAAGTTTCTATACGCGGGAACTCTTCGACTTTTATTAATATAAAAACGCCTGTGCCGACTTGCCTCTCTTTAATAATTTCCACATGTCCGAAAATGTTCAGTCCCATTATCCTTTTGATAGCATTGATAGTTGCATCGCCTGGAATGTCTATTTCGTCGTCGACTCGCAATCCGCTTGCGGCAATGATCACAGTTTTATCCGCGGTAACGTTTCCGCTTACATCGACGCCTAAAATCCTATAAGATGTTTTGGCTACCTGTGCAAAAGATGTACATGCAAAAATTAAAATGAAGAAAAAAAATGTTATTCTATGCAATTGCTTGAGATTTCTTTTTTTGATCACGCTTTATTGTTCCGTTAGTTTTTATCTGTTCGCTGACTAATCCGAATCGTCTTTCTCTATTTTGATAATTATCAATCGCTTGGTAAAGATGTTTTCTTCTAAAATCTGGCCAAAAAACATCAGCGATAAAAATTTCCGAGTAAGCAATTTCCCACAAAAGAAAATTACTGATTCTCATTTCGCCGCTTGTTCTTATAAGTAAATCTGGATCGGGGATGTCTACTGTGGTTAATTGACTACTGAAAATATGTTCATCAATTCCTTCTGGAGATAATTTTTTTTCTGAAACAAGCTTTGCAATATTTTTAACAGCTCGCAAAATATCCCATCTTCCGCTGTAACTAAGTGCAAGATTCAAAGTCATTCGAGTATTGTTTATTGTTTTTTTACTTGCTTCTAAAAGCTCTTTTCCTATTTCAGGGGGTAAAGTATTGAAATCGCCTATCATTTGAAGTTTAATATTGTTTTTGTGAAGCTCATCGGTTTCATCACGCAGACTTTTCAATAAAAGCCGCATTAAAGTTGATACTTCCTCTTTTGGTCTTTTCCAATTTTCAGTAGAAAAAGCAAAAAGTGTTAAATACTCAACGCCAAGTTGAGCCGATGCTTCGACAATATCTCTTACCGACGCAACGCCACGACGATGTCCCTCGACACGAGGAAGCTTTCGAGATTTTGCCCATCTACCATTTCCATCCATAATAATTGCTATGTGTTTTGGAATATTACCACGTGTCTTGATCTCTTCTTGAAGCAGAGAATCCTCCCTTTTTGGCTTGGGGAAGTCGTTAGTTTTAGTTCTTATCGAAGCCTTAAGCAATTTTTTCCTTGAAATTTGTTAAAAAAGCAAGTCAATTTAATCCATTAGCATAAAAAAAACAAGCAGGGCAATTTCTGTAAAATCTTGAATTTTAAACACTTATTGTAGTTCATTTCTCGATAAAAAGTTTCAATTTATTTTTTGAAAAGTTGATTATATGATGGTTTTGGAAAGAAATAATTTAATGAAAAAAACATAATGACTTTAAACTTTCTATTTTTTAATTTTCTTTCCAGAGACTTGTGTAATAGTTTTAGACTTTGAATTCCGATTAATTTTTGAGAGTGGACATATGAAAAAAACATTTCTCTTCAGCTCAATTGTAATATCCATAATGTTTTTGTTTTTTAGTTGCCAGAGTTACAATCTGACCCGAGATGTTAATGAGGTAAAGAAAGCAGACAGTATAGATCAACGATCCGAATTCGTCAAAATCCATAAGGTCGATGGTGGAGTTTATGTTCTCCAAAAATGGATCGTGGATGAACAAAACAAAACAATAACCGGAACCGGGATTTTGTATGATCACAACCGAGAAATACAGGACGAAGGATATTTACAAGTCCCTCATGATGAAATTTTATTAATCGAGACTAACGTTCTTCATCCTTCGCTTATGACGGAGACACTCGGTGGATTAACGCTTGTTTCCGGAGCGCTTACAGTTTATTGCTTAACAAATCCGAAAGCCTGTTTTGGTTCTTGTCCGACTATTTACGCTTTGGACGGAAATGACATGTCTCTCCAGGCCGAAGGATTTTCATCGAGCATTGCGAGAGTGTTAGAGGAAGAAGATATCGATGCTCTTCATTCATTAAAACCTGATAGCCGTAATTTGGAAATAAAAGTTACAAACGAAGCTCTCGAAACACATTCGATAAAATATTTAAACATCTTAGCAGCAAGAAAGAATCAAGACAGCAAAGTTTTTCATACCCACTCAAATGAATTTTATGAAGTAGCGAATCTTAAGCCGCCAAAAATTTGTAATTCAGATAATGGTGATTGCTTGGAGAGGATAAAAAATTTTAATGACTTAGAATATTATTCTGAAACCGATTCAAACGATCTCGCTGTTAAAGAGACAATTGATTTTACATTTGATGCAATACCTGATGGCAAGCTCGGATTGATTTTAGGATATCGTCAAACTCTATTAACAACTTATTTGATCTATCAAACTCTTGCTTATATGGGTTCGGGATATGGAGATTGGCTAGCAAGTCTTGAATCGAACAAAAGCAATATTAAAGATTTTACCTCGAACCCTTATTCCTTTTTAGGCAATCTTGATATTTATGTGCTTGATAAGAATCACGAATGGAAGAAGTGCGGAGAAGTAAGCGAAAATGGTCCAATCGCGAGGAATCTTGAATTGGTATCTTTACTCGATTCTTATTCATTGCCGTTGAAAATTCAAATTAGAATGACACGCGGAATGTGGAGGATCGATTATGCAGCAGTCGGGCAAGTCGTAGAAAAAGTTGAACCTCAGCGCCTTTTTCCGATTGAAGTATCCAAAAATGAAGAATGTGATGAGAGTGCATTACAGCGGCTTCGCGACTCTTCGAAATACTTAGTGACATTTCCCGGAGATTCATATTCGTTATTTTTTCGATTGCCGGAAGATTATTCAAGCTTCGATTATTTTATCGAAACAAAAGGTTATTACTACGAATGGATGAGAGATGCCTGGCTCAAAGAAGAAAGTAAAGAAAATTTGTTTTCATTTTTCTTTGACACTCATAATCACCTTAAAAAACTTGCACCAGACTATAAAAAGATTGAACCAACAATGGATAAAATCTTTTGGGGGAGTAAATATGAAAACAGGTAAAGTATTCCTCGTTATTACAGTCATTTTGTTTTTTTCAAACTGTGCAACGATGAGAGCCCCGGAGAATTGGCTTCCTGAACCCGAAAAGATTTCTGAAGATGTTTACGGCGCATGGATTACTTTAAAACTTAATAATATAAATGATTATTATTTTTTAGGCGGCGAGTTCATCGGATATGAAGAAAAAACGGTTTTCTTATTAAATGAAAACGGGCTGTCGCAAATTGCTGTAGAAGAAATTCAAGAAGCGATAATAGATCTTTATCAAAGAGAAACAAGCTCATTGACCGGGTGGACTGTTGGAATGACATTATCAACTTGTTCTCACGGATTTGGTTTAATATTTACAGCTCCTATTTGGATTATTAGCGGAATAATAAATTCAGTTATCGCTTCTCACAGCGGCAGATTCGCCAAAGAAAATCCTGATGATGATTGGTTTGAAGCAGTTAAAAGGTATTCAAGGTTTCCAGGCGGAATTTCAAAAGAAGTAGATTTATATGAACTTAAACTCAAGCCGAGCAAGCCAAGAGAATTATAGATTTTTCTGAAAGTGTTATAATTTCAATTTGAAGGGATTATATAACTTAAATATGCAGACGCTGCCCCATCTAATAAGACAATTTAATCTGATTATAAAAATTCATATATTAGTCCAAATAAAATAGAGGATGCTATGAACAACAAAATAAAATCTTTTTATTCTATGCTTTTAATTTTCCTGTTTATTGCGGGATTCACTTTTATTGGAATGAATTCAGCAGAACAGAGCAATCATTCAAATGAGACAGCAAGTCTTGTTAGTAACCAAAAAATCGATAAGGAAACTTGCTTCACATGTCACTCCGAAGTTGAAGAGCTTCACACAAACGGAAAGCATGCAAAGCTAAACTGTTCGACGTGTCATTCGGATGTTTCAAAACATCTTGACGACCCAAGCAATAAGCCTGTGACGAATCTTGAGCTTTCGACTTGCGGCAAATGTCATAAAGATCAATTCGAATCCTTCTTCCATGTCAATCTTGAATCAAAAGCGAGAGTTGAAAAAGCAACAACGATAAGTCGATCTCCAACTTTCGATAAACTCATGATGCCGCATGGATTCACTAAAGAACATGCCGAGCCGCGAAGTCATGCCTTCATGCTGGTTGATCATTACATAGTCGACCGTGCTTACGGCGGAAGATTTCAATTAAAAGATTGGCAGTACATAACTAAAACCGGTAAAGCTTGGGATTTAGTTGTTGATAAAGAGCCAAGCACAAGCGATCAAAAAGTTTTTCTTCCGCAGACTGCAACCGCAGCAAACCCAACTTGTTTAAGCTGCAAAACAACAGATCATATCTTAAAATGGAAATATAAAGGCGAGCCGTCGCCGGACGCGAAATGGTCAAGAACTTCTAAAGTTGTGGAATTCGCTCGCGACCTCCAAAATCCTGTTGGATGTATCCATTGTCACGATCCGCATGGAACGAATCCGCGTGTGGTTCGTGATGCTCTGATCGAAGCAGTCGTTGATCGCGGCGAAGGAACTTATCCATACGATAAAGAAAAGAGCAAACAAACAACTATGAAAAAAATTATGTTCAGAGATTTTCGTGCGATCGGAATTCTGAACAAAGCCGATTCAAATCTGATGTGTGCACAATGTCACGTTGAGTACAATTGCAATCCGGGGCACAATCCTGCAACCGGCGAGGCAATCACAAAAGCCGATCCACGGACAAATATATTTCCTTGGGTGAATGTTTTAGACTACAACAAAAAAATGGAAGCTTTTGCTTTTAAAGATTTCAAACATGCTGTCACCGGTGCATCTCTATCTAAGCTTCAGCATCCAGAATTAGAAACTTATTGGATGAGCAAACATGAACGGGCTGGAGTGGAGTGTAAGAATTGTCACATGCCTCAAGTTAAAAAAGGAAATAAATCATACACCTGGCACGGACAAAAAAGTGCAAGATATATGACAAAAGAAACATGCTTAAGCTGTCACAAAACTTGGACAGAAAAAGAAGCCGAGTATCAAATCGAGGCAATTCAAAACTATATCCGCGGAAAAATGCGGAAAGCAGAATTTTGGCTTGCACAATTTATCGATACGTATACACGAGCGAAAGACCTCGGCGTTAAAGAGGATGTCCTAAAAGAATCACGCAAGTACCACGACGATGCACATACACTATGGGAATGGTGGACGGCGGAAAATTCAGATGGTTTTCACAATCCTGAATTAGCAAGAGAATCGCTTACACAGTCGATTAATAATTCTCAAGATGGAGTTAAGTTTCTTGAAAAGGCAATTACCGATTTGAAGAAGTAAATATTATTTTCAGAGATTCCATCACGCAAAAGGTGGAATCTCTTTTTAATTTGTTTTATACACTTGCTTTTCCTCCCTTTTCTTTCGACATTTTATTAAAATAATTCTAATAAAAGTGAAGACTGCATTTATTTTTGACATAAGAAAATATTCAATTCATGACGGCCCGGGGATTCGTACGACTATTTTTTTCAAAGGATGTCCGCTTGTATGTTTGTGGTGCCATAATCCGGAAGGGCAGTCACCGGTTTTCGAAGTTGCATATCGCGAAGGAAGATGCATTCGATGCGGAGCTTGTGTGGAAGAATGCTCGCAAAGAGCAGTTAGAATGAATGCCGATCGTGTAATTACCGATCTCGATGAATGTATTGTCTGTGGAACTTGTACAGAATTTTGTTATTCCGAAGCAAGGCAGATCATTGGTAAAGAAATGTCGGTCGAGGATGTGATGAGCGAGATTGAAAAAGATATTCCTTTCTATGATGAATCCAATGGCGGAGTAACATTTTCTGGAGGCGAGCCGCTGCTTCAAAAAGATTTTTTAGTTGAGATCGCACGATCATGTAAGGAAAAAGAAATACATACGGCTCTTGATACCTGCGGATTCGCTAAATGGGAAGTCCTGAATGAAGCGAGCAGATATATCGATCTTTTTCTTTACGATTTGAAAATCATCGACGATGACAAACACAAAAGTTTTACAGGTGTTTCAAATAAAATTATTCTCGAAAACCTTCATAAGCAATTAGACATGGGACGAAAAATAACTATTCGAATTCCACTAATTCCTTCATTCAATGATGATGAAAAAAGCATTGAAGAAATGAGCCGATTCGTGTTGACACTTCCGAATTTAAATGGAATCGACATTCTGCCTTATCATCAATCAGCGGTCGAAAAATACAAACGATTAAGTTTAAATTACAGTTTCAAGAATATGAAAGAATTGCGTCAAGAAGAAATTGATCGCGTCGAAAGTATTTTCCGGAAGAATGGATTAAATGTAACAGTCGGAGGATGAAATGATAACAGACCGAGTGAAAAAGCTTCGCCAGCAAAGTTTAACTGCAAAACCGTTCATCTCCACCGAGAGAGCAGAATTAGTAACCGAAGCTTATAAAAATAATTTTAAAAAAGTATCCGAACCGGTTAAACGTGCTCTTGTGTTCAAACATTTGATGGAAAACAAAACTGTTTTCATCGGAAATGGAGAATTGATAGTTGGAGAAAAAGGACCTGAGCCGAAAGCAACTCCAACTTATCCTGAACTCTGCTGCCATTCACTTCAGGATTTAGAAATATTAAACGATCGAAATAAAATTCCTTTTACTGTTTGTGAGGATTCAAAGAAAGTTTATAAAGAAAAAATAATTCCATTTTGGCATGGCAAATCGATGCGTGATTTTATTTTTAGCAAGATGACGGATGAATGGAAGTCTTCATACGAAGCTGGAATTTTTACTGAGTTTATGGAACAGCGTGCCCCGGGACATACAGTTTTGGACGACAAGATTTACAAAAAAGGATTTAACGATTTCAAAAAAGATATACAAAGCAGTCTAGAAAAGCTGGACGTTAAAAACGATCCCGAAGCATTAAATAAAGAACAGGAATTAAAAGCAATGCTAATTTGCTGCGAGGCATTGATAACATTTGCTTTACGTCACTCAGAACAGGCTCTGAATTTGGCTAAGCAAGAAAACAGCCGCCAAAGAAAATCTGAGCTTGAAAAAATTGCAGAAGTGTGTAAGCATGTTCCAGCCAATCCGCCGCAAAATTTTTGGGAAGCGCTTCAATATTATTGGTTTGTTCATCTGGGAGTTACGACTGAATTAAACACCTGGGATGCATTCAGTCCAGGTCATCTCGATCATCATCTTTTACCGTTCTATAAAAAAGACATTGAGGATGGAATTCTAACGAAGGAAAAAGCAGAAGAGCTATTACAATGTTTTTGGATCAAGTTTAATAATCAACCCGCACCTCCGAAAGTCGGAGTAACCGCAGAAGAGAGTGGAACCTACACGGATTTTGCACAAATAAATCTTGGAGGTCATTTAGAAGACGGTTCCGACGGAGTGAATGAAGTCACATTTTTGATTCTCGATGTAACTGAAGAAATGAGATTGATTCAGCCGAGTTCTTCGATTCAGGTAAGCAGAAAAAATTCAAATGAATTTGTGAAGCGTGCCGGTGAAATAATAAAAACTGGATTCGGGCAGCCATCAGTTTTTAATTCTGATTTGATCGTTGAAGAATTAGTACGACAGGGAAAAACTTTGATCGATGCACACTGTGGCGGCTCAAGCGGTTGTGTGGAGGTCGGCGCTTTTGGAAAAGAGAATTACAATCTCACCGGATATTTTAATCTGCCTAAAGTTCTTGAAGTCGCGCTGAACGATGGAATCGACCCAAAAACCGGGAAGCAGATTGGAATAAAAACTGGCAAGACTGAAAATTTTAAATCATTCGACGAACTATATTCCGCATTTGAAAAACAATTAAATCATTTCATAGATATCAAGATCAATGGAAATAAAGTAATTGAGCGGCTCTATGCAGAAAAGATGCCGGCTCCATTCCTTTCGCTGATGATAGACGATTGTATCGCAACCGGGAAAGATTATCATAATGGCGGTGCGCGTTATAATACCTCTTACATTCAAGGAGTTGGACTCGGAACAATAACCGATTCATTAAGTGCGATAAAATATCATGTCTTTGAACAGAATAACATATCAATGAAATCTCTCATGAAAATTCTTGAGGAAAATTTTCAAGGGAATGAACGAACAAGACAACTGCTGCTTAACAAAACTCCGCGATATGGAAACGATAATGATTATGCAGATGATATTATGAAACGTGTTTTTGAAACTTACTTCGCCGACATCGACGGAAGAAAAAATTTCAGAGGAGGAACGTATCACATTAATCTTCTTCCCACTACAGTTCATGTTTATTTCGGCTCGGTAATAGGAGCTACACCCGACGGAAGATTTGCGAATCGACCTCTTTCGGAAGGTGTCTCGCCTGTCCAAGGTGCAGATAGACAAGGACCCACAGCGGTATTGAAATCTGTTTCAAAAATGGATCACGTCCGAACGGGCGGAACTTTACTCAACCAAAAATTAACCCCGCAGCTTCTTGAGAATGAAGAAGGATTAAACAAGTTCGTTTCGCTAATAAGAACATATTTCAAGCTTAATGGACATCATATACAATTCAATGTCGTTGACAAAGCAACTCTTCTCGAAGCAAAAGAAAATCCTGAAATGCATCGAAGCTTAATTGTGCGAGTGGCTGGCTACAGCGACTATTTCTGCGATTTAAGCGAAGCTCTGCAGGATGAAATCATTACTCGAACAGAGCATCAGGATTATTGAACATTCTTAAAATCAATATAGATTCCGCCATCACCCGTGTTCCATTATCCATTTCTCATTTCCCGTTCCCATCATCCATTTTCCATTCTCCATCTTCCATTGCCCGTTCCCTATCATCCATTTCCTGTTGCCATCTTCCATCAACCATTTTCCATTTTCTATATCCCATCTTCCATTAATCAATCCCCTCTTCGCTCAATAGAAATGTAAGTATCGCCATTGCAGCAGAGCCCAATTCAAATTCTCTTGGATGTACCGATTCAAATGTGTCGTTAGCTGAATGATGTACGTCCATATAACGCTGATCATCTGGTACGTAACCAATTTTTGCTTTGATATTTTTTATAAAGGAGATATCCACTCCGCTTCCTCCCTTTCTCACCCACTCGATCCGAGCTTTTTGAAGATAGGGGAGCCATTCATTAATTTTTTTTATTATGATGGAGTCGGCATCAACATAGAATCCTCTTGGCGTGAATGCCCCTCTATCCGATTCGATTGCAGCATAATGAATTTCTTTTACGGTATCTGCATAATTTCCGTATTCAATCGCACCCCGGACTCCATTCTCTTCATTGACAAAAAACACACAGCGAATAGTACGTTTCGGTTTTATGTTTAACCGTTTGAAAAGATCGAGCACTTCCATCGCTTGGATACAGCCTGCGCCATCATCATGTGCACCGCATCCCATATCCCACGAATCGAAATGCCCGCCAACGACTACAATCTCATTCGCTTTTTCCGATCCGATCAGTTCGCCGATAACATTGTAAGATTGTACATCGGGAAGAGTTTTACATGAAAGCTTCAAATTGATTTTTAACGAGGGCTCTTTTCTGACCGCTTCAAATAAAAAATCTGCATCTTGATAGCAAATTGCAACGGAGGGAATCTTCGGAAGCGAATCCACATAATACATTACACCAACGTGCGGGACATTGTCATGCTTGGTCGTAACCGAACGGACTATGACTGCGGCTGCACCATATTTTGCGCCTTCAATTGCTCCTTGAGTTCTTTAATTTACCGCACTTCCATATCCGGAAAATGTGTTAATCTCACCGAGATCCAAAGGACGGTTAAAGAAAACAATTTTATCTTTTACCGTGCTGCCGATTGAATCCAATTCATCAAAATCATTAACCGATACAACCTCGGCAGTTATTCCGTCTCTGTCTGTACCTGCGCTCCCCCCGAAAGCGGCAATTTTCAATGATCGTCCATTAAACCCAGATTTGTCATTAGAAAATGAGTGAGTTTTAGCAGTTTATTACTAT
>CAZNDS010000073.1:0-12849 GCA_964571865.1 uncultured Ignavibacteriaceae bacterium | reverse complement strand
TCGAACATTGCAGTGAAATATCACCACCAGATGTTGAAGTTGAAACATCACCGTTAGATTCTTTCACAGAAATATCACCGCCGGATGTGCTGCATTTGATTGGACCTGCGATATACATTAATCGAATATCTCCACCGGAGGTTGAGGCATCTACTTTTCCTTTGACCTTTTGAATTCTGATATCTCCGCCAGATGTGCTGAATTTAACAACACCTTCTATATCATCTAATGAAAGATCACCGCCGGATGTTGAGGCTTTGCTGTTGTACTTTTTTGGAATGATTATTTCATATCTTACTCTTGTGCTTTTCCAAAATGAAAACCAACTTGAAGTCGAGCTTTTTCCTTCGACTTTAATTCCATCGCTAGTTTCCTCCACAGTGAAGTTCATTTTGTCTTTTGCTCTTTCATTTCCGTAGATCTTCACCTGGACTTCATTTTTATCCCACGAACTAATTCTAACGTCACCTGCTGCCGTTGACAGGTACAGATTTTTCCCTTCTTGAGTCGGAAGATTTTTTTCTTTTATCACTTCCATTTTGGGATCATCGGGGTGATGATTGAAACTGATGTGGACACATCCCATCAAATTTGTATAGGTGAATAAAGCTGTCAAAATAATTGAGGCACGCGCTACACTTTGAACTGATTTATTAAAAAATATCTTCATTTTATCTCCTCTGACTTTTTTGTTTTAGACGAATAACATCTCCAAATGTTACGCTATGTGAATTAATTGAAGTCTAGTACTGCTTTTGTAATTCAAATGAGATGAAAATTGATCAAAACTTATCTAAATTGTGCTGTGGATTACAATTTTGAAGTATTCATATTTAGTCAAATCAAAATTTCTTCAATAAAAGAATGGAGTTGAAATCATGGGAGCAAATAAAGCGGTATCATTCACTGTATGGTTTTTTATTTTTTTAAGCGGATTTTATCTCCCTTCTGCTTTTGGTCAACACGAACATGAAGAGAGCTGCACAGAAAAAAGTACTGGCATCGCGGATTTATGGTCATTACAATTTCAAATTGGAGCTAATTTAAGTTTAACCTCGTTTCAAGGATTAGCTATTTCCGGTAAACGGCACTTTACACAAAACAAAGCTTTGAGATTGGGAATTAATTTTAACTCAAATAGAAGCGACAGGGATAAACAGGAATCTCGATTCATGAGTGATGACTCAACCTATTTTAACAATAAAGATAATGGTACTAATTTTAAAGTTGATCTTATTGGACTTTATTTAACTTACTGGCAAACAAAATATGATATTTTAATTTTTTATGGATATGGACCATTAATTGGTTACGGCTGGAATAGTTACGAATCCGAAAATTTACAATCTGCTAAAACGAACAATCTATTAAAATCTAAGATTGAACACTCTCGGCATGAAGCAAGTTTTGGTGCATCCGGTGTTGTTGGAATTGAATGGTTTGTGAAAGATAATATCAGTCTGCATGCAGAATATGGAGTTATTGCAAGGTATACTTTTCAAACAGTAAATGCAGAGATAGTTAATGAAAGCTTTTCACCGCCGGTAGTTCATGTTACAGAGATAAAGGAAAAGAATAAATTTTTTGATTTGAATCCAACAGGTGTTCGTTTTGGACTTTCTGTTTATTTTTAATACTTTAAAGTTAGACTGACATTTACAACAAAGCGTTTCAAAAAATATACTTCATTATGCATAAGAAAATTTTTTCCCCTCTGCTTTTACTGATCATAGTGTTCTATGTCTTTGGCTGCGATAGTAAACCAGAACCCGAAAAAAGAGCAACTGCTACTTACTCAATAATTTCAAATGCCCTGATACCAGAGTTCGATTCGTTGAATGCTTATAATTATATAAAGAAGCAGATCGATTTTGGACCAAGAAATCCAAATTCGTTTGGTCATCGTCAAACAATGATATATCTGCATGACGAACTTTCAAAATTCGCAGACACAACATTCATTCAGAGATTTTCTTATCCCGGTTATGATAATGAAAGACTTGAACTTGGAAATATAATTGCATCATTCAATCCTTCAAATCCGAATCGAATTTTTTTCTGTGCACACTGGGACACACGACCACGCGCGGATAAAGATAAAAATGAGAAAAAACAAAATCTGCCAATTCTCGGAGCTAATGACGGTGCCAGCGGTGTTGCAGTTCTTTTAGAATTAGCTAAAATATTGAGAAACAAAAAAGTTGATTATGGAATCGACATAATTCTCTTTGATGCCGAAGATTATGGAACTGAAGGAGATTTGATGAATTATTCGATCGGTTCAAAATACTTTGCACAAAATAGACCACCTTACTTTAAACCGGCCTTTGGAATTTTATTGGATTTGGTCGGAGATAAAAAAGCAGTATTCAAGCGCGAACCAAATTCGATGAGGTTTGCACCGGATATAGTTGATCTTGTTTGGAAGATTGCATTCCAGATAGGAGTTTCCACATTCTCCAATCAAATCTGCTCGCCAATCTATGACGATCATATTCCTCTCGGAGAAGTCGGTATAAAAGTCATTAATATCATTGATGCTGACTTAGTTGGAGCTGATAATCCTGATCCCGATCGTAATTATTGGCACACTCATAATGACACGATTGAAAACATTAGCCCAAAAACTCTTGGAGAGGTTGGCAGAGTGCTTTTACAACTTATTTATTCACTGAAATTTTCTTCCTAATGATAAATCGAATTTACACTGCTGTAAAGATTTCAACTAGACCTATGAATGGCGAATTGATTACTGGAATTTTTGAACTGCTTCAAGCTGAAGGTTTGGAGGAAACAGAAAAAGGATTCACTTCATATTTCAAAGAATTTGATAACGCCAAGGAGCAACAGTTTAAACTTTTCTTTGATAGAATGAAGCATGAACTTTTGATTGAGGATTATACTTTCACAATTGATACTTTACAGAATCAAAATTGGAATGAGGAATGGGAAAAAACTATTGAACCTATTAAAGTCAGTGAAAACTTTGTAATTAAACCTTCATTTAAAAATTATTTCCCAAAGGAAAGTGAAATAGTTTTAACTATTGATCCAAAAATGTCATTCGGAACAGGTTACCATCAGTCGACTCGATTAATGATGAAGCTGATTGAAAAGAACATTTCATCTGGTATAAAAGTTCTTGATGTCGGAACTGGAACAGGTATTTTAGCGATTGCATCAGCAAAATTGGGCGCAGAAAAAGTTCTCGCAGTAGAGAATGATGAAGTCTGCATAGAAAACGTCATTGAAAATTTTCAAAAGAACGATGTTTCTCATAAATGCGAGTTTGTTCTTGGCCAAATAACGGATGTAAGTAAAAGTAACTTTGATCTTATATTAGCAAATATCAATAGACATATTTTGTTGGAAATCGCCTCAGAAATTAAAGATCGCTTAAAGAATACCGGGATTGTCATTCTTTCCGGCATTGTTGAATCCGATTTTGATGATGTTATAAAACTGTATTCTTCCAAAGGATTCAAACTTTCAGAAAAAATGTCAGAAGATGAATGGTTAGGATTAGCATTAAGATTGTGATTTTTCTATATTCTATCAACAATTAACAAAGGGAGGTTACATAATGAAAAAAATAATTACAATTTTTGTCCTTTCAATCATTTTACTTTCGGAGTCTTTTGGGCAAGGATTTTCGTTCGGTCCACAGTTAGGTTACTATAAGTCGAAGGGTGCTGACGAAGGCACAATGATGTATGGCGGAGCTATCCGTTTGAGACTTTCCAGCGGAATTGGTTTGGAAGCTTCAGTAAATTTCCGTTCGGAATCGTATGAAGATAATGCATATGTGGTTACCAGTTATCCGATTATGGCATCAGCGATGATCTATCTTTTACCGATTGTGTACGGTACGATTGGTGCAGGTTGGTATAATTCTGAAATTGATTACTCCAGTCAATGGAACGCATACGGACTCAAAGATGCAACAAGACAAGATTTTGGATGGCATTTTGGTGCAGGCGGGGAATTGCCGCTCGGAATAATCACTCTTGCAGCTGATATTCGTTATGTCTTTATTGATTATGGATTTGACAAATTACCCGGGAAAGAAATTGACAGCAATTTCTATGTAATTACTGCAGGAGTTTTTATAAATCTCTAAGTCTGACAGTGAGAAAAGATGAAATTTTTGATCTACTATTTCTTCTTAAAAACACTTAGCCAATAATCTAAATCATTCACCAATGAGGCCATCTTTTAACTTCGATAAATAGTTCTTGGAAAGATGGCATCATTTGGAACAGCCAATTTTAAACTTCCGGACCGCCCCCACATCAATTATCCTTTCTTAAACACTTTTAACCAGTACTCCATCTCGTTGCTTGATAGAGTCGGATTGAATTTAGGATTTTCAGCCTTACGAGTTTTATTTAACATCTTAGCAAAATCCTCCGAACTCTTAGTGTGACAACTATTGATTCTTCCATAATTTGTAACTTCATGGTCGGAAGATACAATTACCAGAATACGTTTATTCTTTTCGTTATCGATTGTCTTTTTTAGAATGGAATCGGCAGAAGAGCTGCGGGAATATTTTATGAAAACATTGCTGCCGGCTTTGATAAAAGAATGTTTTGTCTCTTGACTAGCTTCAGCAGTCGGGAAACCATCAAAGAAGATAGTCGCTTCGTTCTTTGAGTTGAGCATGAAGTCAATCACAAGCTGAACTAAATTTTCGCGGGCAAGGATTTTATCCTTGCTGAAATCCGATTTCAGTTTTGGATGAAAGTTGATCAGATTATTTCCATCTATTAGAAATTTTCTCAACCGCTTTTAATTCCTCAATTGTTTTTATTAATGAGATTAACAATAACCTTAATCATTATAGCTTTCTCTTTTGGCTTGCTCTCTGCAATCATTAAGCACAGCGCGACAAGAGCGTTATCGGCTAACCGTTTTTGCCCTTTTTTATTATACAGCAATTTATTTCTATCCAAAAACCACAAAAAAAGTGCTGCTGCAATCCTTTTATTCCCATCAATGAAGGAATGATTTTTAATCGTGAGGTATAATAGATTGGCAGATTTTTCCTCCAAGCTTGGATAGAGATCCTTTCCACCAAATGTTTGATATATTGCACCAAGCGTTCCTCTGAAGGATTTATCTTTTTCCTTCCCAAATAGTCCAGAGTCTCCAAATTTTTCTCTTAAACTGTTAATAACATTTATAGCGCTCTCATATGTGAGTTTAAATTTTCCCCTTCTAGTTGTTTTTTCGACAATTAGTTCTTGTCTATCATATTGATCAAGTATTTTTAAAGCAAGAGTATAATTTGAAATGACATTTAAAATTCCGGCAAACTCATCTTTTTCCAGATGATGACTTTCAATTACTTTACTGATAATACCAAGAGTCTGTTCAAGCTCTTTAATCCGTTCAGTCTGCCCTTTCAAACGTTTTTCATATAGAACGTATCCTTTTAATAAATAATCTTTTAGTATTCTATTTGCCCAAATTCTGAATTGTGTTCCCCGCTGTGATTTTACACGATACCCCACTGAAATTACTACATCTAAACTAAAAAATGCAACTGGCTTATCAGATTTTGCAATATGCATAAAATGCATATTGCTTTTTTTGTCTAGTTCTCCCTCCTTAAAAATGTTATTGATATGACGAGAAATGACTGATTGGTCTCTCTCAAATAATTCAACTAACTGGGATTGATTCAGCCATACTGTTTCTTCTTCAAGTTTAACATCAAGTTTAACTTTTCCATCAGTAGTCTTATAGATTACTATATTACTTTTTGAGTCCATTACAAATATTAAATTGAATTAAAATAGAATTTTTCTCACCTGCTAAAGACTCCGCCTTGTTTTGTGACTTTCAAATCCTGAAGCTGAGGCGCTTTAACGCGCAGCTCAAATCTAAATCCGCGGTAACTTCCAATCGGATACCATTCGAAATTCATGTTCCAGCAATGAAGATCGCGAGAGATTCTAACGACGGGTGCAGAGACACGTTTCTCAAAAACATCGTAGCTGCCTGAAATGTAAAATTTCCACTGGCTGGCTAAATTGAAACTCAAAAGCAAACTCAAGTTTGAAAATTTATTAACATCCAAGGGATTGTACTTATTGAGAGTATAATTATAATTCAATGAAAGATTCCACGGAATCGAAAAATCCGGATCACGTTCGGCCATAACTTGTTCGTACAATGTACGCTGAATTCCAGTTGAAGAAGTTGTATCAATTTTTTCAATCTCTTCCTTCCCTTTCAGCTGTTCACCCGAAATATTGAAACTGAGATTAATCGAAAAATTAGTGAGCCGTGCTAATCCCTGCCCTTCATTAATCAAAAATTTATTAACACGAGTTTTTATATTCTCATCAAACTTGTAAAGATCAAATGATGAAGAACCTCCAAAACTTAAAAAGCTTCCAACGTTTGTGTAAAATCCAAGACGTATCTCTGAGAATTTAAGACTATCCGCAGCAAAGTTATAAGAAATCCCTCCATTGATATTAAGAAGCTGATATTTTTTTTGTTCAGCAGTTGTGTCTATTGGGTCTGCAGAAGTTTTCATTTCAAAATTGTTCCCAATATTGAAAGAAATATTTTGCTGCTCGCCCATTCCCGCACCGCCATAGACTTCCCTTTCATGAAAACTGTATTTAATTCTCTGTCCCTTCGAATTAACATAGCTGCCAAAGTATCCCCATTTGGGATCGGAAAAATCTGGTTGGAAATTATATGATATCGATGGAGTCAAAGTGTGACGGATTGCAGTAATTCCAAAAACATTCGGACGGAACATGCCATAAAATTTTGTATTTACACCCACACCCATATTGAACGTTCTAACTGCATTTAAATCTTTCACATCTTTTGTAACGATTGAATCTTCACCTTTATAGTTTAACATAGAAAAACGTTCGATCTTTTTCGTGTACCATTTTTCTGTGTAACTGAAACGGGGTGTTATATTGAGATGTCCAAATTTTGGTGAGATGAACAATGAAGCATTATGATTGATCCCGCCGCGAATTGAAAGCTGACCATTACTTTTATCTCTTCGATTTAATAACTGCGATGAATAATTTACTCCAAGCAGCTCGTACCATTTTTCTTCAAGACTTTCACCCGACTTGCTCCTGGAAGAAATATTTCTTTTAAAAGGATAAATTGGAGGTATCGAAAAGTTTAAGCTTGGAAGAGTTTCATTAATGTTTCCATTTGAAAGATTTTGAACCCGATTGTAACTCAACGAAACACTCGCACCGGATTCTTCCCACGTTTTATAATAAGAAGCGTTCGAAATGATTTGATCGTTCAACAATTCGTTTATCGAAGTGCTTGTATTTCGAATAAAGTTCGAGGAAACAAAACTCAAATTCGCATCGATTCGTGATGTCGGTGTAAGCTCGTGGTGATGCTGAATTCCAATCCTGTAATCCTGCTGACGTGAAAAATCTCTATCGCTTGGTTCACCGCTTTTAAAATTTGTATATCCGACATCAATTGAACCGTTGAAGTCATACCGTTTTACATATCTAAATCTTGAAGTTAGAGCATATCCACCTTTCGTATAAAAATCTCCAAGAAAATTAACATCCATATAATCCGAGATTGCCCAGAAGTATCCGAAATGCGAAAAATATTTTCCGTAACCGAATCGTTCGCCGTAAGCCGGTGCAATAATACCGCTTCTCCGTCCGCTCTGATTTGGAAAGACTCCAAACGGAAGAGGAATCGGAAATGGAACATCTGCAAAATGCAGCCAAATCCACTTAGCGATGATCTGTTCTTTCAGCACGACTTTCATTTCGGGACTGTAAAAATAATAGTGGGGTTCTTCTGCGGTACAAGTCGTATAAATTCCATCTTGAATGAAATAAGTTTCTTTGTCGATTTTTTTTATTCTTTGTCCGTAATATTTTTGCCCATCTGTTTCAGTTTCAGCTAATGAAATGCTTCCCTGCTGAGTCTTGAAATTATATTTGATTACTGTCCCTTTATATTCTTCGCCGCCATCCTTAAGGATTGGATTCTCGGAAAAAATCTTTTTAGTTGTGTCTGATGTATCACTAAACGCAATCCCTTTCGATGTAAGAATATTCGATTCCCAATTGATATCAATTTCGCCAGACTTCAAATCCATTTCTTTGTAACGGATGTTCGCTTTTCCAAAGATGTTCATTTTCTTTTTACCAATAGCGTAGATGATTGAATCTGCTGCATTGTAATAAATGATTTCATCGATTTGAGATTTGCGTTTTAAGGTGTCTGAAGTAACTAATGTATCACTCGGAATTACCCCGGTTGTATCTTGTGCGAAGCCCAAATCAAAACAGATGCTTAAGCAAAGAATAAGCGACAAAATGATTTTTCGAAAAGAAATTTTATTTGATAAGCGATTTTTCAACAGATGTTTTTACTTCAAGACTTATTCAAAGTTCACGATTTTTTCATTCTTAATAAAGAAGAAAATTAGAAAAGAGTGAAGCTCCAAATTTCCACACTCAATATTTCGTTCATTAAAGAAATTTTGTTTGAGTTGGTTTTTGTTTCATTACAAATTTCAAAAAAACTTTCTCGATTTCGAGAATAGATATAGTAAAAACCCGACTTTTCTAATTCAATTGCAACTTAAAAAGTCGGGATTTTTTGTCTTTCAGTGAAGTTGGGTTTTTCTGCAAACAATCATTTCTTAAAGATTCTATCTTTTAACTAAGTTATAGAATTTTGAAAAGATAGAATCTTTTCTGCCCTTAGACTGTTTCAAAAACCCGTCTTTTTTAATTCAGCTGCAGCTTATAAAGTCGGGTTTTTTGACTTTCAGAGAAGTTGGGTTTTTTAGTTCGAAGAACTCTTAATTTTTTCGCATCATGTCAGTAAGAGCGAAGCAGCGCCCAATATACCCGCTTTGTTTTTTAGCTTAGCGGGATAAACTTTTACGTCTTTAACTATCTCCTTGATTCCATGCTCTTTGATTGAATTCTCAATTGAATCAATTAAAACAGAACCAGCAGCAGAAATTCCGCCCCCAATTATGAAAGTTTTTATATCAAGAATATTTATTACAGATGCCAAACCGATTCCAATATATTTTCCTGTATCAGACAAAATCTTATTCGCAAGTTCATCCCCATTAACTGACGCTTCAAAGATTATTTTTGGTTCAATTTTATTTAAATCGTTCTGAACGAGATCAATAATTATCGATTCAGAATATTCGTGAAGTTTCTGCACAGTTCTTTGTTTTATATAATTATTTCCTGCATATGCTTCGATGCATCCGCGCTGTCCGCATTTGCACAAAGGACCTTGATAATCGATTGAGATATGCCCTATCTCTCCAGCACCGCCGGATTCACCGCGGATCAGTTTACCGTTTACCACGATTCCACCGCCGACTCCTGTACCGAGAGTGATCATTACAAAAGATTTAATTTTTTTTCCTATTCCAAAATGCAATTCACCGAGCGCAGCACAATTAGCATCGTTATCAAGTTCAATTCTGGTTTTGAACTTTCTCGAAAGCAATTGTTTAACATTCACCCTATCCCATTCTGCAAAATTAGGTGCCGATGTTACAGTCCCTTTTTTAGCATCAACTTTTCCTGGAATTCCAATTCCGATTCCTTCGAATTGCATTAGAGATTTATCTTTAAGAATTCGATTTATTCCTAAACTAATCTGCTCAAGAACTTTTTTAGGATTTATTTCGGAAAAAGTGGGCAGTGAAAATTCATTCGAAATTTTTCCGGTAGAGGAAACAATTCCAAATTTGATATTCGTCCCGCCAATATCGATGCCAATAATCTGCTTTCTATCTTGCAATCTTTCAATCTTCAATCTTTTAATCTTTCAATTTTTAATCTTTTAACTTTTAATTCTTCAATCCTTTTAATCTCTGAATCTCGTCACGGATGGCTGCTGCTCTCTCAAACTCATAGTCTTTCGCTGCATCATGCATCTCAACTGTCAACTGTTCTATCAAATCCTTTTTTTGTTCTTTGGTCAAATGCTTTACTATTGGCTGAAATGAAATCATATGCTTGCTCTTGCCCTTTCCATAATCGTCTCTTCCTTTTCTTACATCTGCGACTGCCGTTGCTAAAAGAATCTCTTCAGTAGTTTTATAGATCGTTGCAGGCGTGATTCCGTGCTGATCATTGTATTCAATCTGTTTTTTCCTGCGTCTCTCGGTTTCTTCAATAACTCTTTTCATCGAATCGGTAATTTTATCTGCATACATGATCACTTTTCCGTTTACGTTTCGTGCGGTACGCCCTGCTGTCTGAAGTAAAGATTTTTCACTTCTCAAAAATCCTTCTTTATCGGCATCAATGATTGCTACAAGCGAGACTTCCGGCAGATCGAGCCCTTCTCGCAGTAAATTCACACCGACAAGAACATCAAAATCACCGAGTCTGAGGTCACGCAGTATTTCAACTCGTTCCAGTGAATCAATATCAGAATGGATGTAACGAACTTTCACTTTCAGCTTGTCAAAATAGTCGGTCAAATCCTCTGCCATTTTTTTAGTGAGAGTGGTCACGAGAACCCTTTCCTTTTTTTCTGCCTTAAGTCGGACTTCGTGCAGAAGATCATCGATCTGATTACGAACAGGGCGGACATAAATCTTGGGATCGAGCAAGCCAGTCGGGCGAATAACTTGTTCAACAAAAACTCCCTTGGATTTTTCAAGTTCATAATCACCGGGTGTAGCACTCACATAAATTACTTGATTTATTTTTGATTCAAATTCTTCAAATTTCATCGGACGATTATCAAGTGTAGATGGAAGCCGGAATCCATGCTCGACCAGGGTTTCTTTACGGGCACGATCGCCATTGTACATCCCGCGAAGCTGCGGAATAGAAACATGCGATTCATCGACTACAAGCAGAAAGTCATTCGGAAAGTAATCGAACAGTGTATATGGACGTGAACAAGGCTCTCGTCCGTCCATGTGACGTGAGTAATTTTCAATTCCGGAACAGTAACCGACTTCCTTAATCATTTCCAGGTCAAAGCGAGTTCTTTGTTCAAGCCGCTGTGCTTCAAGAAGCTTATTTTGATTCCGAAGTTCTTCCAGCCGCTGAAACAACTCCTTTTCAATGGTCTTTATTCCTTTTCGGATTTGATCTTTGGTCGTAACAAAATATTTTGCCGGATATATAACATACGAATCAATTTTTTCGAGAGTATCTCCCGATAATGGATCAATCAGTTTTATTGATTCGATTTCATCTCCCCAAAATTCCAACCTAACGGCTTGATCATCAAGAAATGCAGGAATTATATCTATCGTCTCTCCTCTTATCCGAAATTTACCTCGCGAGAACTCAATATCGTTTCTGCTGTAGTAGATATCAACCAATCGATTTAGCAGATCTCTTCTGGAAATCCGCATTCCCTTCTTAACAATCAAGACCTGATTCGCATATTCCTGAGGTGCGCCAATCCCATAAATTGCACTGACTGAAGCAACAACAATAACATCCCGCCTTCCCTCGATAAGTGATGTAGTTGCTTTTAATCTGAGCCTGTCGATTTCATCGTTTATGGAAAAGTCCTTTTCGATATAGGTATCCGTTGATATGACATATGCTTCCGGCTGATAATAATCATAATAGCTTATAAAGAACTCGACAGCATTTTGCGGAAAGAAAGACTTGAACTCGCCATAAAGCTGCGCCGCCAGGGTTTTGTTGTGAGACAATACCAAAGTGGGTCTGTTCAAGTTGGCGATAACATTCGAAACTGTAAATGTTTTTCCGCTTCCAGTTACACCGAGTAGTGTTTGGTGCTTTTCCCCGCTCTGCAGACCTGAAATTAATTCTTTAATTGCTTCTGGTTGATCGCCAGTTGGCTTAAGGTTAGATATGAGCTGAAAAGTTTCCATTCGAATAATAAAAATAAAGAAATGAGCGGTGATAGGAAAGAAAAGATATGAGTTTTATTAGGTTAAGGCAAAGGCTTAGGTTAAGAATCGTTGCAGGTATTTTAAAATAAAAAATCCGCTCGAAAGCGGATTTCCTTATGGAAAATGAGATATCCAAAATCACATTGGGACTTTGGAGTTAAGAATTTCAATAGAATCGCTAACCTTTACCATCTCAACAGCAAGATTTTTCACACCAGGTTTCAATATTCCAAGAGATTTAGCAGCTCCATACGAAAGATCGATTTCACGATCACCAACATACGGTCCGCGATCATTTATTCTCACAATTACTGATTTACCGTTCGATTTATTTGTAATTCTTAAAAGCGTTCCAAATTTCATAGTTTTATGAGCGGCTGTAAGATCAAATTGATCATAGATCTCACCATTAGCCGTCATTCTTCCGTGGAATCCAGGCCCATACCAGGATGCCAGCATATCTGGAATTGGTTTATATGTAATAACCGGAATGGTTTGAACAATCGGACTATTACTCAGTTCGTCTTCAATTTTACTAGTGCCGCCAACTATTCCTTCTGTATCAGTCACAACATAACTGAAGCCAAGAAGGGATACTAGGATCACAGTAATAATGAGCCTATCCAAATATTTCAAAGTTCCTCCATAGTTTGTTATTGATTACTATTATCGGTTGCAAAATTAGATTTTATAACGTTCTCATCCAAGATATAGTTTCATCTCAGATGGGTAATATGTTTTTTTCAAAATTCCCGACTTAACGAGTAATTAAGTCGGTTTTAACTGAAAAACAATCTGTTAGCTAATTTACTTAAGATATTTATTGAGCCAATCAAGCCCACGTCTTAACATATTAACCCAGAATTGTCATTAGAAAATGAGTGAGTTTTAGCAGCTTATTACTATGCAATCTGTTACAGAGAAATATCTTAATCAAAATGTGTAAGTTT
>CAZNDS010000072.1:0-13294 GCA_964571865.1 uncultured Ignavibacteriaceae bacterium | reverse complement strand
TATTTTGCCAATAGTCTTTGCAGCACCGGTTGTTGAGGGAATAATTGACATTGCTGCGGCTCGTGAACGTCTCAAATCCTTGTGAGGAAGATCAAGAAGATTTTGATCGTTGGTGTACGAGTGAATCGTTGTCATTAAGCCATATTTCACCTTAAAGTTATCGTGAAGAACTTTTACCATTGGAGCTAAACAGTTCGTTGTACACGATGCATTGGAAATCAATTTCATTTCTGGTTTTAGTATATCGTCATTAACTCCCAGCACGATGGTTGCATCCATTTTGGATTCTTTTTCATCTGCTGGAACAGTTAGAATGACTTTTTTCGCTCCGTTGTTCAGGTGCGTTTTCAACTGTTCAGGCTTTCTGAAAACACCTGTCGACTCCACAACAACCTCAACGCCTAATTCTGCCCATGGAAGTTTCGCGGGATCTTTTTCTGCATAGACTTTTAATCTATCGCCATTGACAATAAGATCATTCCCGTCTACGTCGACCGTGCCATTGAATCTTCCATGTACCGAGTCATATTTCAATAGATGAGCAAGTGTTTTTGGACTTGTTAAATCGTTAATTGCTACGAAGTCAAATCCACCGACTTCAAGACATCTTCGAAAGACCAATCTGCCTATTCTTCCGAAACCATTAATTGCAACTTTAATTGCCATATATATATCCTCCGATATTCAAATTTTTTATCAATGTTTTTTTTCAAATCTAACTTGCAGAGTATTTCCACCAGTAGAAATATTTTGTCTCTAATTCCTCTAGAGAGGGCATAGGATAGAAAACCTTTTCATCCTTCTCAACGAACCAGAAGCCATGTTTTAAAAGCGAGAAAGAGATTTCTTTCATAACCGAACCAAGACTTATCGTCTTTGTTAGTTTTTCGGGATACCGTTTTAACTCTTCGATACATTCTTTCACGCGGTACGGATTAACGTTTGGAATTTGGCAGGTGATAATTCCTTTCCCTCTATTCTCCTCAAAAAATTTATCGACATTAAAATCTATTTGAGTGAATAAAATTTTCGGAGCTCCTTTTGATTTGGTATCCGTCGTGATAAATTTTCCAAATTCCCGCTGGTCTTTTGTGGAGCCGACGAGCGTCTCAAGCGGCGCTATCTCCTGATAAATTCTAATCAATCCCGGTTCGTTAATTGCCGTGTATTCTTTTTTCTCTAATTGGAGCACAACTCCATTAGCTTTAACGAGGTAAAGATTTTTTAATACGTTCAAAGGAATATTTGCGATTACATCATATGACTTGATGAACTTAGTTCTTTTCGGACGCTTCGTGACGGGATCAGGAACCGTCTGCTCTAAAAAATAATCAATCTCAAAATATGGGTCACGAAAATTGATATCGACTTCAACAAAAATTACTTTTCCGCTGTAGTGCTTCGTACTGCCAACGGCATAGTGCATTCCAAAATCCTCAGGTCCAAGTTGGGAAGCAACAAGTGCATTTATCGGATAAACAATCATGTATAAATGTTTCGGGTAATCTATCATCGTTTTGCCTATAAGTTCAAATTAAAAATCACTGTTGAAATACTAGAGGATTAAAGTGAGTAAAATTAATCCAAAAAACTAATACAAAATTAGAAAATATTACTTCGAAGAGCAAAGAAACGAATTTGAGATTTAGCTCAAGAAAAATGCGAGACAGAGAATAATGCATACTAAACTTCCGAAGATTAAAAGAAATGAATTCGCCTTTGCAAATGATGTATAAAGTGTCTCCCACTTAACGATTGGATTTCTTAAATCCCAATTGGCAAATCTGCGCATTTTGGGATAAATGTAACCGATAAAATAAACTCCATATCCGAATTGAAGGAACAATCCAAGCCACCACAGAAGCGAAATTTTCATTTGAAAGAAAATTATTAATGATATTGCAATTAAGGGTAAAACTGTCACCGCAGATTTAACCGGCGAGACAGAATAAATCGCCCAACCTAGTGCGCTCTTAAATATAACTGCACGTGAAGACGAGGGAACAAGTTTTGATCCCCGCTCAAACGAAATTATTGCATAGTAATCAATCCCAAATGAAAAAATTGAGAGAAGTGTTATAAAAGTCAAAAAATCTTTCATGGCAAACCAATTTTTGTGTTGACATAAATTAAGTAAAAAATCGGTAATTATTGTCCACAATTCAAATTGTAAAAGAATTTGAAACGCTTCCCCCTGGTAACGATGTCCTGACCTTTTTACTCTTCTCCGTTGTTTTTATGCATTTGATTGAATAAATTTGAGCTGAAAATTTGTTTGGGTTGGTTAAATTGCACTTGTGTACGTGAAGTATTACAACTAATTATGAAAGGATAGTTGAAACTCGTTTCTTAATAAATGAAAATAACTGCAGATCTACATTCTCATACGATTTATTCTGATGGTTCATTGACCACTTTGGAATTAATTACTAAGGCAAAAAGTCTTGGTATTGAATATTTGGGTATTACAGACCACGATTCAATTGGCGCTATCAAAGAAGCAATTGAAATCGGAAATGACCTGGGTGTAAAAATTATTTCTGGCGTAGAAGTTAGCACTGAATATTATAACAAAGAGCTCCACATTCTAGGTTATTTCATTAATATAGAAAATGAAGCATTGCTGAATTATCTTTCAAACTTTAGAGAAGAAAGAGTTAAACGAGCAATGAGGATGATCGTAAAACTCCGTCAGCTTGGATTCAATCTTACGATGGATGACATTATGGAGATATCAAATGGCAGTTCAATCGCTCGGACTCATATTGCAGAGGCAATGGTGAACAAAAATATCGTTTCGAATTATTTTGAAGCATTCGGAAAATTTATCGGTAATTCCGGTCCAGCATACGAGAAAAAAATTCATCTCTCGCCAAAAGACGTTATTGAATTAATAAATAAAGCTCGCGGTCTTTCTTTTCTTGCTCATCCGAATAATATTCCTGATAAATATATTCAAGCGCTTATCAAAAGCGGTTTAGATGGAATTGAGACCGTACATCCGTCGCATGATAGTTCAAAAGTCGATTACTTCAGGAAGATAGCTTCGACTCACTATCTGCTCGAATCTGGAGGTTCAGATTTTCACGGCGGATTGAGGAATGATTTTAAAAATTTTGGTAAGTTTGGAACATCCGTTGAAAATATTCATTCAATGAAAAAAAGATTAAATATTGCTTAAGTGAAAAAAAAATCCCTAAAACAACTAGAGAGGATTGTACCGAAGCATTGATACGATGCATAACTTGGAGGAAAAAATGATATACAGAAAATCAATCTTTGCATTGATCATGCTTCTCGCATTTAATTTAAATGCAGTTGGTCAAATCGGCAAGTGGCAGAATTTTACCAATATGAAAAGTATAAATAAAATCGCCGTTACCGACGACGGAATTTGGGCGGGGACAACAGGCGGCGCGTTTTACTACCCATACAAGGAGAAAAATTTTCTACAGTTCACAACAACAGAAGGACTCAAATCGATAAACGTTACAGCAATTGCAATTGATCATCTTGGCAGAGTATGGTTTGGCTCATCGACTGGGAACATAGATATTTATAATCCTTCAACAAAAAGTTGGGACTACATTGTTGCAATAGCCAATTCCGAAAAAACAAAAAAAAGAATCAATGACTTCACAATTCAAGATACGATTGTATATGTTTCAACAGATTTTGGTGTAAGCATCATTTATTCAACAAGTTTAACTTTTGGCGATACATATAATAAGCTCGGCAGCTTCGGTGCAGATCTTAAAGTTAACTCCGTTTTTCATGATGATACGCTATGGGCAGCAACAGAAAAAGGTATCGCCGTTCAAAAAGATGGATTGTCAAATTATCTGACACCAGATTCGTGGAGGAATTTTTCTGTTCTGCAAGGACTCCCGGCTCAAAATGTTTCTTCAATTATTCGATTTAAAGATACCCTTTATGCAGCAACTCCTGCGGGTTTAGTGTATTTGAAGGATTCGATTTTCGAACGTAAATCGGGATCATTATTTTCGGCAAATGTGATCGATATGATTGTGAAAGGAGATAGTTTAATAGTCGCAACTGAATATGCACTCTGGATTTACAATCAAGGTCTATTCACTTTGCTGTTCGCTGATTTCGGTGGACGAATAACAGATGCAGCGAAGTCAGTTTCATCGAAAAATTATTTTGCTTCATCAAGCATTGGAATTCCTTTGCTTACTGGTACGTCAGTAAATATTTTAGCTCAACCTGGACCAACTACAAATCTCTTCCCCTCAATTGCTGTTGACGATAACGGAAAACTTTGGGCAGCATCTGGGAAGGATGTGGTAAATCAAGGATTTTACCGCTTAGATGAAACTGGCTGGAAGAATTACATGTTCGGTGAATATGCAATCATGGGAGCGAACTCATATCACAAAACAGTTGCTACTTCAGACACCACGGTCTGGATGCTTGGATGGGGTTGGGGTATTCTCAAAATCAAAAATGATAGTTTAATTGTAAGATACAGCCGATCGAATGTAGATTCTTTAGTCGGAATCGTTAACGATAAAAATTTCATTGTGATTTCCGGAGTTGCAGAAGACTCGAAAAAAAATATTTGGATTTTGAATCGTGATGCCGGAAACGAAAAAATACTCGGCAAACTTTCAGCAGACGGTAAATGGACTTTTTATGAAAATGGATTCAACTCAAAAGCTACTCTCTTAGATGATATTGTAATAGACAGATATGATACAAAGTGGCTGATTACGGCACTTTCAACTCAAACTTCAATCACACAGGGAGTTTATTATTTCAATGAAACCGGTGCAACCTCAAAAACTTGGGGTTTACTAACAACATCGAATGGCTTGAATGGACCGCCGACCAGCATATCAGTAGACCTTAGGGGAGAAATTTGGATTGGAACGAATTTAGGTGTTAATGTTGTTGTTAATCCTACAAGACCCGAGCAAAGAGTGACAAGCGTTTTTTCTATTCGCCAGCAATATATTAACTGCATTACTGTTGATGGGCTGAACAATAAATGGATTGGAACGAAAAGCGGCGTTTGGGTTCTAAGCCCGGATGGAAGTACACTTATTGCACAATATAACACACGAAACTCACCTCTTTTAAGTGATGATGTTAAGAGTATTGCAATTAATCATAAAAATGGTTTAGTTTATGTCGGTACTGACAATGGATTGTCGAGTCTTTTTACGGTTTCGATCAAACCATTGGATAGTTTTTCGAAAATAGAGTTATATCCAAATCCATTATATATTGATGACACTAAGGTACCAAAATTGACAATCGATGGTTTGGTAAAGAATTCGTTAATAAAAATTCTATCTGTTGATGGAAATCTAATAAATGAGTTTTCAACTCCTGGAGGCCGAACAGCATTTTGGAATGGCAGGGATAAAAATTCCAATTTTGTTTCTTCAGGAATTTATTTTATAATCGCTTACAGCGAGGATGGAGAACAGTTAGCTACTGGAAAAGTCGCTGTAATAAATAGGTAACACTAAACATAAGGGAAGAGTAGTGGATACATACAATAATGAAATATTCACTCGTATTGTGAAGGCAGGCCGTAGAACTTACTTTTTAGATGTGCGTTCTACCAAAAATACGAATGAACTTTACATAACGATCACCGAAAAGAAACGAACCGAAAACGATTCCGAGAAGTTCAAAATCTTTTTGTATAAAGAAGATTTTGATAAATTCCTTGCAGCATTAAATGAGTCGGTTCATTACGCAAAGGTGAATGATAAATCAAATGGTCAAGCGAGGAAGGAACTATTTACTAATGCGGGATGATTTCTGCTGAGAATTTATCAATCCAATTTAGCGGTGAATATCTTTTTCATTCTGCTTCTTTCAAAATAAATCCCGGTGATAAAATTGGAGTTATCGGCCCAAATGGCTGTGGGAAGACAACTCTGTTAAAGCTGCTTGCCAAAATCCAAGAGCCAGAATCGGGAACAATAAATTTCCAGAGCGGAATAACCATCGGTTATCTTCCGCAAGATTGCATCAGCGAAGAATCCAATAAAACTCTATTCAATGAAGTTTATCAGAGCAATTCAAAACTACTCGAACTCGAACAGCATGAAAGAGATCTGCTCAATAAATTGAAAGTCTCAAATGATACTTCGTTGATAAAAAGACTCGGCGAAGTTCAGGAAAAAATCCACGAAATTAATCCTGAAGTTTTCAAAAGCAATGTAAAGAAAATCCTTTTCGGACTTGGGTTCACTGAAACTGATTTAATCAAAAACTCATCGCTTTTCAGCGGCGGATGGAAAATGAGAATTGCACTTAGCAAAATCTTGTTATCCGATCCGGACATTTTACTTCTCGACGAACCAACAAATCACCTGGATTTGGACTCGCTTGAGTTCTTAATTAAATACTTGCAAAAATTTCATGGTGCGGTGATGATCGTCTCACACGATCAGCATTTCCTCAATACTGTTACAAAAAAAACTCTGGGATTCTCCTTCGGTACTATAAGCATGTACAATGGAAGTGTTAAAAATTATCTTGACGCCGAAGAAACAAAGCGTGAACAACTAATCGCTTCATTCAAAAATCAACAACAGAAAATAAAACAAATGGAGCGGTTCATTGAACGATTCAGATACAAAGCAACTAAAGCAAGGCAGGTCCAGAGCCGTATTAAAATGCTCGACAAAATTAAAATGATTGATTTGCCGGATGAAGAAAATACTATAAGTTTTAACTTTAGTAATTCACCCCGAAGCGGAAAAATTGTCTTGCGTATGGAAAATGTTTATAAGTCCTTTGCCGAGCATAATGTCTTTGATGGAATTGATCTTGAGATCGAGCGAGAAGATAAGATAGCAATTGTTGGAAAGAATGGTTCAGGTAAAACGACTCTATCAAAAATAATTGCAAGTGAAGAGAATGTTGATATTGGTGATTTCAGCTTCGGGCATAATGTGATGGTAAGTTACTATTCACAAGATATTGCCGAACAGCTGGACTTAAACATTTCAGTTTTAGAAACTCTTGAAAACGTCAATCCGCAAAAAAGTCAAGGGGAGCTTAGAACAATTCTTGGTTGTTTTTTATTTCAGGGCGATGATGTTTTTAAGAAAGTAAAGGTTCTTTCCGGCGGAGAGAAAAGCAGACTAACATTGGCTAAAATACTGCTGCTTCCGTCAAATTTATTAATCATGGACGAACCTACAAACCATCTTGATATTAATTCAAAAAAAATTTTACAGGATGCATTGTTAGATTACAACGGTGCCCTTCTCATAGTCTCACACGATGTGGATTTTCTTGACCCAATCGTTAATAAAGTGATTGAAGTTAAAGACAAAAAAATCAAAACATATCTTGGAAATATTTCTGAATACCTTTCAAAGATTGAATTGTTAGATTCTGAAGAAGAGCTAACAACAAAAGATGAGAAAACAAATCAAAGGAGAATCCAGAAGAGACTCGAAGCGGAAACCAGACAAAAATTTTATCAAGCCACAAAAGAAATCAAATTAAAGGTTGGCAAAATTGAAAAAGAAATCTCAGAACTAGAGATTCTCAAGAATAATCTTGAAGCAGAAATGAATTCTCATTCTTTCATGGAAAATGCTAACAATAAAAATATCTTCCTCGAGTACAATGAATTAACAAAAAAACTTGAAAACTTGTTCACTGAATGGGAAAAAAGAGCAACCGAGCTTCATGAAAAAGAAAGACTATTTTTTTCAAGAGGAGAAGGATAAGTACCGCTTAGAACACAACTCTAAAAGTGACAGTTTATTTCTTGCACTATAATTTATACTGTAATAATTTGAAACATGAGCGAAGAACATAACGATAATCTTTTTGAACCAAGTGAGCAAAAACTTTTAAGATGTTCTGCACACAATAGATTGATTTTGGGGATCTGTGGAGGGCTTTCTGAATATTTTAGAATTAATTCTGCTCTGTTAAGATTACTTTTCTTATTTTTTTTCTTATTCGGCGGATTCAGTGTATTGGTTTATATTTTGCTGGGATTTATAATTCCATCAAACTCTTTGAAAAATGAAATTCTTCCATCCGATGAAAACAGAATTCAGAATGAAAAAAAATTGCTCCTTGGCTGGGGTTTGATTAGTGGAGGAATAATTCTCTTAATGTATTACTTTGAATTACTCTCCTATTTTCATTTCGCAAATCTCTTAGAACACAAAATTTTTCCTTTTGTTTTAATTGCTGCTGGATTTTTATTCATTACAAAAAAAATTACATTCAAGGAGGAAATCATGAATGCAAACGAACCAAAAAAACTTACGCTTTCCAACAATAAGATGATATTTGGAATCTGCGGGGGAATTGGAGAATATTTAAAAATTGATCCAACTGTTGTGCGAGTCCTTTGGGTGATATTTCTATTCGCATCTTTTGGGATGGCATTAATAATCTACATAATTCTCAAATTTATTATTCCACCGAAAGAGACTTTTTAGACAAAGATCAAACTATGGAACGAAACATAAAATTTTATGGATTTGTTTTTTTGTTTTCTGGAATGCTGCTTCTTTTGAGGAGTTATTTAATTCTTAGTTTTGAAATTGAAAGTTTAGGCGGAGCTGTAATGACTGTGTGTGGCCTTAGACTTTTTTACATGTCATACGGATCTGATAAAAAGTTAAACTTACTGTTTGCTATTTTTTTATTTTTCTTTGGGATACTATTTTTTATCTCATCCGAATATAATTTGCAAATGGACGCAAGCCTAATTCTGACTACAGTATTTTTGTCATTCGCTGTTTTGTTTCTTTTCGCTGAACCAAAATCCTTGGGACCAATTGTTTTATCCTTGGGTCTATTTAGTTGTACTATCCTTTATTTTCTCTTTGGAATTAGAATATTAAATTTTGAACTATTGCCCTACCCAATAAACAGTACTGAATTCCTTATTTCACTTTCAATAATTTGTTTATTAAGCGGTTTTACGATATTGATAAAGCTCTGGAGAAAAAAGGCTGCTTAATCTCTCATTGAAAAAAAAATCATCTTCTTAGTGCTTACAAAACTACCCACTGACAATCTATATATATAAACTCCTGTAGAAAGATTTGAACCATCAAATTGGACTTCATACTTACCCGCAGATTTCACTTGATCGACAAGTGTAGAAATTTCTCGTCCAAATATATCAAATACTTTCAGTGTCACAAAACTTTCTGCTGGAAGCTGATAGCTGATCGCTGTACTCGGATTACCCGAATGGGTGGCTTCGCCAAATGGATTCGGATAATTCTGATTAAGCTGATATTCACTAACTGAAAAGTTGGTTTCAACACTTACGACTTCTGATAAAATTTCCGTTATGACAGCGCCGGTTGAATATGGAGTTGTAAAATTAAGAATCTTACCAATCGTAGGAACAATATCGGGAATTGTTTTTTTGATGTTATATCGCTTTCCCCTTTTGATATCACTCCCGACCGCTACGAACATAATATTGCGGCATCCCCAGCATCCATCTCCATGTCCAACAAAGCCGCTTGAAATTCCATCTAAGTGACGGCCATGATCATTTGTGATAATCAAATTAGTTTTATTTTTAAATACTGTATCGCTTTGAATTAAATCCCATAATAATCCTGCAATGCTGTCGGCGATTGTGATAGCATCAGTATAATTATTCCAACTTCCGCTATGCCCATAGCTGTCTACATCAGCAAGATAAATTATTGAAAGTCTTGGATGATATTTTTCTAAATTATATTTCGCACTTTGCCAGACATTAATGTCTTTCTCGCCCTGAAGTAAATATGTTGGCCAGTAAGATTCGCCGTAATCTGGATGATAGCTCGGCAGCCAGGGTCCATTCAATTGTTTAAGCAAATAGAAAGCTTGCTTTTGATCGAGTGAGTGAGTTTTCCTAAAATATTCCCAAACAGATGGAACAACTGCATATTGAGTATTAAAGCCATTAACAACCGTATCAATCGGTGTTGTCCAGGATCCGCACCAAAGAGCAGGTATTGCCCTTTTAGTTGATGTCACTCCATCGTTGATAAAAGAATCAATAACTGTACCCTGCAAACTAAGAGATTTCATTCTTGGAATAAACCTCGATAGTGAGTCACCAAATGTTTCCGAATATCTTGCACCATCAATTATCAGAACAATAACATACTTATCCGGAAGTTGTGCAAAGATAACTTTGCTAACTAATAATAAAGCATATAGGATAAGATATTTTTTCATTGTAATAAATGAGACTTATTTTTTTACTTCTGTAAAATCATCTTCTTTGTGCTTACGAAATTTCCTGCAGCCAATCTATAAATGTAGACTCCGGTTGAAAGATTTGAACCATTAAATTCGACTTCATACTTGCCCGCAGATTTCAATTCATCTACAAGTGTAGAAATTTCCCGTCCCAATACATCAAATATCTTCAGTGTCACAAAACTCTGAGCTGGGAGCTGATAGCTTATCGCTGTACTCGGGTTAAACGGATTAGGATAATTTTGTTCGAGCTTAAATTCTTTTGGCAGCGATTCTGCCAGTGCCACGTCGGTAAGTGTAAATACAACTTTCGCAACTGGCTCGCTTTCATTGTGAAGTTTATCCATTGAAGTGACTATGTACGTATAAGGTTTATTCACTGCTAGGGAAAACACATCCATATAAATAGTTGTATCGGTTGCCAATATTTTTCTAATGTATCTTGGATCGTTTATGTTAATCGAATCAGTTCCCTCTGCACGATAAATCACAAAATATTTTGCTCCATCGCCATCCGAAGCAGGTAATGGTTTTTCCCACTGAAGAGTTACATGAATCAGGCTTCCTGATGCGGTCAAATTTTGCGGTGCCAATGGCAGAACTGCATCTTTCCAGCGCATTACCGGAACAAATGCTGGATATTTGTATAAATCATTTCTCAAGGAATCTTGGATACCTTTGTAATTAAGGGGAGAAACCGATTTAGAGCTAAAAAATACTTGTCCATGTGTGTTCGGATATATTCTATTCCATCTTACTTGTTCAGGGATCTCATATGCAGGCCAATTGGCTTTCACAGTATCAGCAGGATTCAAACGATATGCAGCGTTCCCGGTATATAAATGTCTTCCATTTAATTGACCCGACCACCACGGCATGAGTTTCGCATAATCTTGACCGCCGCCAAATCTCCAATACAATTGCGGAGTAATGTAATCAACCTTTCTTTCGTTGAGCCAGGTTAGTGCGTCACAGTAAATAGCATCGAATGCAGATAAACCGGTAATACCTGGAGGCACACCGCTTTTCCAAATTCCAAAAGGACTTATTCCAAATTTTATATGCGGCTTAACTGCCATTATGCTGTCATGAACCATGCGTATCAAAGTATTTACATTATCTCTCCGCCAATCGTGAATGTTTGTGAAACCTCTTGGATATTGTCTCCATGATGCTGAGTCCTGAGAAGTTATTCCCTCATACGGATAGAAGTAATCGTCAAAATGGACTCCATCTATATTATATCGCCGCACGACATCCATTATCACACTGACTACATACTCACGCACGGCAGGTATCCCAGGATCAAGCATTTTGTGGGGTTTTTCAAACCGTAAATTCCATTCAGGTTTTGTTCTGGAAATGTGTGAATTGTGAATGCTGCTTGAGCTCGTAACTTGAGAGCGATAAGGATTAAACCAAGCATGAAATTCCATTCCGCGTTTATGAGTCTCATCCAGCATAAATTGTAATGGATCATAAAATGGAATCGGCGCTGAACCTTGAACGCCCATCAGCCATTCAGACCATGGCTCTTTTGAATTTGCATAAAACGCATCACATGATGGACGGATCTGAACAAGCACAGCATTCATACCATTAGACTTATGTCTGTCTAAAAGTGTGGTGTATTCACTTTTTTGTTGTGTTGTATTTAAAAACTTGCTTGATGGCCAGTCAATATTTGAAACACTTGCTACCCAAACTGCTCGAAATTCTCTTTTTGGTGGAATCGTCTGGGCATATGAATTGTAAAAAATTAATGTACATATTAAAGTTATAAAAAAAGTTCTCATCTCTCTTAATTGTTTAGTTTATAATATCAGAATTCGTTACAAATATCCTGAATGAGGAAAAGCTATGCAAAGGAAATCGGGGAAGCAATGGGATAGACAATGGATAATGGACAATGGTAAATGGTTAATGGAGAATGGAGAATTTTAATTGTTTTTACTTGGGTATTATTTGATACTATTTTAAATAAACCATTTTCTTCGTTTCAACAAATTCGCCGGCACGAAGCTGGTAGAAATATATTCCAGTCGTTAATCGTGAATCGTTAATCGTTAATCGTACTTCATATTCTCCAAGCGGCTTTTGTTCATCAACTAAAACAGCAACTTCTCTGCCTAACACATCATAAACTTTTAATGTAACATAACTTAATTTTGCAATTTGAAATTTGATATTTGAATTGCTGTTGAATGGATTTGGATAGTTTTGGTAAAGGAGGAAAGAAATTGGATAAAATATATTTTCATGATCAACTGATGTGGAGACACGTTTTATCGAGCGAATTGAATCGGGTGTGATTTCATAAATATCGGTTGGCGTTGCTGCATAGAGTCTATTTGAATTCTGTTTTTTGAAAATGTCTATTATACTTTTATCCAAAGATTTATACTGCACAAAAACATTTCCACTATCTATCGATTCGTAAATAATGTTTTTCTTAGCTAAGAAAATCCTGCCCGACTGTGATAGGTCAACTGCTATTAAGAAATCAGTTGAATCGGAAAGTAATAAGCTCCATGTTTCACCTTCGTTAGTGCTGATTAAGAGATTCGATAAGAATGGACTTGATGGTGTTGGACGATTTATTACGCTATACATAATGAATCGATTATTCTCATAATGAAATTTTGCAAGACGATCAAACCACTTGACAGTAGTGTCCACTATCCTCCATGTTTTACCACTATCTAGCGACTTAATTAAATGGTCATTATAATCACTCGCAAAAAGTACTTTATCATCATGCTTACTAAGTGATATAAGTTTATGAAAAGAAAATTTTCCTTCCCAATTTTTCCCGCCATCGTAACTGATAAAAGATCCAGCCGCGTAAAGCAGACTATCGTTTTGATTTGATATCTCAATGTTTGAAGTAAAACACATCCCGCTACAGAAATTTGATGGTCCGTCAAATCTTATAATATAGCCATGGTTATCTGGACAAATACATTGACCACAATAAATATATTTCTTTGGATCGTTGTTCCAAAATTCATAGTCATCAATTCCGATTGCTAATGCTCCCCATGGATAATTATAATAGTAT
>CAZNDS010000071.1:11280-13312 GCA_964571865.1 uncultured Ignavibacteriaceae bacterium | reverse complement strand
ATCAAATTGTTGTTGCACTTAGAGATTTAAACCGAGAAGTGGAATATATGTGTGCACCCGATGAAGGACACGGATTTGCAGGTGAAATGAATCGTCTTGCAATGTTTACTGCGATGGAAAAATTCTTTGCCAAACATTTGAAAGGCAGAGTTCAAGAGGATGTTCGTGAAGAAATTCAAAATAAATTGAACAAAATATCTGTCGATATAAATACAGTCACAATGCCGAAACGTGAAACGCCTGAAGAAACAACAGATGTGTTGGAATCATTCGATGGCGGTAAACTTACAGCAGCTTCTTCGAAGTATATTATGAAAATCGATGTGCGCGGGCAAAAAATTAATATGGATGTCACTCAAAAAATTTCAAAGACCTCCTTAGTCCCGACTATGTCGGGATTAGATGGAAAAGATGTTTGGCGAATTGTCGATGAAGTTTCCGGGATGATGAGCGGATCGGATACGCTTGACCTCGATGCCAAAACTTTACTGCCGATTAGAAGATTCGCATCACAAATGGGCGGAACCATTGAGATGAATTTCACTCCCGAAGGCGTTGAAGGTAAAATGAAAATGGGCGCACAAGAGATGCCGATCAAAGCTGAAATCTCAATCCCAATGCTATCTGATGGAAGCGGGACATCCATTCCCTTAAGTACAATAAAATTCGAAAAAGGTTATAAAGCATCGTTTCATCAATTCGATATAATGGGAGCAAAAGCTAAAAAGATGAACATTGAAGTCGGTGATTTGGAAAAAATTAAAATCGATTCCGATGAATTTGAGACTTTCAAAGTTGACATTATTAATGCAGAAGATAATGAAATTGTATCATCCTATTGGTACGATAAAAATAATAGAACACTTGTAAAATCTGAAACCAAACTTCCGGCAATGATGGGCGGTGGAACAATTGTGATGGAATTGGTGAAGTAATTTTTGTTAAAAGAAGCCCGACTAGCCGCATCGAGTAGGGTTTCTTATTTATTTGAAAAACCCAACTTTTCACACTCATACAATATTTTAAAAAGTTGGGTTTTTTATGCAAAGTTGAGTTTTTACACAAAATTCTAACAAAAGAAAAGGAAGCTGACCTCCATCAATTTTATATTTTAGATATAACTAAAACATTCTTTGATATTCTAAAAAGTTGTAGATATATTTAAAATAAAGAGATAGAGTGCTGATGGAAATTATACCAAGATTAACTTATTTAACACAAATACGCCCCTTCATTCAGCAAAAAGTTATAAAAGTTTTAGTTGGCCAGAGGAGAACTGGTAAGAGTTATTTTTTACTCTCTATTCAAGAAGAGATAAAAAAAAAGTTTGGTGACGTAAATATCATCTCTATCAATAAAGAATTGTACAGTTTTGATTTTATAGATTCTGCCAAAGAGCTTTACAACTACATCGAATCAAATCTTACCAATAATTTCAACTTTATATTTATTGATGAAATTCAGGAAATACCGAGCTTTGAAAAAGTTCTTCGCGACCTACATACCCGTGAGAATATTGACATTTACATTACAGGTAGCAATGCCTCCTTGTTTTCAGGGGAATTAGCTACTCGGCTTTCTGGCAGATATATTCAAATCAAAATTAATCCGCTATCTTATCCAGAATTCTTACTATTTCATAATTTATCTGAGGGCGATAAGTCCTTAAATCTTTATATGCGCTTTGGAGGAATGCCGTTTTTAAAGAATCTAAAAATGGAAGATGAGATAGTAACTCCTTATTTGAAAAGTATATTCGATACGGTATTACTGAAAGATATTGTCACACGAGCAAACATCCGTAATGTTGACTTTTTAATTATGCTAGTCAAATACATTGCTGAGAATACAGGTAACATCGTTTCGGCAAAAAAAATCAGCGACTTTATGAAAAGCCAGCGCATAAATATTCCGCCGAATACAGTATTAAATTATTTAGGTTTGCTTACAAATTCTTTTCTCATTGATAAAGTCTCACGCCGGCATGTTGGTGGAAAAAAAGTTTTTGAAATTCATGACAAATATTTTTTTG
>CAZNDS010000071.1:0-11227 GCA_964571865.1 uncultured Ignavibacteriaceae bacterium | reverse complement strand
CGAGAACATTGTCTACATGCATCTTATTTATCTTGGTTATAAGGTAAATGTTGGCGTTGATTCGGCAAAAGAAATTGATTTCATCGCACAAAAAAACGAAAGGTTAGTTTACATACAAGTTTGTTACTTGCTTGCAGATGAAAAGGTGGTTGAACGTGAATTCGGAAATTTGCTTTCTATAAAGGATAATTACGAAAAATATTTAGTTAGCTTAGATAAATTTAAATATTCAAATTATAAAGGAATTATACACCTCACTCTGTCCGACTTCTTAATGAATTTTGAATAGTTTTACCAAACGCACCCAAGAAGCCAGCCTTTCAAGACGCAATTTGAAAATTCAATCTTTTCTTTGTCAGAGAAGCCCAACTTTTTAATGTCAAATTAGATTCTAGATGTTGGGCTTCTTTACACTTGAAAAAGTTGTTTTTTTGCTCAGAAACCCGACTTTTCAACTTCAGACCATATCCTAAAAAGTCGGGTTTCATTTTAAAAACTCCGCAATAGCTTCCGCACATCTTTCCATCTCACAATTAACGACTAAGTGACCGCACTCACTGTCAAAAACTAACTTCTCTGCACCAATCAACTCTGCAAATTCAAGGGCTGATTTAGGATGAAGTATTTGATCGCGGAGTGAAATGATCATGAACACTTTTGCTTTTATGTGGTCGATCAGATTCTTTTTGTCAAAATCAACCGACTTAGATATATCGTGACCGATCATTGAACGCAATTGGTAAGCGTAGTCTATAGAGGTGAAAATTTTAGATGGTTCACGGTCGAACGATTTTAAGATTTCAGGAAATTTCTCTCTCGGATTATTTTTAACATACCAATCAGGCGTATGTGCAACTAATTGAGTAAGCATATTAATAGTTTGCATTATATCTTTTTCAGGAACGCCTGCTTTCAATGAAGATTCAATTAAATGCAGTCTCGTATGCCAAAGTAATTGATCGTATGTGCTTGCCCATGGAGTCGGAACATACGCTATGCACTTCTTAACAAATTCAGGATATGCTGCAATCCATTCTAAAGCTTGCATACTTCCCATTGATCCGCCAACAACCGCGAACAGTTTATCGATATTCAGAAACTCTTTTACAAGTCGATACTGCGAATTGACCATATCACGAATTGTGAATTGAGGAAAGTTATTTCCGTACTGCTTTGTGCTATTCGAAGGTGAAGTAGAAATTCCATTTCCAATAGCGTCTACACAAATGATGAAAAAATTTGCGCTGTCGAGAAGTTTATTCGGTCCAGTGCCGATCAAGCTGCCAAGATGTTCGCTTGTCCCGGCAAACCATGTTGGATTAAGAATTGCATTTGACTTTTCTTCATTCAAAGTACCGAAAGTGCGGTAACCCACTTTACAATCGATAATGTATTCATCGTTTTCAAGTTGAAAATCTCCCAGCTCAGCGAGCTTCTGAATCGATTGAGCATTCAGCGATCCAATCGAGATAATTAATAATAGACTAATTATTATGCAATAAACCTTAATTCTAATTTTTTCACTGTCCATTATCCATTCTCCATCCGTCAGCCGACGGATTAATTTTCTATTTTCCATTCTCAATTCTCCATTCTCAATTACTTATGATACTTCTTCTCTCCCGCTGTTATTTTCAAATCCAAGTAATCTTCCTTGCGCGGAATTGCACAGGAATAAATCGGTGTGTACGCACAATACGGATTATAAGCTTTGTTAAAATCGAGGGTGTAAAGATAATTCGGGTCGGATGATTCTTCTTCAACTTCTAAATATCTGCCAATCTCGTATGTTTCTTTACCGGTTGTTTTATCTCTAAACCATACTGCAAGATAATTTTTCAGCATTTCTCTCCCTGGAGTGATATCCGACTCAAGATATTTGTAAACGTTTACTTTATACTTCAATTTTTTATAATCAAATTCGAACCAACCATATCTAATTTGCTTGCGCTCTTCTCCCTTTGTTCCGAGAACAATTACTGTATCCGGCTTCTCGTATTTTATTAATCTCGATTTAAAAACAAATTTCGGATCTATATCAAACCATTTTATTCCAGTGTACTTGACAGATTTATCTTTCTTAAAGGGAGAAGTATCCGAATATTTAAAGAGAGAATCTGTTTTATGTCGATACTCTTCGATATTGGTATAATACTCCGCACTAAATTCATCTTTTGAACAATTTGCTAAATAGAGCAACAAAAACGAGAATATGGTAATCAAAATTTTCTGTCTCATGACTCGATCCGCCTCGGCGGGCTTCTTATTTATAGAACTCTTTCATATCTTTGCGGAAATTTAAGGAGACTTGATGAAAAAAGTTATATCAAAATTCGAAGTGTTCAAATCTTTTTCCGGAACTTTTTGGCTCGTAATTATGATGGAGTTCTTCGAACGGGGTTCATATTACGGAATGATGAGTATACTTTCGGTTTACTTCACGGATCAATTATTTTTCAGCAAAGAAAGCGTTGGCGTTATCAAAAGCACCATTCAACCACTTCTGTATATTTTACCGATAGTTGCCGGTGCTGTTGGCGATAGGTTTGGATATCGTCGCACATTGATTTTCGCTTTCACATTTCTTGGACTCGGTTATTTTCTTACGAGTCAGATGACCGAATATGCATTCGTATTTGGAAGTTTAGTCATAATGGGAATTGGAGCAGGTGCATTTAAGCCAATGATATCCGGAACAATCGCACGAATTACAACCGAAGAACAAAGCACACTTGGATTTGGTATTTTTTATTGGTCAATAAATTTTGGTGCATTTTTATTTCCTTTGATCCTTGTACCTTATGTCAAGAATACATTCGGCTGGGAATATGTGATGATCGTATCAGCAATCTGTACGGCATCAATGCTGATTCCAGCTATTTTGTTTTATAAAGAACCGCCAAAACCCGAGAGCACAAAAACTCTTCTTCAAGTTCTCAAAGGAATGATAATGGTGCTTTCGGACGTAAGATTCATCGGATTAATTGTGATCTATTCGGGCTTTTGGATTTTATATTTTCAAATGTTCGATTCGGTGCTTTGGTACGTTAAAGATTACGTCGATTCAACTTCATTGGATAACACTGTAAATTCATTCCTCGGTTTTTTTGGAATTAATATTAATTGGAAATTTGATGTAGAACATGTAACGGTTATTAATGCCGGCACAATTATTCTTCTGCAGTTCATCGTTTCAAATATTGTGAAGAAGACAAAAGCGCTTCCTACCATGATAACCGGAATCACACTTGGGACGATTGGGATGGCAATCCTTGCTATCAATACGAATATCTGGGTATTCATGATTGGAATTACAATTTTTTCAATCGGCGAAATGACAGCACATCCAAAGTTTATCAGCTATGTCGGATTGATCGCACCGCCGGATAAAAAAGCAACTTATCTCGGATATTCATTTTTGTACGGCGTAATTGGTTCTTCAATCGGTGGAATTCTTGGCGCAAATCTTTACGTTCACTTCGTTGATAATTTGAAAGATCCGCAAACACTTTGGATCATTTTCAGCTTAATAGGAGTTGCAACAATAATTGGATTATTATTGTACGCGAAGTTCTTTGCGCCAAAAGGAAAATATTAAACAGAATGGAAAATGGTTGGTGGTTATCCGTCAGCTGACGGAGTTAATAGTTAATCGTTATTGGTTAATAGTTAATCGTAAAAAACAAGAAGCTTCAATTTTTCTCAAAACCTTTTTAACATTTATTCCCACGATTAACAATGAACTATGAACGATTAACTTAATTCACACCAAAGTGAGTTCTTCAGATTTAGGGAAATTTTTTAAATATATGTTTATGCATTTTCAATTATTCAAAATCTTTAAGACCTGACTGTGAATTCCATGTGACGACGCAATAATACTGTTCCCTTTCAAAGGATCGTTACCTTGATAATCGGTGATAATTCCCCCTGCACCTTTTACAATCGGAATTAATGCCATCGTATCCCAAGTCGACATAATGGGGTCAATCATAATATCTGCATATCCTGTTGCAAGTAAGTAGTAACCGTAGCAATCTCCCCAATTTCGGTAAAGCTTTACGCTTCTGATGAGCTTTTCAAACTTTTCTAAATTTTGATACTTGTCGATGTTTAAATGATCAGTTGTAAGTAAAACCGCTTCGGAGAGCTGCACACAATTTCTCACATGTACTTTTGTACCGTTCAATTCTGCTGAGTTATTATCGCCGATCAGAAACTCATTTAGTATTGGCTGGTTGATCACTCCGAGAATTGGTTGATCATTTTTTAAGAGTGCAATCAAAGTTCCAAACGTAACAGTTCCGCATATAAAACTTTTTGTTCCATCTATCGGATCAAGCACCCATTTGTATTCCGCTTCAGGTTTGTGTTCGCCAAATTCTTCACCAAGAATTCCGTGTTCAGGAAATTCCTTCAATATAATCTGCCGCAATACATCTTCAGCTTTTTGGTCTGCAATAGTTACTGGAGATGCATCTGATTTATTTTCAATTGCAAAAGATGTTCGGTAGTAATTCCGAATAATTTTCCCGCTCTCTTCAGCTAAAAGTTTTGCGAAGGATTTGAATTCAAGAAGGTCATTCATCGTTTAATGCCCTAAGTTTGATTTTTTTAAACCAATTTAAACAGATGACAGGAAAGAATCTCCTTAATTCAACATAAAAAAAGATTAAGCGGCAGTCTTTACCAGAAGCTGTTTCAATTTAGAATCTTCCATTACCTTGTAATAACTTAAAATAAGCTTTTCAAATATTTTTTCCCAAGTTTGAGTTTGAGCATATCTGATTGCATTATTTGAGATTTCTTTTCTCAGCTCGCTATTATTCAGAACAAATTTAATTTTTTCTGCAAAATCAATTGGTGCGTTTGGCTTAAAGAGCAAGCCTGTTTGAAAATTTTTTATAATTCCGGCTGCCCCTCCTTTATCGGCGCAGACAGGAATTAATCCCGACGCCATAGCTTCAAGCGTCACATTTCCAAAGGTCTCTGTGGTCGAAGGAAAAACAAAAACATCGCTCGACGCAAAAACTGTCGATAGTTCTTGCCCGCATTTATAACCGAGAAATATTGCATTCGGAAGCATTTCTTCAAGTTCATGTCGAATTGGACCATCTCCGACAAACATTAAAATGAAATCATTTCGTTCAGCTTCTAAAATTTTATATGCATCGACTAAATCTATCAAATCCTTTTCCCAGACTAATCTTCCTGCATAAAGTAAAATCCTTTTATTACTTGGATTATTTTTGTTTCTCCATTCCAACGATCGATATTTTGGATTAAAAATTTCTATATCAACTCCATGCGGCAGGTGCTCGAGATTCCTGAATTGGTGATTTTCAAGTTCAGATAAAATTGGCAGCGATGGAATGTAAACTCTATCGCATTTATTGTAAAGACCTCTTAAATAATTCCAGCCGCACAATTCCAACGATCTTATTTTATAATATCTGGCATAGCTTGGAAAGTGAGTGTGATAAGTAGCTACAACTGGAATTGATTTTCTTTTCGCAAATTTTACCGCAGCAAATCCTAATGAACATGGTGAGTGGATATGAAAAAGTGTGGGATTGAATTGTTTGATCATCTTTTTCAAAAAATAATTTGTTGGAATTGACATCCTGTAGTCCCTGTACAAAGGAACAGGGACAGAACAAACTTTAAACATTTCTGTCGGTTGATCGTCTTTTTGGGGAATTACAGGTGAGATTGCGATGTTTGGAATATTATTTTGATTAAGATAATCGAGCAGCTTGTACAAAACTCGTGTAACACCATCCTGTCCGGGCTTCATTGTCCCGCTGAAAAACGCGATGCGCAGATCTATTTTGGAATCCATTTTATCTATCGCTTTAATTTATTTGACATACCGTGACTTTAATATCATATTGTTTGGCAATTATAAATTACATGAATTCATTTAACCCAGAATTGTCATTAGAAAATGAGTGAGTTTTAGCAGTTTATTACTATGCAATCTGTTACAGAGAAATATCTTAATCAAAATGTGTAAGTTTTTTGTGTGAAAAATTTTTAAATAATTCCAATTTTTTATAAGAATAACTTATTGTATTCAAATAAGTTAACTAATGTTTTTTCTAATGGCGGTAGAAATTGTTACCTAATGACAAATTTGGGTTTAATCAATCATTTATTGTTTTATATGATCATGCCATAATAATGTTTCGATAGATTTAGACAAGAAAGTTGGAAAATTTTCCACTTTAAGGTGAAAAAACTATGAGTTCCTCGTTTAATTTGAGGAACTCAATTAAAAAAAAGTTGTAATTTAAGTTAGGTTATCCTTTTTAGGAAGCACCTTCAGATTTACGTAGTTTATTCATCCCTTTTACAACAATGAACAATGCCCAAGCAACAACAAGGAAGTTAATCAAAACAGTTATAAATGCACCGTATTTAAAAGTAACTTCAGGCGTGCCGGCAATAGGTTCAGCAGATTTCAAAACAAAATAGAAATCTTTGAAATCCATTCCACCCAGCAATAAACCAAAGGGTGGCATTACGATATCATTCACAAGTGAATTTACTACATCACCAAATGCAGCACCGATGATGATACCAATTGCCATATCTACCATGTTCCCTTTCATGGCGAATTCTTTGAATTCTTTAAACAAGATACCTCCAATATTATTTATGAACGAATTTACTTTCGCCAACTTACTTCTATATACCGAAAAATTCAATCTCAACATTAACTCGTACCATTAGGATGAATTCTCCTTAAAAAACCTGTAGAACCACTTCAATTAGCCAAATCATAAATTCGTCAGTTTGTAATAATCGTTGCTTTTTAATGTTGTTTTATCAATATTAATTTAAGATGTAATGCTTCCCTGCCACAACATAGCGTTGTAACGGCAGGGGAAATTGTCAGATTCTAATGGTTTAGATTTGTTAATATTTAATATTCCGCCTGCCGACGGCGAGCAGATCAGTTAGTCAACTGACTAATAAAAGTAAGTAAGTGAGTCTATTTAGTTAAAGAATTTGTGTGTGTTTAACTTAGAGAGTACACAATATTAGGTTTGATACGCCTTAAATTTTTTCATGATAAAATAATTATTACATCATCTCTGTGAAGAAAAATTTCATAATTCTAGCAGTTTCACTAATAATCCTATCGATAGTTGTTTTTCTTGTTGTTGACCTTCATCGCTCAAATGAGGAGGTAATAATAGACCAGTTCAATCAGCACCAAATTGTACATGTCCACGCAATTCGTACTGGGTTGGAAACTGCAATTCAAACAAAATCATTGGGCATCAAAGTACTTTCAAATTTTGCCGCCATACAATACTTCGAACAACCGTTGATGAATCAAACAATCGAAGAACATTTTTTCTATCTCAAAGCCAAAGCGGTTGAATCCGTCTCAGTATTTGATTCTACAGGTACGATTGTCTCTTCTACAAATCCGGATATTGTCGGAACTGATCATAGCCAAAGTGACTTCTGGCGCTGGATAATAAAACGCGAAAATAAAGGAAGAGTATTCCTTTCAATTCAGCCTGAGGCTGATGAGCATTTGGCTCGAATGAATTTACAATCTTTTGATGGAGCCAAAAAATCTTCGCCTTCTGAACAAAAAAGTACTACTCCTCCAAAGGATCCTTCGGAAAAGCCATTCCGATTCCAACTTCTCACTCCTATTTACCAAGATTTGAAGGATGAAGATCATCCAAATCCGAACAAGAAGTTTATGGGTGCTTTTAGTCTCACATTAAACTTTGAGAAGATGCTGGAGCAAAACTTATCTGCTTTAGGTTTAGGAAAAGTTCGTATTTGGGTAATGGATACCACTGGTACGCTTTTGTATTCAACCGTGCATCCGGAAATGATGTTCAACAACATTTTTCAGAAGGATAAATCTTGTGGAAATTGCCATATCGATTTTGATTATGTTGAACAAATGATCAAAGAAAAAACGGGAACTGCTGTATATCAACTCAAGGATAAACCCAAAAGACTCTCCGCTTTTGTCTCACTTAATTTTGAAAACATTTCCTGGATTATTGTAATAGATAAGCCTTCTGATGAAGTTACTGCTTTCATTACAAAAAGTTTAATTGAAACAATTTTTCTATTAATCATTATTGTTATTGCACTCAGCGGAGGTTCTGCATATTTATATTATACGAATCGTTCAAAGATCAAAGCACAGGAAGAAGCACGACATCTCAGAAGCAAACGGGAATTAGAGGATAAGGTCCGCCAATCAGAAGAAAAATATAGAACAATCGTTGAAACTGCACACGACCTTATTTGGACCTTAGACACACAAGGGAATTTCACATTTATCAATAAGCGCGGAGAAGAACTTAGCGGTCACAAGATTTCTGATTGGATCGGAAAAAGTTTTGTACCCTTAATTCATCCAGATGATTTGCTATTAGTTCAGGAAGTTTTTAGGAATACGCTAAGTGGGAATCCACAATCATATACAGTGAGGATTTATGACGAAGAAAAAAATATTGTAATTCTTTCAGTAAATACTATTCCTTGGTATGAACAAAATAATTTAGTTGGAACAATAAGTTTTGGAAGAGAAATAACCAAGTTAAAAGAGTTTGAAGATGCATTGAAGGAAAGCGAGGAAAGATACCGCCGGCTTGTCGAAATTTCTCCCGATGCTATCACAATCCACAGCGAAGGAAAATTTGTTTTTGTAAACGATGCCGCTGTTCAGCTGCTTGGAGGAAAGAATTCTGAAGAAATTATAGGTAAATCGGTTTTTGACATTCTTCATCCGGATTATATAGAATTCGCGAGAGAAAGAATCCAAACTATGTTCAAAGAAAACAAACCTGCACCAAAAGGCGAAGAAAAAATTATTAGACTCGATGGAGAGGTAATAGATGCAGAGGTCTTAGCCACTCCGTTTATGTATAAAAATAAGCCCGCAAGTTTGGTAATAGCACACGATATTACAAATCGTAAAAAATTAATGGATCAAATCTCTAAACGGAATAGAGAATTATCCGTTCTTTACACAATTGACCGTGCGGCTTCTGAATCTTTAGACGTTGAACAAATACTAAAAAATTCTCTTCAGGCTGTATTACAAACTTTGCAGATAGAATCCGGTGCGATTTATCTATTTGAACCTGATAGTGAAACTCTGAACATTCATATATATCAAGGCATTTCAGAGGATTTCGCCAATGATGTCCGCAAAATTAAACTAAACGAAGGTATAACCGGAAAAGCGGCTGTTGATAGAAAACCAATTGTGATGAATATATCCGAATATTCTTCTGAACGATTAGCTCCTTCTGAACTCAAAGAGGGATTTCTAACTTTAATCAGCACACCATTGCTTTCAGGCGGTGAGTTGGTTGGAGCATTGACTTTGGGAACACGACGGATACGCGCATTTCCTCCCGCAGAGATCGAATTATTAAGCTCGATAGGAATACAATTAGGAAGCGCAGTGCGTAATGCACAATTGTATCAGAATGTTCAGGAAGAACTCGCACAACGTAAACGTGCCGAAAAAGAAATCGATCAGCAAAGAGCTTATTTTGAACAGCTCTTCGAAAGTTCACCCGATGCAATTGCAATACTCGATACAGCCGATAGAGTAATTTCTGTCAACAAGGGTTTTGAAAATCTTTTCCAATATTCACTTGATGAAATACAGAACAAATCTCTTAACGATACAATCGTTACAAAAGATAAATTACAAGAATCAATGGACTTGTTAAATCGTACTTCCAAAAAAGAGAGCTTCCATATTGAAACTGTGCGTCAGCGTAAAGACGGAAGCTCGGTTGACGTCTCAATTCTTGGATATCCTATTATAATAGATAATCAATATGTAGGCTTGTATGCAATCTACACAGATATAACCGGGCGTAAGCAGGCAGAGAACTTAATCCGAAAATCCGAAATGCAATTTCGCCTTGTGTGGGAAAATTCAGCTGATGGAATGCGTTTGACAAATGAATGCGGTATTGTTATAGCCGTTAATGAAGCATTCTGCCGTATGGTTGGAAAAAACAAAGAAGAACTAGAAGAAAAACCTCTTTCAGTAATATACGAGAAGAAACAACAAGCTCGCATCCAAAAGCGTCATAATGAACGATTCATATCACGGACTTTGAGCCCCCATCTTATACGCGAACTCACTCTCTGGAACGGAAAGAAAATCTGGTTTGAAGTCTCTAATTCTTTTTTTGAGTTTGAAGGTCAAGTGCCGTTATTGCTTAGTATCTTCCGAGACATAACAGAACGCAAGAAGGCAGAAGAAGATTTAACTCAAGCAAAAGAAAAAGCCGAAGAAATGAACAGGCTTAAAGATAATTTTCTCTTAAACATGAGCCACGAAGTCCGTACTCCTATGAATTCAATTCTCGGATTTAGTGATCTCCTGGTTGAAGAATTATCCCAACAAGAAAACAAAGAGATTTTCGAATTCTCCAAAATGATAAAACAAGGCGCCGAAAGACTTTTAAAACTGTTAAATAACATTCTTGACCTTTCACAGATTGAATCAAACAAAATGCTTTTGGAAATAGAACCTTATTTTCTACATGATTCGGTTGATGCTGTTGCTTCAGTCATTTCTATTGTTGCAAAAGAGAAGGGTTTAAATATTGAAACCAACATTAAATCCAAGAAAAAAGCACTGATCGATGCGACGCGCTTCGAACAAGTATTAATAAATGTTTTAGATAATGCAATACGCTTCACACCTAAAGGAGGAATAACCGTAGAAGTAGATGATGGACTTGATGAAAATGAAAACCCTATCGGAATTGTAAGAGTAACCGATACGGGAATTGGAATATCGCCCGAATTTCTACCACATGTGTTTGAAGAATTCCGTCAAGAATCAGTCGGGACTCATCGAACACACGAGGGCGCAGGTCTTGGATTATCAATTACAAAGAAATTTCTCAGATTAATGAACGGTGATATTGATATTCAATCTAAAAAAGGTGTTGGCACAACGGTTACGATTTCTGTTCCCCTTGCCTGAAAGTCCGCTGGCTGGTAAGAATCTTTCTTTTTATAAAAGACCTTTCACCCCGACTTCGTCGGGATTCGAGGTGACTCCGTCTCCGTCATCCGTCTCCGTCGATTGACGGATGACGGATTGGTAGAATGAATTCACACATCCATTCACAAACCCCGTAGGGGTGACATTATCCCAAATTTGTCATTAGGTAACAATTTCTAATGACCGCCATTAGAAAAA
>CAZNDS010000070.1:0-13598 GCA_964571865.1 uncultured Ignavibacteriaceae bacterium | reverse complement strand
TTTTATTTAAGATTCTGTCCTAATTTTACTTAATTAAGATCATCTTCTTCGTCTGACTGAATTCACCTGCGGTTATTCTGTAAATGTAAGTTCCGCTTGCTAATCTCGAGGCATTGAATTCGTAATTATACTCTCCAGCATTAAGAGTTTCATTATTTATCAACGTTGCAACTTGTTCTCCTAAAACGTTGTAAATCATTAATGTCACTGCACTCTCTTTAGGTAAGCCGAATCGAATAGTGGTAGTCGGATTGAATGGATTAGGATAGTTTTGCGATAGTGAATATTCTTTGGGAATTTCTAATCCATCCTCAACACCGACCAATACTATATCTTTTAACCAGGATGAATCTGGACGCACATTGAAAGTATCAACTACCCTAGCACTAGCCAATAACCTGTGCATTTTAAGCGTATGGTCTTGTGCAAATCCAGCTTCATTGTCGTTTCCACCGCCATTGTTTGCGGCATCACCCCAATTCACTCCGTATTTATACTTGACCGTCAGCACTGTATATGCGGGGAATGTAAGGCTGTTTGTAAATATTTTATCACCAGCTGTAACATCGCCGTGAGTTCCGTCATCATATAGTCTAATTACCTTAGTAATATCGCCATCTGGCCAACCGCCTCCCGGCCATTGCAGCGGCAGAGCACTGCCGGCAATATGTACTGTATTTACAACTGGGAACGGCTGACCATTTATTGCTGAGACTGCTCCAGGTGGTACAAAAACAGTATATTTCAATGTTGCTGGTTGATTTAAGACTGTTGCACGTGTTACATCATTGAAATTACCGCTGAAAGTTGCAGTACCAGAAGATATATCAGCGGCAGTGAAAGTATAAATTCTATTTGCTATACTTTCCCAATTGTTTGGAGTATACCAGAATTTGAATTCTATATTTTCACCTTCAGCACCCAAAATTATAAATATGCCTTCATAAATATCTGTATTTAATGGATTTGGAATTAATCGATTTGCTTTAGGTGTCCAACCTTGGAATGAACCATTAACAGAAACGGTATCAACTGCTGGATTGAACCTGCCTGATAGTCTTTCGAGTTCCATGTTTACAGAGAAGTACATACTGATATTCTTTGAAACTTTGTCATCTCTGTCAAAGTAACCGCCATCAACAATTTGTGGACCATCAACTAAGGTGTATTCGCGGTTAGGATCGCTTTCCCATCTATCCTGCGATGCACTTACATCGACGAACATAAACTTGAATTGAATAGCAGTTCCTGCACTTCCAATTCCAGTAACAGTTACAGTGTAAATTGAATCGCCATCGAGATCTGTCATTTGATTTGTAGTTCCCCAGTTGTTAAATGAACCTCTTACATAGAGCAGATCCTCAGCAGTATTAAACGCACCTTCAAGAATTTTCACTTTCATATTAACTTTGAAAGTAACAGCAACAGGATTCTTGAAATCTGTGGCGTAATATCTGGGCTGTATCTGATAACCTGTAAAATAGGCGGTCGCTGGATTAGTAAATTGGGTCGCCACACCAATTACATCAACCGGATAGGAGACTTCCGGCTGTCCATCTATATCTGTATCCCTATCGATTCTCATAATAACTGTATCGGTACCTGTTGAGGTCATTAGCATATTTGAATTAGCTCCTGTTGCAGGCCAGGCAGGTGAACCGGCATGTTTCGAAAGTCCATTGATCCGAATCAATTTACCTTCATAGTTTTCACCGTTCGTATTGAAAGCAGAAACAGTTACTACTTCTGGTGCTGGGACAGCAGCGCCTTTTTTCAGAAGTCGCATATTTGTTGCATCTGCAGTAAACGGAACTATTTCGGTTAATCCTCTAAAATGCTCTAGTTTTCCAGTAACTAAAACTGAATCTCCAAGATCATAACTCAATGTACCGGTTCCAACCCTATATAAATTTATCCCAGCTGTCTCATCTTGCATATAATATGAAATGGTTGGGGTAGTAGTACCTGGAATGTAATTTGGAGTTGTGATTACGCCGGTTACAGTTATTGTATCGCCAGTTGCGAGTCGATCAGGAATACCGTCGTTATTCGCATCAACTCGAGCTTGTGCAATTGTATATTTCTTAATGTGATCGAGTACTACAATTGGAACTCTTTTATCGATTCCGTTTGAATAAATAACTTCAAGCTTCGCATCTCCATCGACATTGGCAATATTAACTATGTCATATCTTAATCCGCCAGTTGCAATTCCATGATCTATTACTGACGTTTCGTAACTTGCAGTACTGCCGATATCACCACCTTTGTATTTAAGTCTAACAATCGAACCTTCTTGGGTAGCAGCTCGTGTACCAAATACGAAATCGAGATATCCATCACGGTCAATATCTCCAAAATCTCCTCCATTGAGTCTTCCGGTAGTCCCGACCAGAGATGTGAAATCAGCAATCGTCGTGCTGGTTAAAACGCCAGGACTGGTTTCACGGAGTAAATAAATTTTTGCATTTCCAACAGTCCATCCTGCAACAATGATTTCCTTTTGAGTATCGTTGTTGAGATCAACTACAGAAACTGATTTCCATGTTCCACCAGGAACCAATCCGGTTTGAACCGTACCCATTGCCCAAGATGTGGTAAATCTAAACGGAGTAACGTCTCCATTACTGTGAAGCAGATAAACTGTGCTGCCAATTATAGCAATATCATATAATATAGAAGTTGGAACACCAGTGACACCAAGTGCACTGTATTCCATAGTCCAGATTTCTGTACCATCACCATTATCTGGAATAGTACTTACAGAAATAACTCCAAATCTTTCACCTGCGACCCGACTGACGAATACTAATTCGTTCTTTATGTCGTTATCAACATCTGCTACAAACCATCGGAATGGACGAAGGTTGTACATATTTGCGACACCCATATTCCATTGGGCATTTGGTTTGAAATTTGCACCATCGGGTACACCTAGAATGTCACTTCCATCTCCCTTAACTTCAAATACGACAACACGGGCTGGATTAGGATTGGTTGATGCATCTGTAAAATTTACCGGGCCCCAAATTACTTCTTTTTTACCGTCTTTGTCTAAATCACCGGTTGTAAGTGCAGGCCATGTATTTTGCAATGGGATATTGAGTGTTGCACGCCAAACCGTATCCCATTTTGTACCATCAAATTCGAATTTGTAAATTCTTGGAATTAACTCAGCACCGTTGTCATTCCAGTTATTATTGACGGCATAGATTTCGGGTTTTCCATCACCATCGAGGTCCACACCAGAAACAACATTTCCAAATCCTGTTGGTTCGATAGCTGGGACAGAGATTGTTGCTTGTCTCACAAATGTTTCCACTTGGGCATGAGTAGTTGTAATACAAATGCCGGTTAAGAGGAGTGTGAGAAATACAAAATATATTTTTTTCATAAGGACTCCTTAAATTTATTAGTGATTTTGTTATTTAATTAAAGACATTTTTTTATTTATGATCTGAGTTCCATTAGTTAAACTGTATATGTATGTTCCAGAAGTCAAATTAGAAGCATCGAAAGTAACCTTGTAGTTACCCTTCTCAAATTCAGCGCTGCTTATAAGTGATGTTATTCTTTCACCAAGTGTATTATAGACTTCTAAGCTGATATTAGATTTATCCATGACTGAAAACTCAATTGTTGTAGTTGGGTTAAACGGATTAGGATAATTTTGATGCAGCATGAATGAACTTGGAACGCCATCTGTTTTTTCAACGCTAAGAATTACAATTGGAACAGTTGGTAAAGTTCCGTTGTATTTCCATTTATCAACTGCCCAGCCGTAATAGGAGTTTGAATAAAAATTATATGAAGCATCTACGTCAACATTGTAGACTGATGCATATCCGGATACATCTCCTTGTTTACCACCATCGCCGCGATTGTTGTAAGAACCGGTTTTTTTATAATTCCAATCTGCCATGTCAATCATACTGAGTTTTTCACCTGTGTTCGGATTTATTGCATAAACTCTTCCGTAAGTATATGCAGCACCGCCGCCTAGAAGAACGTCGCAAGCAACAAAAAGTAAATTCTTGGTTGGCATTATTTTCATACCCATCGGACCGGGTTTGGAAGTTGGAGAATTTGGTACAGTATCGTTGTAAGTGAAATTAAATCCATTATACCTTGTATATCCTGTTGTTGGACTTCCAGTATAGCAGTAAATTTTTCTTGTAGTATAGTTTGAGACATACATTAATGTCCCTTCTTTATTTACTGTAATTCCCCGAATGAAGCCTGGTTCAGGCATTGTAATTGTCTGAAGTGGAGTTGAAGTATGCAGAAATCCCCAATTAGGTTCATCATTAATTGATTTGAAAATAAGCACTTTGCCAGCAGTTGTTGTATCGCCTGCTTTTGTAACATACACTCTGCCTGCCTGGTCTATGTCAATCCCGAAAATCGGTTTGTTATCGCCGGTTGACATTCTCCATTCTGTTGGATAAATGCTGTCATTACGCGCAGCAAAAACTAATATATTTCGATCCACAGTGTCATTATTCGCAACATAGATTAGACTGTCCGATGATACTGCAATATCGTAAGCATTCAGCATCTCTACTACATCGAACCCACTGATCCATTGCTGTCGAAATCCACGAATACCGATTCCATAAGGATAATTACCAATTCGCCCGTTGGCAGAATCAGCATTCTTATACTGGACTAAGAAACAAGTTGCGGTAGTTGGTAATGTTGAAACTCTAGTTGCTAAAGCGACAAAATGATTCTCAGCAAAAGTTGCTACTCCCATTGTTCTCTCCCCAGTTGAATTTGGCTGTTCGTCCCAAGTTGCATAGGCACAATACCAGAGGGAATCAATCATTTGTGCATTTGCAGAAGTTACGATGCCTGCAAATAGAATTAAAAAAAGTAATAATTTTTTCATAGCTCTCCCGAGTTTATTTTTATTTATGAGCCTTCTCTAACCCGCCTGCCACATAGAGATCAATGAGGCGGGCAGGAAAGGTTGTTTTAGTGATTTGTGAATTATAATTTATGCAAAAATCGAAATGTTTTTTCATTAACTACACCTTTTTAGATTCGGCTCATTATTATTTATTTGCATTGCGTACCTGTCGGAATTTTCTTCATTTCTAAACCTTAAGTTATACTTTTGTTGCAAAAAGTCAATATTAATCATCTTAGATTTGACAAAATTTTAAAATTGATTTTTGACACTAAAAGACTAGAGGGCTTCTTATTGTATTTATTTTACTGAATGCATAACTTAACAATTAATTAAATGACATTTTTATTGATTAAAAACTACTCTCGGCAGGTGCTTTCTATAGCATTGCCAGCCATTACTGGGCTATCGAGTCATATAATTGTTTCAATAGTTGACACTGCAATGGTTGGAAGACTAGAAAATGCAAAATACAGTCTTGCTGCGATGGGAATCGGTGTACTTGCGACGTGGGCAGTTACAAGTTTTTTTTCAAGTTTGAGTACTGGTACTCATATTTTGGTAGCAAGGCGTGAGGGTGAAGGGAATTATGTTGCCTGTCGAAAGATTCTAAACACTTCACTTTTGCTCTCTTTCGTCATTGGTATTATTTTCGGTGCAATTATTTTTTTCGGTGCGTCGTCATTTACGTTTTTAATCGCTGCGGATCAAATAGTTGAAAGACTTTCTGGCGAGTATATCTCGATCAGATTTCTTTCTCTTCCGTTTTTTTTAATGATAGTCTCGTATCGTGGATTCTTTTTTGGAATCGGACATACGAAAATATTTATGATCTCGGGAATCATTCTAAATGTAGTAAATATTTTTTTCAATTGGGTTTTTATTTATGGAAATTTAGGCGCACCGAAACTTGGATTAACAGGTGCAGCTCTCGCATCGGCACTCGCAACTGTAGTCGATTTCTTTTTCTATCTATATGTAACTTTTTTGCATTACTATCGAAAAAAGTACAAAAATTTAGGTTTCTTTAATCTTGATTTAAAAACCATGACTCAAATTGTAAGATTATCACTTCCGGTTTCTTTTCAGAATATTTTTATTCTTGTTGGATTCTTGAGCTTCATTGCAATTATCGGGTTGATTGGGACACTCGAGCAAGCTGCAACTCAAACAGTTATTTCATCAATTTTTATTTCACTATTGCCTTGTTTCGGATTTGGAATTGCGGCTCAAACATTAGTTGGTAATAAACTTGGATTGAAAGAAATCGAGAATGCAAAAAAACTTGGGAATGAAACATTAAAGCTTGTAACAATTTTTACATTATTCATTGCATTTGTTTTTATTGTGTTCCCAGAATTCATTCTTAGAATAATCACTACGGATGAAACAATCGTACAGACTGCTGTAATGCCTTTAAGAATCGCTGGATTTGCACAGATATTTTACGGTGCTGCAATTGTGTTAGCAAATATAATTCAAACCGCGGGTCTAACAATTTATGTGATGTTATCTGAAGTGATAACTAATTGGATTATTTTTATCCCGCTTGTATATCTATTTGGAGTTGTTATGGATTTCGGATTTATTGCTACATGGTTAAGTCTTCCTATTTATATCATTTGTTACATGTTGCTTCTTTTGATTAAATATATCTCAGGTAAATGGATTTTAAAGAAAGTATGAATTTTCATCTTTATCGATTTTCAAAAATTAATTCTCTCTCTATTTTAGCGGGAATACTAATTCTATTAAAGCTCCTGCTGAACTCAAACGAATCGATAGTCTTTGTAATAGTGTTTGATTTAGGATTGCTATCTTTTTTCTTTCTCTTATCCTCATACTTTTACGATTTGCTGCGCCAAAAGAAAACTCAGCCGTTAAGTTTAATTATAAATATAATTGTTGTCGGAGCCGTCTTACTTTTTTTAGCGGCATTGTCATTTGGTTTATTTGAAGACATTTTTTCAAGTATTCGTGACGTTCTGAGGGAAGGAAATGTTTTTGTTCTGATACTTTCTTCATTTTATTCGATCATTGTTCTTACCGGTTCGGCTTATTTAATTTCTATTCTAACTTATCTTTTCTATTTAAAACAGAAAAAGAATCTTCGGTTGCATCATCGAACTATGATTATTTTTATTGCTCTGGCTGCATTTTCTAATGTATTTCATGATATGAATGATGTCAAATTCATCAATTACACTTTTTCTTCAGTTGCCTTTATACTTATAGGATGGAATTCAATACGAATTTCTTGGATAGCATTTTTAACTAAGACGGAAAAGTTAATAATCATGCTGCTTTCAATTGGTGTACTTATCTTATTTGGATTCAATATTGAGCAGTATCAACTCGATAACACAATCGGAAGAATAATTTTCATTTTCTCACCAACGCTTGCAAAAGGTGTATCAATAATTTTCATATATTTACTTATATACAGCACAGTTCTTCTTTTTACATCATTATTTCACCTTCCAACTTCAGAAGCATTTGAAAGAAAGGCACAAGAAGTTACATCACTTCAGGACTTGACTAAACTGCTTACACAGGTTTTTGATTTTTCCGAATTGGCTGAAACTGTTACATCAACAACCGTTAAAGTTTGTAAGTCGGATTCCGCCTGGCTGAGTTTACTGAACAAAAACGAAAATAAATTCTCGGCTGCATCGGTGAAAAACATAAAACACATTGATGCAAATAACATCACTAATTCGGTTGCTCGAAAATTGAATTCGAGTGGATTGAATCAAGTTGGATTTTTCCGTGTGAGTGAATTAAAAAATGATTTAGCTAATGAAGTTTCGGATTCGAGGAATCTCGTTGTTGCTTACGCACCTCTAAAAATTCATGGCGAAGTAAATGGGTATTTATTTGCTGGCAAAAGCGGTCAAATTGATTTCGATGATGACGATGTAAATGCAATAAAAGCATTTGCTGAATATTCTGCGATTGCAATTGAAAACTCCCGTTTACTGATTGAGTCTATTGAAAAAGAGAGACTCGAAAAAGAACTTGATTTAGCGCGTGACGTTCAGAACAGAATATTACCGCATAAGACTCCGATGATCGAAAAGCTGGATATTTCATCTGTTTTTATACCCGCCTTCGAAGTTGGCGGTGATTATTTTGATTTTTTTGAGGTCGATAAAAATAATTTTGGTGTAGTGATTGCCGATGTCAGCGGTAAAGGTGTATCGGCTGCTTTTTATATGGCAGAGGTAAAAGGAATTTTTGAATCACTATCGAAAATTCTTGTAAGTCCAAAAGAAATTTTGCTCAAAGCTAATGCGGTTTTAGAGCGGAGCTTAGATTCAAAGACTTTTGTTAGTGCCGCATATTGTCTATTTGACTTAACCAAACAAAAAGTGGTGCTAGCACGCGGAGGGCATTGTCCCATCATGCTATTGAGAGAGGAACAAGTTCAATATATCCGCCCGACTGGCATCGGATTAGGATTGAATGCTACAGAAATATTTTCGCAGAATTTATCAGAGAGAGAAATTTATTTACAAGAAAATGATATATTAGTACTATTCACTGATGGTATAACTGAAGCGAGAAATGAGTACCAAGAAGAGTTCGGTTATGCACGTTTTGAAAATATTTTGAAAGAAAGCTCAGAGTGCAATTCTGAAGAAATCTCGAGACGTGTAATGAAGGAGATAACCTTATTCTCAAAACATAATCATCAGCACGATGACATAACATTGGTGATAATTAAGTACGTCGGAAACAAGGGAGAGACAAAATGACAGAGTTTAAAATAAATTCGAGAGAAATCTCGAATGTAAATGTTTTAGACATTACCGGCTATCTCGATGCACACACAGCACCTGTGCTCGAGGAGGCATTTGCTGGATTAGTTAATCAGGGCAAGTACAAAATAGTTGTTAACTTTTCAACTCTTGATTATATCAGCAGTGCAGGTTTAGGAGTCTTCATGGCTTTTATTGATAAGGTAAGATCAAATTCAGGAGATATTAAATTAACTTCAATGTCGAAGAAAATTTTCAACATTTTTGATCTGCTTGGTTTTCCATTGCTCTATGAAATTTATTCAAATGAAATTGATGCAATCAAGAAATACGAAAATCAATAATTCACCAAATTGAAAACAGAAAAATTACATAAAGAAGCTAAGTTTAAAAGTACCACAGATAATTTAAGTAAAATACGAAGCTTTATGACTGATATTCTGCTAAAATGCGAGATCTCCGAGGAAGAAAGAGATAAAATAATACTTGCAGTTGATGAAGCTTGCACCAATATAATTAAACATGCATATAAACTCTCTCCCGAAAACGACATAAAGATTCAAGTAAATTTTTACGACTCTGAACTTAAGATCAAAATAATTGATTACGGTCAGTCCTTCGATCCTTCCAAGGTTCCTGTTCCTGATATAAAGGAATTTTATAAAAAACATAAAGTGGGCGGATTAGGATTACATTTGATAAAATCTCTCATGGATGAGGTAGATTTTAAGATAATACCTGGTGTTCAAAACGAAGTTACTTTAGTTAAAATACTTTCAAAAACTTCCTGTTGTTAATGGATTCGCAAAAAGCCGAAAACCAAAACAACTTTCGCACAACTTCAGCTAACTTATCAACAATTCTTGAATTTGGATCTCAGATAAATTCAAGCCGAATTCCGGAATTCGTTCTAAACAACATTTTATTTACTTGTCTGGCAAAATTCTTAGCTAGTAAAGCAGCTATTTTTTTGTTTAATAAAAATAAACTTGTACTTAAGGCATCAAAAGGTTGTACGATTGAAAAGAATGAATCCGAAATAAATCTTCCGCAAAAAATTGATAAATCAAATTATTCCAGCATAAAGGAAGTTTCTAATATTAAATCGAAATATTCTTTTGAAGTTGTTGAACCGATTCATTCATCTAAACAAGATTTGGGCTTACTTTTTCTAGGGAAGAAATTAGATAATAATAAGTTCACTGAAGAAGATATGATCCTTTTAAGAGCTATGTTAAATATCTCTGCACCTGCGATTGAAAACTCAAAGTTCATTGATGAACTGAAAATTGTTAATCAAGAATTAAATTCAAAAATCACTCAGATCAGGGCATTGTTCGAAATGAGTAAAGAATTCAGTCTGTTGTTGGATGCTAAAAGTGTGAGCAGACTTCTGAGTTATACGATCATGGGTAATTTGCTGGTGAAACGATTCGCGTTTCTTTATAAAGAATATAAAGAGATGCGATTATTGGATTCTAATTTCGCAAAAGATGAGTTGGGGGATTTATGTCTCAGTTTAGATAGATACAACATCTTAACTTCAACTAAAACGAACGAATTTGATGACGAAATATCCAAGACTTTGAAGAAGCTTGAGCTTGAGCTTGTAGTTCCGATGCAAATAAAAAATGAGACAATCGGCTTAATATTACTTGGGCGGAAATCATCCAGAGAAGATTATTCCGAAAATGATATGGAGTTCCTTGAATCGCTCGGAAGTGTTGCGATGGTTTCACTTGAGAACGCACGGCTGTTTAAAGAAGCCATCGAAAAACAAAAGATGGAAGAAGACCTTGCGATCGGAAAAGAAATTCAACAAAATCTTTTCCCCAAAATTATTCCCATGTCGAAAGTGTTTGATATTGCTGCAATAAATATTTCCTCAAAACAAGTCGGGGGAGATTACTACGATGTTTTCAGATTGAATGAAAAAGAAATTTTGATTCTCATTGCGGATGTATCGGGAAAAGGTGTTGGAGCGTCCCTACTTATGGCTAATCTGCAAGCATTTGTTAAATCACTCACAAAAGTAGAATTTGATCTGTGTAAGTTGACATCCAAGGTAAACGATCTTCTCGTTGAAAATATTACGCCTGGCAAATTCATTACTTTTTTCTGGGGAATATTGAACGAAGAGTTACGAACTTTCAAATATGTGAATGCCGGTCACAATCCACCACTCTTAGCTAGAGATAAAAAGATCAACGAGCTTGATAAGGGTGGAATGATTCTCGGAGTTTTAAAATCACTGCAAGATTATCAATGTGAAACAATCAAACTTGAAACCGATGACCTAATTTGTCTTTTCACTGATGGTGTAACTGAGGCAAAAAATTTTGCTGATGAAGAATACTCAGATGAGAGACTTATAGCAAAGATTTTAACCAACGCTGAATCTGATGCTAAGAAGGTAATAGAAAAAATAACTCATGATATCAAGAAGTTTTCTTCAAGCGCTGAACAAAGTGATGACATTACCCTGCTTGTTGTGAAGATAAATTCTTAACTTTCTTCAGACTGATTATTCCAACTAAAAAGAATATTCCACCGGAAATTAAAAATCCGAGTCTAACCCCGTACTGAAGTGCAATTAAACCGCTCAGTATTGGTCCTAATAGGTTTCCCAAAATTTGTGAACTGCTTGCAAATCCCAAAATTCCACCTCGCTGTTCGAGAGGAGTGTTATGACTAACAAGTGTGTAAATCACGGGTAAAATTCCCCCAAGCGCCAATCCAAGAAAAGCTCTAACAATTATAACTGGAATCGGGTGGTGAAGGAAAAAGTGAAGTGCATAACAAAGTGATCCAATTATAGCAGCTATCATTAAAAGTTTTCTTGGCTGGAATTTCTCACTTAGTTTTCCCCAAAACGGGGCAGCTATTACTGTAAAAATTCCCATAACACCATATAAAACTCCAGCAGTCGTGGCGAGATAGTTTTTATCTATTGAAAGTGTTTCAACATACAAAGCAAACATTGGTTGAATGAATCCGATTCCGGTTTGAGCGATAACAATTAATAATAAGAGAATCTTTAATTGTTTGTACTCTAAAATAAATTGAAAATTGTGTTTTACTGAAAATTTATTCTGTGAATCCTGGGTTATCTTATTTTCTTTTACAAGTAACATAACCAACAAACCGCTCAATGCACACAGCCCAGCGACGAGATAAAATATAGGTCGGATACCAATGGTATCTGCAAGTGTTCCTCCGAAAAAAGGTCCGAGTACAGTTCCAGCCGAAGTTGCAGATTGTAAAATTCCCAATGCATAACCGGTTTTTTCTTTTGGTGTGGTTGTTGAAATTAGCGCCAATGATGCCGGAAGAAATCCACTTATAGCTCCTTGGATAAGTCTTGCAGCTAGTAAATGATAAACATTTTGAGAAAATCCAACGAATAATTGAGCGAGAGCTAATCCAAAAATTGCACGGACAACAATAAGTTTTCTTCCGTACTTATCACCAAGATACCCCCAAAACGGAACGAAGAAAAACGAAAGTACAAATGGGCCTGAAAATACAAAACCGCTCCACTTAGCTGTTTCATTAACATCTGAAATGCCGAGTTCCCTCACAAATAGTGGTAAAAAAGGAATTACCAAACTCATGCCCAGCATTGCGATGAATTGGCAGATCCACATTACAAATAGGTTACGCCGCCAAGACATTTTATGTATTCTTAGATTTCATTATTTACATAAATTCAAAATTTCTCCACAATAATAAGTATTATTTCACTAATTGATTTGAAGCGGAAAAACTTTTTGAACCGAAATATTGACATTCATTTTAATTGCCTTTATATTTGCTACGTATGAAACGGTTTCTATTCTTAACATTATTTATATCTTTCATCTCAGTACTATTTGCTGGAACTTACCTTGAGTATTTCAGAGGTAAAAGTGAGAGCGAGCGTGTTGTCCTCGAATGGAAAACTCGCGAAGAAGTTTCCCTCAAAGAATTCGCAATCGAGAGAAAATCTGCAGTCGGGGATTTTATTACAATAGGAACTATTTCACCGAAGGGAAGCAATTCATTTTATAGTTTCACCGATGAAACCGCCTTTAAAAGCTCCTCATCTGTTTATTATTACAGAATAAAAATACTTGATACAGACGGCTCTTACGCATACTCAAACGAAATAACGATCATTCACAGCGTGTCAAGTGTTAAGAGAACATGGGGAAGCATAAAGGCAATGTTCCGATAAATTTCTTTTCACTTTTTTCATAAATCCTCATTCCGTAATTTTGCACCATTAATTTTAAAATGAGTTTATTAGAACTTTCAAAATTACCGCTCGTACTTGCATCAAATTCTCCGAGAAGAAAACATCTTTTATCTGTTATTGGTTTAAAGTTTGAATCCGTCTCTCCGGATGTCGATGAAACTCCACAAAGACATGAAACTCCACTGATGTTTGTTCAACGTATTGCTGCAGAAAAAAACGAAATCGTGAGTTCAAAATTATCCGATAAAATAATTCTCTCAGCGGATACAATTGTTGTATTGGGGAGGAAAATTTTGAATAAGCCAAAAGATAAATTGGATGCTGTTAATATGTTGAAGTCATTGAGCGGGAAAACACATAAAGTTATAACCGCAATAACACTCAACAACCAGATCGAAAAAAGAATACTCAAGGATTACGTAATCACCCAAGTTACATTTCGAAAATTGAATGTCTCTGAAATTGAGGAATATGTTGAAAAGGGAAGCTGTATGGACAAAGCCGGTTCGTATGGAATTCAGGAGGATTTTGGTGCAGTCTTTGTTCAAAATGTTAATGGTTGTTATTACAACATAATGGGACTTCCTCTCACAAAAACGTATCAAATGCTTTTAGAAGCGATAAAGAAAAAAATATAGGGGTATAAAAACGAGTCATGTTAGGTAACGAAACTCATCCTCCAGCTCCT
>CAZNDS010000069.1:0-13733 GCA_964571865.1 uncultured Ignavibacteriaceae bacterium | reverse complement strand
TTTTAATAAAGCATTATATAAGGGCCCTTTTTCAAATTTTGAAACGTATTGGTGGAGATTTGATTTAGATACAATTATAGACAAAAATAAAGTCAACGATGGTTTAGAATTAGCTAGAAAGAAAATTAGTCCTAAAATTAAAGTTTGTCACTGTACTGTTGATAAAAGTCTGAATGCGGGTTATTATTGCATAATAACCAAGCAACCAGTTAGTTTGGAAAAATCAACTAGTGAAGTTATCTGGATTCCTAAGGGAGCTGATTTAGCAAGGGTGAGTATACCAGAATATAATAAACTTAAACCTTGGATTGGGATAATTTAATATGACTCGTCCAAAATTGGAACAATTATATAATGGATTCTGGTTAAAATATTCAACCGAAATGCCTGAATACATTGACCGAAGACCTTTAAGGGAAAGTCCATTTTTAGTACAACAATTAAATAAAGATGAATTTGAGATTTCCATCGATTTAGATTTCAAAAGACTTAAATTCAAATCTTCAAGTCATAGAACCAAAGATATTGCTGTAAGAATTAGAGGTAATAAGAGATGTATTTATGATAAGAAGGATAATTCAAAACTAACTCAATCAAATGTTAAAATTAATTATTTTAGATTTGAAGAAACATCTAAGAAAACTAAACTTATTTTAATTGAATCTTTACATTATGACTATGAAAATAATAGCGTATCCCTCTTTAATCATCCTATTTTTCATTGCCAATCTTGTAATGATTACATAAATGAGCCATTTTTTGATCGAGAATGTGAGGTTGAAGTAAAAAGAACATTTATAAATCAACACTTACGAATCCCGACTGCAAATATGGATATGATATCTGTTTTATTATCCATAGCAGCTGATCATTTTACAACTAAAGAATTTAGAAAAGTATTAAATGTATTTGATAATGGAGATTGGCATAATAAATTACCTCACATATCACATTATGGCAATCGATTTTCTCCGGGTAATTGTTATAGAAGTAGAGCTTGGTATATAGGATAATTAATCTGCAAATAATATCCTCCCTCACCCCACCACCCTCTTCACCAACCCATCAATCTCCCTCATCTCTGCGGAAAGGTGTTTCTTTATGTCGAGACGGAGTTTGCTGAGACGTGTGGCGGTTAATTCTTTTTGCAGTGGATTGTCTTCTAAATATTTCGCTGCTTTTTTGTGTGCCGACTCGCTTAAGTCTGCAATCTGTAAATGTACCTCTTTGCTTTCATCAAATCTTTTTGCTCAGAAAACAGTTTTCGCTAATTAATTACTTTCAAGCGTTGTTTTTTCTATTTCGCTTGAAATTAGAATTCTTCCGCACGATTCACATGTATAAAGCCGGTCATTTCTGCGAATCTCTAATTGCTTTTGTGATGATACAGAAGCAAAGCACCCGTCACAAGCATTCCTTCGAATAGGAACAATGGCTCTTCCTTTTGCTTCACGGATACGATTGTAATAGCTCAAATCACCTTTGCTTATCTTCGATACAACAGCTTCTTTTTTTGAGAGAAGTGCGTTTCTTTCTTTTTCGGTTTTCTTATCAATTTCAGAAAGGTCTTTTGATTTATCTTTGATCTCTTCCTTGATTTTTGCGATCTCCGGTTCGAGTTCTTCTAGCTCTTGTGCATTTCTTTTGCTTAGATCAGCCAATGAGTTATTTTCTTCTTCAAGCTTAGTGATCATTTCGGAAGTATGATCAATCTCCTTCATAAGTGCATCATACTCACGGTTCGTTTTAATTTGAAGTAACTGAGCTTTGTACTTTTTCAAATTTGCTTTGGATGAAGCAACTTCCTCATCATTATCTTCACGTTTTTTTTGCGAATCAATACGTTGCTGCTTTCTCTCATCAGCCTTTTCAGTTAGCTCTGCGAGTTTTTCCTCAAGTAGTCGAAGCTCTCTCGGCAGTTCACCTCTTAATTCTTCAAGCTTGTCAAGTTCATTGTCAACTAGCTGAACATGCCAAAGTGATTTTAAACGGTTTTGCAATTTATTTTTTCTCCTGTAATTTTATAAAACTCTGATTTTACTTTCCTTTTGACGGTAAATTTCAACAGGTACTTTTTCATTCTGTGAATTTATAAACTTTGCCAACTTATTTTGTAATACGTCTAACACAACCACCTCTGAATAATAATGGTCAACATCGATCAAACTTATTTCGTCTCCATAATTCTGAAAAGTGTGATATTTTATGTCTGAGGTTACAAATGCATCGCATTTTTTTGAGATTGCAGATTGAATCAATTCCGAACCGCTCCCGCCGCAGACTCCGACTTTTTGAATGAATTTGGATTTCCCTTTACTCCATTTCACAGATGGTGCACCCAGCGTTTTTTTGACAAACTCTATAAATTTTATCGACTCAATTTTTTGGTTAAGCTCTCCAAATGCTCCATAACCGAAATTTACATTTTTATTTTCAAGCGGATAAATATCATAAGCGGGTTCTTCATATGGATGCGATTCGAAGAGTGCTTTAAGGATGGAATTCAATTTCCATTTTTCAAAAATCATTTCTAATCTTACTTCATTAACTCGTTCAAGTTTCCCTTTTTGACCAACAGCCGGATTCGAGCGCTCGGATCCAATAAAAGTCCCGGTGCCATCCAACTGAAAGCTGCAATTTGAGTATTCGCCAATCACTCCAGCTCCAGCATTGGATAAGCTACTTAACACGTTTTCAAGATTCTCCGGCGGTACGAAGGTAACGAATTTATATTGTGTTTGAGGAGACCTTTCGATGAAATCAATTTGCTGAAGTCCGAGTTTTTTTGCTAAAGTAAAGCTGACTCCATCTTTAACAAAGTCGAGATTTGTATGAGCAGAATATAGATTGATTTTGTTTTCAATCAAGCTCTTTATTATTTGATTCTTACTTGAGCTAAAATCTAGATTTTTTAGGGGAGAGTATATCAGCGGGTGATGTGAAATGATCAGATTTGAGGAATTCTTAACGGCTTTTCGGATTGTTGCTTCGTTAACGTCAATGGTTAATAAAATTGATCGAAGTTCTATGTCGGTTAAACCGATTTGAAGTCCGACATTATCCTTTTCCCAGGAAATTTGTCTTGGAGCCCATGATTCGATAAAATTTATGACATCAATGATCTTCATGTTAAGTCAAAAAAAAATGCACTTCAAAGGAAGTGCATTTTCTAAGTTCCAAATTAGTCGCTTTCTCGTGAAATAGGAGTATTTCCAGATATTCTATCGCCTCCGTTTTAATACCTTATTGTTAATTGCAATATATTATTATTATTTCGCTCTGTCAAGTTCACTTGACGTAGTCTAATTTTTTTGACGTAAACAATTTCAATTAACTGTGTCAAGTTCACTTGACGTAGTCTAATTTTTTTGACGTAAACAATTTCACTTAACTGTGTCAAGTTCACTTTTCGGTTGAAAATTTTTTACTTCTTCTAATAAAACGTCAACGATTTCTTCTTCCTTTATTTTTTTTATGGCTTCTCCTCTTCGATATAAAATTGCAACTCCTTTCCCCGCAGCAATTCCAATGTCGGCTTCACTTGCTTCACCAGGCCCATTCACCACACAGCCCAAAAGTGCAACTTTTATTGGCTTTTTTATGTTTTTCACGGCTTCTTCTAGTTTATTTGTAATGGTGAAAAGATCAACTTCCAGTCTGCCGCAGGTTGGGCACGCAATTATTTCAACATTTCTACTCGCAAGACCAAGAGATCGCAGGATTTCTTTTCCAACTTCAATTTCCTTTACAGGATCGTCAGTTAAAGAAACTCGAATGGTATCTCCAATTCCCTCAGCGAGGAGTGTGCCAATGCCAACTGCAGATTTTATAGTCCCAACTCGCGTTGTGCCGGCTTCGGTTACACCAAGATGAAGCGGGTAATCGGTTCGTTCGGCAATTAATCTATATGCTTCGATCATTAATTTTACATCAGTTGATTTAACTGAGATAGCGACATCTTGAAAATCATTTTTTTCGCAAATGTGTGCGTGCCTCATTGCACTTTCAAAAAGAGCTTCTGCAGTTGGATAGCCATGTTTCTGAAGAATATCTTCTTCTAGTGAGCCGGAATTAACTCCGATCCTGATTGGAATTTTTCTCTGCTTAGCTTTTTTAAGAACTTCTTTGATTCTATCTTCGGAACCAATATTGCCTGGATTGATACGCACCTTTGCCACCCCTGCATCCATCGATTGAAGTGCGAAGATATGGTTAAAATGAATATCTGCAACAATAGGGATGTTTGACTTAGATACAATCTCTTTCATTGCCTGCGAAGCTTCTTTGTCATTGACTGTCACGCGGATAATATCGCAGCCTGCTTCTTCGGCATCTTTTATTTGTTTAACTGTTGCTTCAATATCCGATGTTTTTGTTTTAGTCATAGTTTGGACCGAAATTGGTGAATCGCCACCAATTGGTACTCCGCCTACGAATATCTTTCTTGATTTTCTTCTTATCATTTCCTTTATCGCTTTAACTTCGTTTCAATCTATCCGCGATCGCATGTGCAAATTCGACTACAGCTTCATGACCTGATGCTGTGATGATACTATCATCAATTTCAAGATTATTGGAGCTGATGTGTGCGCCAAACTCTTTGATTATTTCTTTATCAGATTCAAACGCAGCAGTTTTTATCCCGATTAACAATTCTGCATGAGCTAAAATTCCCACTGCACTGCAGATTGCACAGATCAATTTCTTATTTCTAACAAACTCGAATATTTTTTTATGAAGCAATTGATTCTTCCAGAGTTCTTTTGAACCAATTCCCCCAATGAGCACTATTGCAGAAAAATTCATCGGATTTAAATTTGAAACGACCATTTCTGGTTTTACTCTCATTCCAAACTGTCCAATGGAAAGATTGTTTGTTACTCCTGCAACAAATACTTTTACTCCGGATTGTTCCAAAATTCTTTTAGGGATTAGAAATTCCTGATCGTGGAAATAACTTTCTGCAATTACAAAAACAACCTTTTTCCCTTCAATCGAGTTCATCATCAAACCTAAGTTATGAAGACTGACCAACAAATTCAATTTTTGAACGAAAAATCAAATAATTTCTGATTGACATTATTTAACACTATGACTATTATTGTATCAACAAAAAAAAAGGAGGTTACGTGAAAAAACTACTAACAGTAGTACTTTTTTTGGTCGCATTAGTTAACTTTTCATTTGCAGGTGGTTTTCAAACAGGCACTCAAAACGCACGTGCAATGGGAATGGGACACGCCTTCGTTGGAATGGCTTCTGATGCTTCCGCGATTTATTTTAATCCTGCTGGCTTAGCGAATTTACATGGAATGAATTTCTTAGCTGGTACAACTGTCATTATGCCAACCTTGAAATTTACGGGGCCTGCTCCATTAACAATTGAAAATGAAGCAGTTAAAAGAACTTTCACTCCGATAAATTTCTATGGTACCTATTCAATGGATAATGGATTTTCCTTCGGGGTAGGAGTGTTCAATCCATTTGGACTTGGTTCAGAATGGCCGGAAACTTGGATTGGAAAATCCCTCGCAGTCAAAACTGAATTGAGAACTTTCTATATCAATCCAACCGTCGCTTACAAAATTAATGACATGTTGCAAATTGGTGTCGGATTCAATTATATAATTTCTAATGTACTGTTTTATCAAGTGATTGATATTCCATCCATTCCGCTGGCACCAGGCGTTGCATTACCCGCAGCACCAAACGTAGGAGTTAACCTTGAAGGAGATGGTAAAGCGGCTTACACTTTCAACGTTGGATTGCTATTTAGTCCTTTAGCTAATCTATCTTTTGGAGCTTCATATCGTCACAATGCTGAAATTACGTTTAACGGCGATTTGACTTTCTCAAACTTACCAGCGAAGCCGACTGGTTTTCCGGTTGGACACTCGGATCTTTTCCCGAATGGTACTGGTGAAGCTAAGCTAACAATGCCTTACGATCTTCGGTTTGGCATATCATACGATGCTATGCCAGATTTGACCTTCAATGCTGATTTCCAATATGTCGGGTGGAAGAGTTACAAAGAACTTGCTGTTGACTTTGCGAAAGAGACTGCTGCCTGGAAAGACTTAAAAACAAAAAAGAATTGGGATAATGCATTCTCATTTAAATTTGGCGGCGAATATAGAATGTCTCCATTTGCATTCCGGCTTGGATATGTTTACGATGCAAATCCAATCCCCACGATGTATATGGATCCATCATTACCAGGTTCCAATCGTCATGAGTTTACTGCAGGTTTTGGATATCAAATCACGCGAAACATTCGTGCTGATGTAGCTTATCAGTTCATTTCATTCGAAAATGAAGTTACTGATTCTGCAATACCATTTAATGGTGTTTATAAAAACTCAACTAACTTATTTGGATTTAATTTAGGCTTTGCCCTTTAATTAGAATTCAATAAAAGATGAACACCCCCGTTTTGAGTTAAAATTCAGAACGGGGTTTTTTATTAATTTTTCGCCACTAAGACACGAAGGCACAAAGTTTCACGAAGATCAAATTGGTTTATTCGCTGTTACGACATTTGTCGTTATTTCATCAAAACCATTTTCTTCGTCTCAACAAACGAACCAGCGCGAAGCTGATAGTAGTAAACACCGCTCGGCAATGGAAAATGGAAAATGGAAAATGGAAAATGATAAGTGCCAGGATCTTTTATTTCATCAACTAATGTGGCGATTTCTCTCCCAAGCATATCATAAACTTTTAAAGAGACGTGACTTAATTTTGCAATTTGAAATTTGATATTTGAATTGCCGTTGAACGGATTCGGATAGTTTTGATACAACGCAAATTGAGTCGGATTTGAACTCACTTCAGACTCAACGCTTGTAAGCAAACCGGGTTCAGGCGTCGGCAGTTTGACAGTTGAATAAATATGGAATTCGCCCGGCATTAGGTTAAAAGTCATTGAAGTGTTCGTAACATTGATGCTGTCTCCGCTGAAATAGTCGTACCACCAGCCGGTATTTTGAAAGTTTGGTGAAGCTGTTTTTTGAACAACATCAAAATTTCCGACTATTGCAATATTCATCGAGGTATGATTCAGCCACATTCTTTTCACCGAACCTGAAAGGTTCAATGTAAAATTAGTTGTTCTGAATACATCAAATTCCTTTTTGATTTTTGTTAAAGCAGCGAAAGTTTTATACAATTTATTTCTGTTCACATTTATGAAATAATCCCATTTAATCGGCTTGTTTCCTGTTCTTCCATTGTAGTCGATATTAATATCATATCCAAGTTCGCCAAACTGCCAGATCATTTTCGGACCCGGGATAGAGAAATAGAATGCAGCAGCAAGCTTAATCCGCTCTAATCCTGTTGTAAGATTCTTGATATTGTAAGAGCCGCTTGAATTGCCATACATTATATTCTTGTACATTAATCGTTCTTCATCATGACTTTCCATATATGAAATGAGATGAGGTTTAGTGAAGCCGTGAGCTTTATACGAAGCTCGTGAAAAATCAGATTTACCTCCATCGTGCCAGCCCATCGTTGCTTCGTTGAAATTGTAGTTCAAGTTTCCCCAAAGAAGCATCCCGTAATTCGAAAGTTCAATCTCTTCGGCATCTACGGCAAAATGTTCAAGTATCACGTACGCGGTCGGATCAGTCTGCCAAATTTTATCAGCCATTCTTTTTAAAAGAGCAATTCGTGAAGCATCGTACTGTCCCCATAAACCAACATCATTGCCGGAATTTACCTGGGTAAATCCTTTTGAAAGATCGAACCGAAAACCATCGACTTTATATTCTGTCAGCCAGAATTTGTTAACGCGGTCGACATAATCTTTTGTCGCTTGACTTTCGTGATTGAAATCGTAACCGACGTTGTATGGATGTCTTGCAATTGGATTGAACCAGGGCGAATTTGATGCGGGTCTTTCGTTTGCAGAATCCCAATAGAGCCGCACAAGAGAAGATTGTCCAAACGCATGATTAAGCACCATGTCCATCAAAACTACAAATCCCATTTCATGAGCTTTATCGATGAACTTTTTCAAATCGTTTTTTGGACCATAATATTTATCCGGAGCTAAGTGAAAAGAAGTATTATAGCCCCAGCTTTCATTTGCTTCAAATTCCATAATTGGCATCAGCTCAATTGCGTTGACTCCGAGGTTTTTCAGATAGTTCAAAGTATCGGCGAGCGTTTTATAATCGTGGCTGAGAAGAAAATCGCGAATGAGCAGTTCATAAATTACTAAATCGGTTTTTGCAGGCCTTTGATAAGAAGTTGTCTGCCACGAGTAAGGAGTTTGAGCGGTTTGAAGTACCGAAGCAATGTCCCAGGTTTTTCCGAATGGGTACTCAATTAAGTTGGGATAAGTCGTACTTGGAATATTTTTATCATGTCTTGGATCGCTCAATTTTTCGGCGTATGGATCGGCGATCTTCAATGTGCCGTCAACAAAATACTGATAGATGTATTCTTTTTGCGGAGTGAGATTGTTTAGCTCAAGCCAATAACGATTGCCGTCAGGAGTTTTTTTCATATAAAAATTCGGATCGACTTCCCAATCACTGAAATCGCCCACAACATAAACGTAACTTTTGTAAGGGGCATAAAAGACAAGCGTTGCAGAAGTCGGGCTTGTGTAATTTATTCCATCGATAGTATTCGGCGGCTGAGCGGCTGTTGTTACTGGAGTCCTAACAACAAAGTAAACAGAATCTGATTTTGAACTCCCGCCAGTTCCGGTGGCAACGGCTTTAATTCTTTTCTTCCCATACTCAGTTGCTTTGACATATTTTGTGATCGTAAAGCTGTCTGTAGCTGCGATGAGTGAACCATCGAGGTAAAGTGAAAGATTTGTCGATTGTGAAGAATGAACAACAACTTTAACACTGTCATTGAGATTCAGCATTACCGGAATTTCAGTTGGTGTTTGAAATCCAATATTTAATCCCGGCTGAGTAATAGGGAGAAATATATCGCTGCCGTCCTTGCTTCTTCCTACTTTCGAACCATCGGCATTTCGAAATACAAATGCAAGATTCAAAATCGTTTCACTTGCTGGAACGCCATAATATGTTGGAATATTGATCACAATTCTCCAAATATTATTTCCCATGTAATTTGTTGATGGCTGATTTGCAGGCGAGCCCCAAGATGTTTTTACATATTTCCAATCGTTTGGATTTTTACTTGAGTCCGTGATCACGCCAGTGTGGACATAGATCGGAAAGACTCCAACTAATGCACCGTTCCCCTTAGAAACATCGTAGTCTATTGTGATTACATCGTTCCGAGTAGCGAAGTACGGCGACCAAGTTAAAACTTGAGCAAATGAATACCCAAACGTTAATATCAGTGAAAGAACAATAAATTTGATTTTCATATAAGACCTTTAGAATTTTACTTTAATCTTTAATTCTTGAAATTTTATTTCACATAATTCATCTTCTTTGATTCCGCATAACTTCCTACTTGGATTTGGTAAGTATAAATCCCGGAACTCAACTTGTGGAATGCAGCATCGAATTCGATTTGGTGAAATCCTTCCGACATCGGTCCGTTTACGAGCGTTGTAACTTCTCTCCCAAGAGTATCCGTAACTTTAATGAATACTAATTCGTAACTCAATTCCTTTGGAATAAAAAATCTTATTTGTGTGGAATAGTTAAATGGATTTGGAAAATTTTGATACAGGGTGAAAGTTTTCGGAACTGAAGTTATGTCTTCCATCAATGAAGTCGGTAAAACGGGACTACCGGCTTTAAGCCAAGCAGAATAAATCAAAGATGCAAGATTTCTTGCTGCGAGTCGAAATAGTTCAATCGTATAAGTATTCGAATAATCCCATAGAAGTGAATAATAATATTCGCTGTTTGTATTGCCGGCAGCAGATTTTGCAATGCTGTCTGCACGCAGCACATCATCAAGATATGAATATGAATAAAAAATATTATTGAAAACAAAATCCAATGGACTAGAAACATTTATAACTGAATCAACAAAGAAAGAAATCATACCTTGATATCTATTGATCATCTGAGTTTCGTAACGTGAGTGAATCCCTTTTTGATTTGTAAATTGTCCATCGTAATTTCTTGTAACGTGAAGCGGCTGATGTGCATCGGCAACATAATGACCGAGATCGGCGGCAAATAGTTTGGCTCTCTCCCAATCCTTTCGTTGAAAAGCTTTTGTCAATGAATCGAAAGTTGTTACAGTTGCCCAAGGTAGAATTCCTTGCTTCATAACGTAAGTCAATCCGTATCTGGCTACAAGTGTATCAAAGCTTGTAGGCATATTCCCTGCAAAAAATTCAGGATAATTATCGATATCAATGTAATGTTTTGGTCCTTCTGTTGGATCGCTTCCTTTGCGGTAATCTGCATTGGAAGCATTAATTGCTAAATATTCAGCCCAAGACTTGAAAGCATTCATACCAGCAGGGAAATGGATTACAGTTTTCCTGTTAATGATTGAGTGACCCGTGCTTCCCCAACCTTTTAGATCATTGACAAAAACAAAAGTTATTAGAATTAAAAACAATCCAACAAAATATTTTTTCAATGCACAGTGTCTTTTAATTGTACTTATCATTTTATTCTCCAATAATTTGAACTATAGCACGCCTGTTGCGTGGACGGTTATCGAAATCAATATATACAATTTGCTGCCAGGTTCCGAGCATCAAATGTTTGTCTTTAAAAGGGATTTGTATCGAAGGACCAAGAAGCGAAGCTCTAAGGTGCGAATGTCCGTTCCCATCTCCCCAGGTATCGTCATGATAATAACGTTTACCTGAAGGAATAATTTTTTCGAACAATTCCGGTAAATCTCGTTTCAGACCTGGCTCATATTCAACTGTTGTCAATCCGGCTGTCGAACCAACTGCAAACACAAGAACGTTGCCTTCTGCAAAACCGGATTTTGTAATAGTTTCCTGAACTTCCTGAGTGATGTCTATCATATCGGCATCACCACTGGTCGAAAATTCGATATTATCTGTAATTACTTTCATGAAAAGCTCGCTGTTTTTTCAAATATAATTTTTTTGGTTTAGAAAAACGTCATTAAAATTAGGTCCGGAGGTAAAAAATTCTTTTGAAACTAAATCAATTTCACTTTGTAATATTAAAGCTGAGAGAATCGCCAAAGAGAATATAAAATTAACAGTTGAATTTCTCAGTAAATAATTTCATTTTATAATATGAGCCGAATCTAACCCGCCTGTCACATAGAGATAAATGAGGCGGGCAGGTCAGGTGACTTTTAACATAAAAGAGCAGGCTCATAATATGAGTTTTACAGTTCAAACATGAGGTTCGGATGAAGATAGTTTTACGAATTTTACTTACACACATATTCTTTCTTTTGCTTTCTACAGTTCAAATTCATGCTCAGACAATTCTTTTCTGCGAAGGAGTCGACAAAGAAGGCAAGCCGATTAATTCCGCAAATTCATTTACAATTACATCAAATGGTGGATACCTTCATTTCCTGGTTCAGCTTGGCTACGAAATCAATAAAGACGAAATTTACTATGAGCTTTATAAAGTTGACGCCAAAGGAAAAGAATTTTACGAAACAACGATCTATCAAGAACTTGATCCGAAGGATGTATTCTTCCACAAAAAAATTCCATTTTACGATGCCGGAAAGTATAACATTTATGTTTATACCGGAGATGGAATTTATCTCACTTCAGGTTCGCTGCAGATTTCTAAAAAGTAAATTCTGAATTTTATTTTTTTATGAGTTTTGTTGTTGAGAATGAAAGGCGGAATCTTCACGAATCCTTAGCTAATTCTTACTCGCGAACTCAGCGGCTTTTTCTGATAACAAAATTCTTTCAAATTTTATTTAAAGATAATCAACACAATCTCATTCAGGCTTATTTCCCCGAATTTGAAAATGAATACATCGCGGCACTGAACAAATTCAGCCCGATGGGAATTCATCCTTTTAAAACTGAGACCATCCTCAATTCAGCAGAAAATGTGAAGAAATATATCTCTGAGTTAAAAGATAGTGATCTGTTGAACTCAAGTTGTGCAAAGATCAAAGAGGAATTGAATAGTCTTAAGCGAATCACTGGATGGAGAATTGAAGAAGAAATTGTCTGAAAGAATCACTGCTTATAAGCAAGAAAGTATCATTGAACTTTTCCCTACACGAATTGAAAATGGAAGAAAGAAAAAGGTGGTTCGGTTTGCAGCCGATTCGCCAAAATCTCTTCCTAAAATTTCAGCAGATACATTTCTTGATGCACAATCAGAATACATGATTCGCATTCTTAGAGAAGCAGAGTTGATAAAAATATTTGTATTCTCAGTTTCAGGAGAAGAGTTAAAGGATTTTAGGATTATACTTCATCCATGCGGAAGCGAGTATAATTGTAAAGATAATCTCTATCCGTTGGAAATTGAAAACGGTCATCCGATTGAAAAAATAAATCTCATATTCAATTGAGTTTATTCAATTAATCCTTCATAAACTTCTCTAACATTTTGCCAATCTGAATATAAAATTTTTCCTTTCATTTTCTTAACTTTGCCTAAAACATATAGGATTTCAAATGAAATATTTTTCAAGCTTGTTTATCTCGATTCTTTTCCTTTTTGTAATCGGTTGTGCACCCACCAAAGAAATATCTGAGCGTAATGAAATAAGTGAAATTATCCTGACTCAGGATCAAATTGATGCAGCAGTAAAAGCTAATTTGGAATTAGACCATCTGCGTCATTTAATTTATAATCCGATCTATAAATATTCATCTAAAGAAGTTGATGATTATTTAAAATTCATTCACAATTACGAGCCGGATTTAAGAAAAAGAATTCAGCATATAGCAAAGAAAAATATCGGGCAGAAATATGAAATGTATCTGCTCGGTGAATATCCATTTGAAATTTTTGACGATCAACCGCTTTACTGTTTAAACCGAAGCGATTGCGTTGTCTTCAGTGAGCATACTTATGCTATGGCTTTCTCTGATAGTTGGAAAACTTTTTTCACAATGCTGCAGCGCATTAGGTACAAAGATGGAGTCATCGGATATACAACGCGTAATCATTATACAGAAGCAGATTGGGATATTAATAACTCCTGGTTTTTAGAAGATATAACAAATGAAATTGCCGGAGATAAAGCGATAAACGTTACAAGCAAGATCAATCGAGCAGCATTTTTTAAAAAATACAACATCGGACAAAATGTCCCTGTAGAAAACCTGGAGTGGTCCTACATTCCGGCAGAAGAAACTCCGACTGTACTGCATTATTTGAAATCGGGAGATTTCGTAAATGTTGTTAGAGGATTTAATCCTAAGGAGGTTTACGTGGGTCATACTGGATTAATATCAGTGGAGGATGACGGAACGGTTAACTTCATTCATTCGACCGAACCGGAAGTTAAAATTCAGACGTTGATGAGCTATCAAGAAAGTTCTCTAGAGTTGAGTGATAAAAGAAAAATAGAGAATGATGCAATCGCTCAAAAGAATGAAGAGATTAAAAAATTCAATCTTGAACTTCGAATTAAAAATAATGGTCTACCGCATCCAGATGAAAAAAAACTGCTTGCAAAGAAACCATATTTCTTTGGGTTTAAATTTCTGCGGTTAAAGGAAAACGTTTGGGAAAACTTACGCGCAATCGATGGACCGAATGCACCAAAAGTAACAATTTATGGTACGATAGATTGATTTTTTAAATCAAATAGTAAAATGGAAAAATTAAAATGACAGATTAAAATGCAAA
>CAZNDS010000068.1:0-13913 GCA_964571865.1 uncultured Ignavibacteriaceae bacterium | reverse complement strand
TGAAAAACATTTCATTTTTGCAAATTTTTCTTGTGAATTTCTCAATTACGATAAATAATTATGCTGGCTAAAAAAAATATTTTTGTTCAGTCTGAGTACAAGTTCACATAGGCTAAAACCAGCTCTAATATAGTTTTTCAATTATTGATAATTCATCTTTCGCACTTTTTTTTTCTGGAATTTTGATTAGCTTGCCATAAGTTATAAATAAAAACTTGACCACTTGATTATGTATATAGAAACCTTAATCGACTATGAGAAAGAGATTGCACAACTGAAAGAGGAGCTTAGTGCTGTTATTCTTGCTCATTACTATCAAGAATCCGAAATACAAGATATTGCTGATTTTGTTGGGGATAGTCTTGAACTTGCGAAGCGGGCTGCATCAACAAATGCAGATGTGATTGTGTTTGCCGGCGTGCACTTTATGGCTGAGACGGCGAAAATCTTGAATCCAAATAAACTCGTGATCATTCCGGATGAAACTGCAGGATGCTCACTCTCGGATAGCTGTCCTGCCCCTCTCTTCAAAAAATTCAGAGATGAAAATCCTGATGTAATAGCTGTAACATACATTAATTGCTCTGCAGCCGTAAAGGCACTAAGTGATATAATCTGCACTTCTTCAAATGCTGAAAAAATTATCAACTCAATTCCAGAAGAGAAGAAGATCCTTTTTTCACCGGACAGGAATCTTGGCAAATATCTCCAGAAAAAAACTGGGCGTGACATGATACTCTGGCAAGGAACATGTATTGTGCACGAACAATTCGCTGACAAAAAAATCCTACAATTAAAATTCCAGAATCCAGCCGCACTTCTGATTGCTCATCCAGAATGTGAAGAAAATGTTTTAGGTCTTGCGGATTTTGTCGGCTCAACAAGTAAGCTCTTGAGCTATGTTAAGGAGAGTCCCGCAAAAGAATTTATTGTAGCAACTGAAGTTGGAATTATTCACCAAATGAGTAAAGCTTGTCCTGATAAATTATTTATTCCTGCGCCGCCGGATTCCAATTGCGCATGCAACGAATGTCCACACATGAAAAAAAATACAATGGAAAAACTTTACTTGTGCATGAAAAATAAAAAACCTGAAATAGTATTGAACAAGGAATTAATTGATAAAGCATTTCTTCCTATTAAACGAATGCTCGAATTGAGCTAGAAAATAGTTTTCAGCTGTTATTCTTCTTTAAGATTATTCTGAAGCAAGTTCCTTCGCCAATTGAACTCGATTTCACAAATATTTTCCCATCGTGATACTCTTCAATAATTCTTTTCGAAAGACTCAATCCTAATCCCCAACCTCGTTTTTTTGTACTGAATCCCGGACGAAACACTTCTTGACGCAATTTCATATCGATGCCTCTGCCAGTATCGCTAACGTCAAGTATAACCTCTTTTTTCGTTTCACCAAGGCTGTAGTTTATTTTACCGCTGTTAGCTTCAATTGCATCGAGAGCATTTTTAGTCAGATTCTCAATAACCCATTCAAATAGATCGGAATTTAACTTCGCTGAAAAGTTTTTAGTTGTGGCAAAATCAAATTCAATTTGTTTTCCGGATTGCGGCACGCGACGTTCAAAATAGGAAATGACTTTATCGACAATCGTGTTGACATTTTCTTTTTTCAATTCTGGCACCGATCCAATTTTAGAAAATCGATCTGCAATTTTTTTAAGTCTTTCCAAATCGTTTTCCATTTCGTTTAAAGTATCGATAACTTTATTGCTGTCCTGATAATTCATTTTTAATATTTCAAGCCAGCCGAGCAAACTCGATAGGGGCGTCCCCAATTGATGTGCTGTCTCCTTGGATAACCCGACCCAAATTTTGCCATGCTCACTTTTTTTAACATAACTAAATCCAAAGTAAGCCATTAAAACAAAGAGAGCTGCAATGATTAATTGAATATAAGGATACAACCGAAGCTGTTCTACCAATTCAGAATCGCCATAATGAATACGGCTGAGTACAATTGAATCTTGATATATGACATTTATTGGTGGATTTGTTTCATCCATTTTTTTTAAGTTTTCATCAATGAATTTTTTTGCCCGCTCAGCACCCCAGGTTGTATCAACAAAGATGTTTCTAATTTCAGTTTTACTGAGAGGGTTGACATTGTTTTGTGCATCGGTTAAGATTAACGGGAAATCAATTTGTTGAATTATATTTTCAAAAATGAACGTATAGTCAGTTCCAACATCTTCCGAATTGGCTATGTACTCAAGACCTTTTGCATATAAAGTTACGATTTGCTTCTCACGTGCCTGAAGCTGTTTGACAATTATGTGAGTATACCAAAGAGTAGCTGCTGCAATCACAAAAGCAACTCCAAGCAAAACAAGTTTAATATTTATCGAAATTGACCTAAAGTTTCTTTTCATTCTGCCACCTTCTGAAAAAATTCTCCCAGTCCGTTTTTCACAGCTTCTGCAATTTTATACTGGAATTCATCCGTACTTAAAAGCTTTTCTTGTTCCGGAATAATCATGAAAGCAGGTTCAATTAGAATTGCTATAGTTTCAGGAATTCTGCACATGTAAAGGTTATCCCAATACAATCCAAAATCTTTCATATTCAATTCTTGCAAAAGATTTTTGTGAATTGAGGCTGCGAGGGATTTTGCATTTTGATTATAAAAATAAACGCTTGTACCATTGTGTTCAAAAGGATTTACTCCTTCAGGCAATGCATTGTTGTGAATGCTGATTGAAACATCCGGATTAAACGAGAGAACTTTTTGTTTTCTTTGTCGCAGTGGTATTCCTTCTCCGATGTGGGTTAAGAATACACTTGCCCCCTCGTTTTCTAACAATTCCTTTGTCTTTAAAGAGATTTGAAGATTCACATCTTTCTCTTTTATTCCTCTTGGACCAACAGAGCCGAAATCGGGATTGTGTCCTGGATCAAGCACAATTCTTCGACCTTTAAGAGGATTCCCAAACACAAACCACTTCTTAGATATATTCGGCGACTTCTTTATTTTCAAGACGAGAATATTTCCTTCGAATTCGCATGAGTAACCCCACAGATGATTTTGATTTAATTCAATTTCCAAATCTAAAACTTGTTCTGAGGATTGTGTCCACTCGATATTCTGGATTAAGTCTTGAGATTTATCATAAAAAATCCAATCGATATCAGATACTGCTTGAAAAATTTTGACTGTCAATCTCAACGGATTTGATAATTGTTTTACTTCAAAGGGAAGTTTTTCATGAAGTCCAATTTCTACTCGCACATGATCATCTTCATTTTTAGTTCGGATAACTTCTATTGAACTTTTTGGAGGTAACGTACCCGCAGGCAGAAATCTTGCAGACGACTTGGGAACGAAAACTATTTCATTCTTTGCAAGCCGAAGTCTTAACCAATCTTTCACTTCCCCATCACAAATTGCCTTAACTCCACCTGGAAGAAATAATTTGTATCCTAATCCTGGAGCGGTTCTTCCGACAACAAGATTCGGTTCCGCAAGTAATTCAACAACATTGTGCTGTTGTGATTTATTCACAGAAAATTTTCCTGGAAGTGCAAAATCCAAGCTGCCGAGAGTTTCATGGGACAAATGTACTACTATCGATTTATCAACCCATTCTTCATTGGGAAGAATAAGATGTCCTTCGTAAATTCCTCTAACAGTATCATGTGATAGAATGAATCCGCTCCCAAAAATCGCTTCCCCGAGATAATAATCATTCGAAACAAATGTTTCTGTCATTGGAAATTTTTCTTTTATTCCTGAAACAGAAAATGCAGCTTTACAGCCAGGGGTTGCTTTAATTTTAACTTCGATCAAATCGTTTGGCAGTAGTTTTTGATTAACATTTGGCAGATTTTGAAATGAAGCATCAACCAAAAGAGCTTCCGACGAAGTCGATACCACGGGAAGATTTGCGCGAAGATAATGTTTATACTCCGTAGTGAGCCCACTGGAAATTAATTTAATCTCGACATACGAATTGACTTTTTGAGTTGATGAATCAGGCAGCAGGATAATTAAGTCGTCAGTCTCATAAATCACACGTGTATAATGGACGAAAGCGCCATCTTCTTCAACTCTTACTTGTTCTCCGTTAATAAACAATTGTGTTTGTTCTGGCGATACAGTTCCAAGAAGATAGAACCAACCATATTGTGTATTAATGTAAGTACCAAGAGTTGGATGAATGATGTTTATTCGCGGTTGTTCTGTTCCCTCAGTAAAATTAATTATCGTAAAGAATGAAATGAGAATAAGAAAAAGAATCTTTTTTCTAATTATCATGTTTGAAAATTGTCTCAGACCTTTCTGAACCAGTTGAAATGATTCGAATTGGTACATTTAAATATTCTTCAATAAAACTTAGGTATTTTTTTGCTTCTAGCGGGAGTTCATTATAATTCGATATTCCCATTACTTCGGTGTTCCAGCCTGGCAGCACTGTATAAACTGGCTCAACTTTTTCAAGAGATTTATAATCAATTGGGAAATAATCCAGCGTCTTTCCATTGAGTGTATATGAGGTACAAATTTTCAATTCAGAGAATTCAGAAAGCACGTCCAGCTTAGTGACGGCAATTGAATTATATCCATTAATTTGAGTTGAATATTTTAACGATACAAGATCAAGCCAACCGCACCTTCGAGGTCTGCCGGTGGTTGCCCCATATTCGGAGCCAATTTTTCTTAGCTGTTCGCCAATTTCATTTTTTTGTTCAGTTGGAAATGGACCCTCACCGACTCGTGTTGCATAAGCTTTTACAATTGCAATAGTTTCCCCAATCGCTTTTGGTGCTATTCCCAATCCAGTTAATGCACCTCCGATTGTAGGATTTGAAGAAGTAACAAAAGGATAATTTCCATGATCAACATCGAGCAGAGCCCCCTGTGCACCTTCGATTAGAACCTTTTTTCCTTCACTGATTGCTTTATTTACAAATAGTGAATCTCTCAGAATGTATGGTTTGATGCGTTCGGCAATATCTGCTGCCTCACCGAAAGCCGGACCGAAATCAATACTTTCCTTCTCGTAGTAATATTCCAGTAAAATATTTTTTTGTTTTATACTGTTTTCAACCTTGAACCTAAGTATTTCCTCGCTGAAGAAATCGATTGCTTGAATCCCAAGTCGAGCGCTTTTATCTGTATAAGCAGGTCCAATTCCGCGGCCTGTTGTTCCAATTTTTTGATCTTTATTTTCACTCAAGTTGTCTATCAGCCGATGATATGGCATGATTATTTGAGTGTTTGGAAGTATGAATATCCTTCCATCGGTTTTAATATTATGTGCATTAAGAAATTCTATTTCTTCAAAAAGAGCTAAAGGATCGAGTACAACACCATTTCCGATAACACAAATTACCTTCTCATGAAGAATCCCTGATGGAATAAGATGAAGAATGTATTTTTTTTCTTTCACAATGACAGTATGTCCTGCATTTGCGCCTCCCTGAAAGCGTGCAACTAAATCACAATCACTGCTAAGTATATCGACAATTTTACCTTTGCCTTCGTCTCCCCATTGAGCACCCAAAACAACTTTTGCGTTCATTAACTCCTCTTTTATCAAAAAAAAACTCCGAATTAGATTTTAACTAATGCGGAGTCTAAGTTTGTAGAAATTCTTAATTAATTTTTATAACTAGCAACAGCAGCGTCTACAGATTCAAAATGTTCAAAAATTGTAATCAATTTAGTAATGATCAATAAACTTTGAATTTTTTCAGTTGCATTAGCAAGTTTTAAATCTCCGCCGCCATTTTTCATTGTGGTCAATCCACCAATTAACATTCCAAGTCCAGAACTATTCATGAATTTTACACTAGCTAAGTCAACAACGACGTTTTTCTTTCCTTCCTCAAGTAAATTGTGAAGAGTAGTATTTAATTCTGCCGCCTCAGGTCCGCCCATTACGTTTCCCTTCAGTTCAAGAATTACTGCATTGTACGCTTCAGAGTGTGTTATCTTCATTGTTCTTCCTTAACTTTGCTTCAATTTATTCATTGAACTGATAAATTTCAAGCCGCCTCGATAGATTAAAACTGAATTTTCTTTTTTGACCTTGTAGTCCAATCGTAAACGAAGGCACTTGCAATATAAATTGTTGAATATGTACCGGTGATTATTCCGACAAAAAACGTGAATGCGAATCCTTTGTTAACTTCTCCGCCAAGAAGAAGAAGTACGGTTGTAACTATCAATACCGTTCCCGAAGTTAGAATAGTTCTGCTTAGGGTTCTATTTATACTAAAATTGATCAATGAGAAAAAGTCCATTGTCTTATGAACTTTCAAATTTTCTCTGATTCTATCGAAGATTACAACTGTATCGTTTACTGAGAATCCAACCAAAGTTAAAAATGCAGCAATTACAGACTGAGTTATTTCCAGATTTAATCCGGGAAAAAGTCCATTGAATAATGAAACAAATCCAAGTGTTACAAGGACATCGTGGAATAGTGCAAAAACTGCGCCTAAACCGAAAACGAATTTGAATCTAAAGCCGATATAGACAAGTATTACTACGAGCGCTAAAACGATTGCAACGATTGCATCTCGTTTCAATTCTTCGCCGATTTTGGGTCCAACTTTATCTTCTTTGATAATATCAAATTTAACTCCGGAAAATTCTGTTCTCAAACCTTCTTTAATTAAATCTGCAATACCAAGTCGAACTATCACATCCAAGTTATCTTGCTCTTTACTAACTAAACCAGCCTGAAAGCCTGAAAGGAACAATCGATCTGCAATGAGAGACGCATTCTGGGGAGTGTCAAAAGTATACACTACTGTTGAAGAAGTTTTCTCCTTCATGGTGAATAAAGTGTCTGCAACTTTTTGCTTTATATCGGATTCAATGTTCGTTTTGATATTTTCGAATTGGACGTCGTCCAAATCTTGAAGCTCAGTTCGAACCAGGATATTTTCTGTTGTTGCACCGAAAGTTTTCAATTCTACGCTTCCAAGTCCCATTCTATCTGTTGCATCACGAACATCGCTTATTGCAACGGGTCTATCGAAGGCAACGACAACCTCTGAACCGCCTTTGAAATCGATTCCGAGATCGAGCCCTTTAAAGATTATCGATACAATACCCAAAAGAATTATTATCCCAGAAACTGCATAGAAAAATTTTCTTTTACTTAAAAAATCAATGTTAAGATTTTCGAATAGTCGCATGTTTAAATATATCTCCTAAAACTTTATCAACCGAAATTGGGCTTTCCGCCGCGTTCAACAAAAATGTCAAAGATCAATCTTGTTATTACCAACTGTGTGAATAACGTTGCAAGGATACCGATCATAAGCGTCAAGGCGAAACCTTGGATCGGGCCGCTTCCAAATTGATACAGAATAATTCCGGTAAAAAATGTCGTTATGTTGCCGTCAAAAATTGCCGAGAAAGCTTTTGAGTAGCCGCTGTCAATAGCAGCTTTGATAGTCTTTCCTGTATTCAATTCCTCTCTAACTCTTTCATTAACAAGCACGTTTGCGTCAACTGCCATACCAATTGTTAAAATAATTCCCGCTATACCTGGAAGCGTTAAAGTTGCACCGAATCCCGCAAGCACTGCAAGAATAAAAAATACATTTATTGTCACTGCAAAATCGGCAACACCACCGGCAAATCGATAGTAAATGAACATAAAAATTATAACCAGAATGCCGCCGATTAAGGCTGACGAAACTCCTTGACGGATTGAATCTTGTCCTAAAGATGGTCCGACAGTTCTCTCTTCAATAATATCAACTGGAGCAGGAAGAGCACCAGCTTTTAAGACAATTTCAAGAAGTTTTGCTTCATCTAGATCTCCAATGCCTTCTATTTGTGAGAATCCGCCGGTGATCTTACTTCTTACTACCGGTGCGGAGAAAGATTGTCCGTCTAAAATAATTGAAATTCTTTTATCGATATTTGTCCCAGTAATTCTTGCCCAGTCTCTCGCACCATCAGAATCCATTTCCATTGTGACGATTGGTGCACTATTCTGTGGATCAAGTGTAGCAAGTGCATCAATGATAACACCTCCAGTCAATTCCGGAGTTGCCTTAACACAATAAAGCCGGTAAATTGGCTGCCCTTCAGCAAAAAATTCTGACTTAGCAGACCAGATGAACTTAATATCTTTTGGTAAGATGTTAGTAACATCTTCACGGTTTAACATTCTATCGACTTTTTGCTTGTCAGATTCTCTTACAAAAAGATCAGCAGTTTGACTTTGTGGATTTGGCGTTGCAACGGCATAGAGCGGGTATTCCTTTGCGAATTCTTCAGGCGTCATTTGATTTGGATCTTTTTGGGTAGTTTCGTCGGCGACATCACTTTCTCCACTGGCTGATGCTGAAGTATCAACTTTGGTTGTATCTTCGAGAGGTTTTCCTGCCAGGACCTTATTTACTTTTTCCAATACGCCAAAGGTGAACTCTGGGTCTTTCACAATGTTAAATTCTAAAAGTGCTGTGCCTTGCAAAAGCTGCCGTGCTTCTTCTTCTTTTGCGATACCAGGAAGTTCGACAATAATTCTTCTGCTGCCTGATACGTGAATGCTCGGCTCGGATACACCGTACTGATCGATTCTATTTCGAATAATTTCTACTGCACGATTAACTGCATCGCTTGCTTGTGAACGAAGCATCTCAGTAATTGTATCGTCATCATCTCTAATTTCGCCGAAATACCTGCTTAATCTTATTCCTTTTCTTGAAGCAATTTCTGTAAACACATCGACAACAGGTTCTTCGCTTATCCTTACTACATCATTCGTCTGTTTGATCATTTCAGCAAAATTTTCATCCGGATTCTTCGCAAGTTTCTCCAGCAATTTTAAGGTATTCACTTCTAACACAACATACATTCCACCCTGAAGGTCGAGACCAAGCTTAATTCTTTTTTCTCTTTCCTTTTTGATAGTCGGGTCAGCATTTTTTAAACTATCTTCTAATTGATTAAGATATTTATCCAATCGCACTTCATCCATGTTTGGATTTTGTCCCCTTAGTAATTCGCTTCTTTCCTTAATGGTCTTCTCGATTGACTTTGTATTCTGGTAGTCAGCATAAGTTGGATAGAGAAAATAGAGTCCAAGCGCGATAAGTGCCACGATTAAAACAATTTTAAATCTAAATTTTTTCATATTTCTCGCTCTTAATTAAAATTTTAGGCATCAAATATATTACTAGTTGTTCTGAAAGTCAATTTGACGGGATTGGGCAATTTCAAGATTCTATCTATGTAATTCGACTTTGAGTCCCCAATAACTTCAAATCGGTTTGTTTCTTTTTGCGGACTTCTCACAGCCAAACGACTTTTGAAACTGAATAAAAAACTCGATATTTGAAAGGAATGAGTGATTTATTTTCGAAAATCGATAAAATTCAAAGAAAGAAATCGAAAGAATTTCGAATAAAAGATTTCAGCAGGGGTATTTTCCACTCGATATTTTTTCATCTTTTACTTGCATTTTTAATTCAAATGCTGATTTTATATTCAGTTCCGTCCTCTAAACGAATTCGACTTGTACACTCCAAATCACCAATTCCGGTTTTCCTCAAGAATGAAGTTGAAAAAAAATCCAAATCGATTTTTGGTACGACTGAGCAAGATTCAATCAAACAAAAAACTGATTCGCATGAAAAATTGTTTGCTGGATTCGAGATCGATACTTCCACTATTAAACAGAAATATGAGGAGAATACATTGAATGTCTCTATCTTATTTCCAATCAACTGGATTTACTTCGATAACCAGGTTAAGAACTTGATAGATGGAATCATTTTCATGCCTGGTGAGAACTCAGATTACCATCCTCAGATTTCAGTTTTAATACAAGTGATGCCGGATAAATCACTTTTTAACAAAGCATACTTTGATTCGAGATTTAGATTTAATGATATGGATTTTTTTATCGGTTCACCGCAGAATACGTTCGGTCAATTTACTCAGACGATTTATGTAAGAACAAAAATCTACAAAGCAGATTTTCAAATTAAATGCACCTCGCCGAATGAAGTTGAATTTAAAAAATTCCAGCCGGTGTTTTTAGCTATGGTAAGATCTTTTTCGGCTGGTTAATTTTGTATAAAAAGTTTAATTGTTATTGTGAAAATTACATAATCACAAGATTCAACCGATATTTTAAAAATCTTCTTTACACTCGTCGTTCCAATTCACAGCTTAATTCATCTACTCGGTTTTTTGAAAGAATTTAATTTAGCTAAGATCAATAAACTTTCAGGTAAAACTCTTTTTCCATTATCATCGATATCTGTAAAAGCTTCAGATATATTTTGGCTCCAAAGCAATTTTATTATTCATCTTTTAAACTGAAAATAATTTCTTCTGTGAGTCTTGAAGATTTTACAACCAGCTTTGATTTTGGTGCTTTGACCAACTGCGAATTGAATTGAAGCACGTTCATTCCCTGCCCTACAGGGCCATCAAAAATATTTGCAATAAACCGACCTCTTTCATCATAAAGAGTAACTTGAAACTTTTCAGCTGAATCAAGATTTAGAGCAAAATAAACTCTATCACTAAATTTTACGGGCAATAGAGACGAAATACTTTTCAGCGAAATGTGACGAAGAACTTTTTTCAAAGAAGTTAATTCCACTTTCACCACTTCGGTTGCACCAATGCTCTCATTGTTACCTTTATCGATGGCGCTAACCTGATAAAAATATTCCAACTGTGAAGGTCGAGACAAAAAATCATAAAAATAATATGTATCCGAAAAATTAGAGAGGTACACTGAATTGGTTCTATCTATTAAACTACTCTCCGATCTATAAATATTATAAAACTTAGCAGTATCGCCATCTTTTGCTGGTAGTGGTGTCCCCCAAACTAATTCGATAAGTCCAAGTTTATCTTGTAAATTTTTTCCGGAAAGCTCATAAGGAGCCTTTGGCGGAGTGTTATCCTTCCAGATCATTGGAGGAATATTTGATAAAGTAGAATAACCCATAAACTTCCGGCCTCTGATATTTTCATAACGAAAGAGACTCTGACCATTGGAGTTATAAGCACGTGAAACTGAAATCATTTTTTCTAATTGCAAAAAAACTTTCGGATCATACGCAGCAATGCCAGCAACAATCTGTCTTCCATTATTATTCAGCACCCAATCGTTAATAAGAATATCGAAACGAGGATTATTTTCTATATCCCAGTAGATTTGCGGGACAAGATAATCTTGTTTTCCTCTTCTCAACCACTCTCGTGAATCCTGATAAACAGAGTTCTTTCCTTCGAGTCCTCTTGCGCCAGGAAGATTTTCATAAATTCCAACCGGAGCTGATCCGACTTTCAACATCGGCTTGATCGAAACTAAGGTATCGTAAAGAGTTGCGACTAACGTATTGATGTTTTCCCTCCTCCAATCGCTCAAATTCAAACCATTTCCATAAATGGAGTATGAATATGAATCGTCAAAATTTATTCCCGGGTAACGAATGAAGTCAAAATGAATTCCATCAATATTTTTCAAATAGTCTCGAACATCAGGCAGCGCGGGATCCAGCCAGTAGGAAACATTGTTCCCTTCAAAATATTTTCGCACCCAATCTGGATTACGATGCATAATGTGCGGTGGATTTGAATTCGCCGGATACTGTTCGCCAATCTTGCACCGAATCATATTTACCCAAGCATGTACTTCAAAAAATCTTTTGCGAGCTTCTTCAAGAAAGAATTTTAGTGGATCATAACTCGGTTCGCCGCCGAGCATCCCTGTCAAAAATGGAGACCACGGTTCGAACTTACTTTTGTATAGTACACTTCCTTGTGAGCGAACTTGAAAATAAATTGTGTTGAATTTCTTACGCGCAAGATCATCGAGAATTTCAATCAATGCTTTCTTTTGGACTTCGTGATCAAAACTTTTTGGAGGCCAATCAAGCTGAAGATTTGTCGTTAGCCACACTGCTCTTATTTCCTGCTTGGGCTGAGAAATTATCTGTTCAGTGAAAATAAAAAGGAGTAAAATCGAAAAGAATATTTTCATCAATTAATTTATTCTTTTTCAATTAAAACAGCAGTCCCGAAAACCAAGATTTCCGCTGCCAGGCTCATGATCATACTTGTAGTGAAGCGCTCATCAACAATTGCATTTGCTCCTAATTCATCTGCGTTCGCAATCGTTCTATCAATAGATTGATCGCGTGATTCGGCCATTAATTTTGTGTATTCCTCTATTTCGCCGCCAACCATTCCTTTCAAGCCGGCTAATATGTCTTTTCCTAAATGTCTCGCTCTTACGGTATTTCCACGAACGATGCCAAACGATTTAACAATTTTATAACCTGCAATATTGCTTGATGAAACGACTATCATCTTTGAACCTCTTTGTACTTATCTGTTTTACGAATCGTGAATTTTTCTCTGATTACAGATACAAGCAATATAGCAAGACCTGCTACAATTGCAATGATTCCAACTTTAACTATTAATTCAAGCTGTGAATCGGCGATCATAGTTTCAACGAATTTAAATAAACCATAAGTAATTAAAATTACAGCTCCGATTGAAAAAACGATCCACCCGATTCCTCTTTCGATTCGATTGTAAACTCTCATCCAGTATGAATCGAACATCTCTGATGAAGGATTTTTAATTTTCATTTTGCTGCTTACCTCCTTTATTTTTTTTTGTTCAAGTAGTTCTTTTTGAAACTCCGGATTTTGTTTTAAAAGATTTCCCAGTTCATGTCTTTCATCTAAGGTTGATAATCCGTCAACTTCCTTTACGATTAATTCCATTAATCTGTCAATTGCATCATTCATTCACAAACACCTTCAAGCGATCTTTTAATTTTTTTCGTGCATTATAAAGTCTCGACATAACTGTTCCAATTGGGACTCCCAGCATATCAGCAATCTCTTGATAAGAATAATCCTGAAAATCTTTTAGAATAATGATTTCACGGAAATGAACTTGAAGCGCATTAATTTCATTCCATAAAATTTTTTCAAATTCAACTTTATCGTAGTTTTGTTCCAGCTGTTTGTTTTCATCTTCAATTAATTCTAACAAACTTTCATTTTCGTTATTAAAGCCGCTTACGAATTTTGATCTATCTTTTTTCCAGTTCAAAAAAAGATTTTTCAATATTCTATAATACCATGTGAAGAATTTCATCTCCGTATTAAAGCTTTTTATCGCACGGTATGCTCGTACGAAAGCTTCCTGCGAAAGATCAAGTGCATCAGCTTCGGAGCGAGTTAATGCTAAAGCAGAAAAATAAGATCGCTTCATGTAAATTTTAACTATCATTCCAAATGCGTCTTTATTACCATTTTTGCTGAGTTCGAGCAGCGTTTGTTCTGGAGTATTTTCATTCATAAGACATTACAAGTATTGATACACATCAAATGTGAAAATATTCATGACTAAAAATTTTTTATGTTATCATACAAGATTTCAATTGCGTCAATATATCTTGGGCCTGGTCTGAGAAAAACGTCCGATGGGAGCAGTAAAATTTGATTCTTATTAACAGCAGAAACGTTTTTCCATTCGGGGAAATACTTAATAATACCATCTATATTTTGAACAAGATCTAAGGTAGTTATTATTATGTCAGGATTTTTTTTTAGCACTTCCTCCCTGCTGAAAACAGGATAGGGGAGAATAGATTTTTCAGCAATGTTATATAAGCCGCAGACGGTTAACAATTCATCAATGAATGTATTTTTACCTGCCACAATAAGCGGAGATAAGGAAACAATGAACATCGCACTTCTATTGTGTGAATTCAATTTTTCTCGGATATGATTTTTTCTGATCATGAAGTCCTGCTTTATACTGACAGCTCGTTTCTCAAGTTCAAATATCTTTCCGAGGTCAAGAATCGTTTTATCAATACCTGCGAGATTACGCGGATTTGTTACGAACACATTGATTCCTAATTCAGTAAGTTTATTAT
>CAZNDS010000067.1:0-14020 GCA_964571865.1 uncultured Ignavibacteriaceae bacterium | reverse complement strand
CATAGTAATAAACTGCTAAAACTCACTCATTTTCTAATGACAAATCTGGGGTTAACTTTAGGAAACTTAAAAACCTCACGACCCTTATAGTCTTTAAACCTTATAAACTTTAAGAACTTTTAACTTTACGAACCTTTTACTTTATAAACCTTATAAACTTTTAACTTTACGAACTAATTCTTAGTTCATCCAGCTTACGAGCCGAGTGATGGCATCTTTGGCAGGCTGATAATCTGATTTGCATTCGAGCGCCCTTGTGTAATATCCAATCGCCTCATTCCACTCCCCTTTCTTCTCCATAATTTTCCCTAGGTTGTAATAAGGATACTGTTTGGATTCGTACCGTTTCGCCTGGAGAGCTGATTCTAACCAATGAATTGCTTCTTCATAATGACCTAGTGCGATTAAATAAACACCGATATCATTGTAAGGATTTCCAAAATCTTTATCCAATTCGATTGCCTTCTTGCATTCCTCTATTGCGTGTTCGTAATCTCCGCGAAAACTGTAGGTCCAGCCAAGAAAAGTATGAGCTTCAGCAGTTGGGTGCAATTGAATAGACATTTGGTACGTGTTGATCGCTTCATCTAATTCTCCACGCATTTGCAATTCATACGCCCGCTGGAAAAGCTGGCCGGCTCGCTTTATGTTTTCGTTAAATTCCATTTAATAAAATTTATTTCTGATTCAATCTACTAATAAAAATATAATAAGTTTCTTAGTTAATTCGAATACAATAATTTTACCTTTGATTCTGAAAAATTTAGAATTAGAGTAAAATTATCAATTACTCTTCTTTTTTCTTCTTTTTATTCTAAAATCGGACGATTTAGGTAATTTTTTAGGAAGATATAGGTGCAGATCTTCTAATTTAATCAGCTTTCTTTTTGAAGTAGCAAGAAGTTTTTGCCTTTCCCGGTAGAGTTGTCCAAAAATAGCAGCGAATACAAATATTACCGAGCTGATATAAAGCCAGAAAGCAATAATTATTACAAAAGTCACGTTTCCGTAAATTTTTCCATAGTTAACCACATTTGTGATATAATATCCAAAACCATACTTGGAAATCTCAAAAAAGAGAGTCGCCCAGAATGCTGAGACAAAATAAACTTTATGCGACATTTTTTCGTAAGGAATTAGACCATAAAGAACGTATGCCAAAAGGAACGTGATACAAAAAAGTATTAGATTCAAAACATAATGCTCAAACGAGGACAAATCGAGTTCGTGAAAAATCCAGGCATCTGCAAAAATTGTTTTTCCAATTTGAAAAAGTGGACTCAGTATTACAATAAAGGAGAAGAAAACAATTGTTAAAATTACCATTCCAATATCACGAAGCTTTGCTATGAAAGCGCTTTTATCTTTTTTTATCCCATAGATATCATTTAATATCGTCCTCATTGTTGAAAACAAACCACTGCAAGTTAAAAACAGACCGATTGTACCAATTATTCCAACAATGGTTTTGTGCTCGATGAACTCATCAACTCTATCAAAAATTATATCACGAATTTGATCGGTATAGGCTGTATATGGTATAAGCTTATCAAGAAAAAGATTTATTTGAAAATAAATATCCTGCGATTCGAGAACATTCCCAAGATATGCAAAAATTATAAGTATAAAAGGGATGATACAAAGAATAATATTGAATGTTAGAGCTGAACCAAATAAAAAAACATGATGCTCATCCGCCTTGTTATAAATTCCAATTGAATAAAATTTTATCCAACCTATGATTTTTTTCCAAGTCGATAGTTTGGGAGTTTTTGCAGTTTCTATTTTTTGAGCCATCGTTTCTATGACATTAGTTTATTAATCGCATTAAAATATGCATCATTAATTTTTTCAATCGATAATTTAACACTACCATTAATTATGAGTTCGCTTGTTTTCACAGTTCCTATCATTTCAAAGGGAATATCGAGAGAATGAAGTTCATTTTCAATTTTTGATTTTTTTTCCGGTGAAATTGAAATTGTTACCCGCGATTGACTTTCAGAAAAAAGATAATGATCAAATCTGAAAGATGGAATGCAATTAATCTCAGCTCCAAATTGCTTCTCTCTATTCATTACGCACGCTTCAGCGATAGCAACGCCAAGCCCTCCATCACTTAAATCATGTGCTGATACCACTAATCCCTGCCTAATAAGTTTAAGCAGAACTTGTTGAAGTTTTTTTTCAAAATGTAAATCCATCATCGGCGGTGGGCCAAAAATTTTATTGTGGATCACTTTTAAATATTCAGTGCCTCCGATTTCCTCTTTTGTTGCACCAAGAATATAAATTAAATCTCCTTCATTTTGGAAATAAGATTTTGTGATCCATTTTACATCATCAATTATTCCAAGCATTCCGATTACCGGTGTTGGATAAACAGCTTTTGATGGACTTTCGTTATAGAAGCTCACGTTACCACCAGTTACTGGGGTTTCTAAAATTCTACATGCTTCACTTATTCCCTCAATTACTTCTTTGAACTGCCAATATATTTCTGGTTTGTATGGATTCCCGAAATTCAAACAATTCGTAATTGCAATCGGCATTGCACCAGAACATGCAACGTTTCTTGCAGATTCAGCGACCGCAATCATTGCTCCAACTTTTGGATTTAGATACACGTATCTTGCATTACAATCGGTTTTGACTGCAAGTGCTTTATTTGTTTTTTTTATCCTTAGAACAGCAGCATCGCAGCCAGGTGTGATCACAGTATTAGTTCCGACGGTATAATCATATTGATGATATACCCAAGACTTATTAGCAATGTTCGGTGAAGATAAAACTTTAAGCAGAACTGAATTCAAATCTTTTTGCTCTGGAAGTGAAGTGTAATCGAAATTGCTGACTTCGTCAATATATTTTGGTTTTCGAGTTTCGCGGTGATAGACAGGAGCCCCTCCGCCTAAAACAAGCGAGGATGCTGGAACTTCAGCTTTTAATCCGCCATGCTGAAAAAAGTACAATTTATCTTCCTCTATCACTTCGCCGATTTGTACACAATTCAAATCCCATTTGCTGAAAATCTGTATTAGCTTTTCTTCATTTCCCTTCTTACAAACTACGAGCATTCTTTCTTGCGATTCTGAAAGCAAAATCTCATACGGACTCATTTCCATTTCTCTAAGAGGAATGAGATCTAAATTAATTTTCATACCAGATTTTCCGCGAGCGCTCATTTCAGATGTCGAACAAATAATTCCAGCCGCTCCCATATCCTGAATTCCAACAATCAAATCCTCTTTAATGACCTCAAGAGTTGCTTCGAGTAAAAGTTTTTCTGCAAAAGGATCGCCAACTTGAACGTTTGAACGGCGAGACTCGGATTCTTCAGATAATTCTTCGGATGCAAAAGTTGCACCGTGAATTCCATCTCGTCCTGTAGCTGAACCAACGATGAAAACAGGATTCCCTTTTCCTTTAGCAACTGCGCGGGCAATGCGATCGGTTTTCACAATGCCAACTGCCATAGCATTTACAAGACAATTATCTTGGTAGAAATCTTCGAAGTAAACTTCTCCTGCAACAGTTGGTACACCGAAGCAATTTCCATAATCTCCAATTCCCCGTACTACACCATTGAATAAGAATCTCGTTCGTTGATTATTTAATTCACCAAAACGAAGGGAATCAAGTGCAGCAATTGGTCTGGCTCCCATTGTGAAAATATCGCGTAGTATTCCTCCAATGCCGGTCGCAGCCCCTTGATACGGCTCAACAGCTGATGGATGATTGTGACTTTCAATTTTAAATGCTACGGCAAGTCCATCGCCGATATCAACTAGTCCTGCATTTTCTTCGCCAGCTTGAACAAGCAATCGTTTCCCATCTCGTGGAAGAGTTTTTAACAATGCAATGGAATTTTTATAGCTGCAATGTTCGGACCACATCACAGTGAAAATTCCAAGCTCAGTATAGTTCGGAGTCCGTCCCAAAATTTCTACGATACGGTTATATTCTTCCTCGTTAAGCCCGTGTTGAAGTGCAAGTTCTAGTGTTACTGTTGGTTCTTTCATATATTAAATTTAGTTGCAGCTGTAATTGCCCCTCATTTTGGCATATCCAGAAACGCTTTAAAAACTTTGAACAATTCAAAAGTGGCTATCAAATCCTTTGAACAATATTCTGCAATTTCTTTGAATTTCTTTTCAGCGAACATTTCATTGATGTTATATCCGGTTACTTCACCACGTTTTGGACTTTCAATCCCAAATGCTTTGCAGTAAAAATCTAAATTGTATTTTCTAACAAGTCCGTAAAACGTAAACTGTTCCAAAAGATCACAGTGCACTTTTGATTCATATCTGTAGGGAAGAAGATTTTTAGTCGGCTTGATTTTCATTATCGCCGAGCGCAAGTGAATAAATGGGGCATCGAATCCGCGGCCATTAAAAGTTACAAATCGATCATACTTTTCAATTGTCTGCCAGAATGATTCTACAATAAATTTTTCATCACCTGTCCGAAAAATAAATTGATCATCAATAGATTTAAATTCTCCACTCTCATCCGATTGGTACAAGATCAATCCTTTTTCTCTTTCAACATCGAACATTCCAATTGCAACGATCTGAGCCGTAAGTGCGCTGAGATTTAAATAACGAATTACCTCTTCTTTTTTGACTTTCTTTTTTCCCTCAGTTTCTTCCATCTCTGCAAATCTCATTAAGTATTCTCGCTGGAATTCATCGAAGGATTCGAATGGATAGCCGACGGTTTCGATATCGAAAATTAATGTTTTCACTTTATTATACTTGGTGCAGAAAACTACTTTTCTCAGAGTAAATATAATAAATCGAGACTAAACTTCTTAGTAACTATAAATCGATCCTGATTTTAGTTTTGAAGTGTAGAGTTGCGACCAGCTTCTTAACGCCCATTCAAATTAAAAGACGGCAAAATCTTTAAACTAAAATATTTTTGGAAGTTAGTTTCAACTTCCTTTAGTCTGTCTTATGACAGCTTCAATTTCATCCCACGTATTTTGAGGTATTTCATCAAGCATATTAAATTCGCCGGCACCTTTCAACCACTCGCCGCCATCTATTGTAACAACTTCACCATTCATAAATTCGGAATAATCTGAGACTAAATATGCGGCTAAATTTGCTAACTCTTGATGATGACCAACTCGACCAACGGGGATCTTATTAGCAAGATCAAATTTTTTCCGTATGTCAGCAGGAAATAATCGCTCCCATGCACCCTTCGTTGGGAAAGCGCCAGGTGCAATTGCATTAAAACGAATTCCATACTTCGCCCATTCGACAGCGAGTGAGCGAGTCATTACCAGAACACCTGCTTTCGAAACTGCAGAAGGAACAACATAAGCTGAACCAGTAGTAGCGTAAGTAGTAACAATATTTAGGACTGTCGCTCCTTGTTTGTTTCGGATCCAATGTTTTCCAAAAGCTAAAGTACAATTGTAAGTCCCCTTAAGCACAATATTTACAATTATATCAAACGCTCGATTAGAAAGTCGTTCTGTTGGACTGATAAAATTTCCTGCAGCGTTATTTACGAGAACATCAATCCTATTAAAGCTTTTTAAACTCGTTTTTAATAGTTCTTCAACTTGTTCATACTTGGATACATCACACTGCAACGGTAGGATTGTCCGTCCTGTAATTTTGTTTAATTCCTCAGCAGTTTTTTCAAGAACATCGAGTTTACGGCTTGCAATAATTAAGTCCGCACCAAGTTCACAAAAATATTTCCCCATTGCTTTTCCAAGTCCTGTTCCTCCACCGGTAACTAGAATCACTTTACCGAGTAAGGCACCTTCTTTTAACATTGGCTGAGTATAATTTGATTGGGACATAATTTCGCTTCCTATTTTAAAATTCTGTTTAAGATAATTTAAGAATTTCGAATTTAATTAAGATGAATTTTTCTTGAGCCAAACGTTGTTGGAATTGTTAACGCGTTATTATGAATCCAACGAAGAACATAGAACGAATTCAATGATAGAGAAAAAATTCAAATCATTAGTTATTTACTGCTCCCTTATATGAACTAGAAGCAGTAAGCATTGGCTTCGATCAATCTGTCAGCAATATTTCTTCTTAATTTAGTAGTGTTTACAGGATCAATTTTTGTGAATCTTTTCAGTCCGAGCAATAATAATTTTAGCTCATCCCCTTCTGCAAACGAGATGATTGCATTCTTACCGAAGACGTTAATTCTATCCATTGCATCGTTTGTGTAGACCTTTGTCATTTCCTCATAAGGGATAACTTCATTTCCACTTTTAATGGATGAAAGTTTGATAGTACGTAAAATCGCTGATTCGGCTGTGAAAACCTCGATAAGCATATTTGTAATGTTCATTATAATTTCCTGCTCATTGGCAAGTTTCTGCATATACTTTTGAACTGCCGAGCCTGCAATCATAAGAATTGATTTCTTCGCTCTTTTAATTGCTTCGAGTTCCACATTCAACAATCCCGCTTTTGCATCTGTTAATGTTGGAATTGACATTAATTCTTTTTGAATAGCTAATGCAGGACCCATCAAGTTTAATCGTCCTTTAAGAGATCTTTTTACTAACATATCAACTGTCAATAATCTGTTGATCTCGTTCGTTCCTTCAAAAATCCGATTGATGCGAGAATCACGATAAGCTCTCGCAGCTGGATATTCTTCTGAATAACCATAGCCGCCATGAATTTGTACAGTTTCATCAACAATATAATCTAACATTTCCGATCCAAATACTTTCAGAATTGCTGATTCGATTGCGTATTCCTCTGCAGCGGTGATCAATGCCTCGCTGTAATCTGTTCCCTTCTCAGTTAATTCTTTGACTTTGCGACTAATTAATCCACTCGTTCTTAAAGTAGCTGATTCTGAAACAAATATTCTAATTGCCTGCTCAGCCAATTTATATTTAATCGCACCAAAACTTGAGATTGGTTTTCCAAACTGATGCCTTTCATTAGAATATTTCACAGCAACCGATGAAAACCGCTTTGCTCCACCGGTCGTCATTGCGCATAATTTGAATCTTCCGATGTTCAATATATTAAATGCGATATAATGTCCTTTTCCAATTTCACCTAAAACATTTTCGACTGGTACTTTAACATTGTCAAGAAAGATTGCGCGCGTTGATGATCCTTTTATCCCTAATTTATTTTCCTCCTCTCCTTTTGTTAATCCTTCAGAATTCGTATCGATGAGAAAACAGGTGAATTTATCACCATCGACTTGGGCAAAAGTAATGAGTATATCAGCAAATCCTCCATTTGTAATCCACATCTTCTGACCATTGAGAGTGTAATATTTTTTATCGCTTGAAAGTTTTGCAGTTGATTTCGCCGAAAGTGCATCTGATCCGGAAGTCGGTTCAGTTAAACAATAAGCTGATAACATTTCTCCTGTCGCAAGCTTTGGAAGATATTTTGCTTTTTGTCCTGGACTTCCATAGTAAAGAATCGGAAGCGTTCCGATGCCGGTGTGAGCAGCAAAAGAAACTCCATAAGAATAGCTCGCTCCCATTTCCATAGCGATGAATGTATTTGTATTGAAGTCCTCTCCAAGTCCGCCATATTCTTCCGGAAGTGAAGTCCCCAGAAGTCCAAGCTCACCAGCTTTTCTCAAGAGACTGACTGTCAATCCCGGTTCCTGTTTATCGATTGCATCAAGATTTGGCCAAATTTCTTTCTCAACAAAATCTTTCGTAGTTTCAGCCATCATTTTTTGTTCTTCGGAAATTTCTTCCGGGATAAAAATATCTTTAGGTTCAGTTTCTTTAATTAGAAACTCTCCCCCTTTTAAAACTTCTGATAAATTTTTATTAGACATTGTAATCCTACTTTATTTGTTTAAAAACTTATGATTAATTTTTTTGGGGTGTAAAAAAGAATCATGTTGAACGCATAGTATTAGTATCAAATAAAACTTTCTGACTTTAATGTTTGAAGATTTAATTGGCAGTGATAGACAACTCTATTTTTAGAACAATAACTCACCCTAAATCCCTCTCTCCCGCCACAGCAACTATATTCAGTGGCAGGTAAAAAGAGAGGGACTTCATCACTCCTTCTCTTTGTAAGAGAAGGAGCTGGAGGATGAGTTTCGTTACCTAACATGACTCGTTTTTATTCCCCTATTAATTTTTTAATTCAACCTTTCAAAAATCGCAGCTACACCCTGCCCGCCGCCAATGCAAGCGGTAACTAGTCCGATTTTTTTCTTTCTTCTTTTTAATTCCTGGAGAATCTGAACCGTAAGTTTTGCTCCTGTGCATCCAAGAGGATGACCAAGTGCAATTGCACCCCCATTCACATTTAGTATTTCTTGATTGAGATCAAGACTGCGAATAACTGACAGTGCCTGTGCTGCAAACGCCTCATTCAATTCAATTATATCAATTTGATTTAAGTTCATTCCAGCTTTTTTTAATGCTTTGGGAACAGCTTCAACTGGACCGATACCCATGATTCGTGGATCTACTCCGGCGAGAGAATACGATACTAATCTTGCTTGTGGCTCTAGTTTTAGTTCCTTGACCATATCTTCGGACATCACTAAAACAAATGCAGCACCATCCGATGTTTGCGATGCATTTCCAGCTGTAATTGTTCCATCTTTCGCGAAAACCGGTTTCAATTTTGCAAGTGCTTCTAATGTTGTATCAGCACGCGGACCTTCATCAGTATCAACAACAAATTGTTTTTCAATTCTTTTATTGTTCTCAACTTGAATTTCAGTCACACTTATTGGAACGATTTCGTCTTTGAAATATCCTTTTGTTATTGCATTTACAGCTTTCATGTGAGAATTGTATGAAAATTCATCTTGATCTTCACGTGAGATCTTGTAGTCCTTAACAATCTCTTCAGCAGTTAATCCCATACCTAAATAAAATTGTGGGTTCTCAACAGCAATGTTATAATTTGGAGCAAGTTTCCATCCGGTTACTGGAACCATCGACATTGACTCTGTCCCGCCTGCAATGATACAGTCAGCCATTCCCGAACGAATTCGGGATACGGCAATTGCAATTGTTTCAACTCCAGATGCACAATATCTATTCACTGTAACACCGGGAACTTCTTGTGGAAGACATTGCAACGAAATCATTCTTCCCATTTGTAATCCTTGTTCTGCTTCTGGGACAGCATTTCCAACAATTAGATCATCGATACGTTTAGGATCTAATTGCGGAACAGATTTTAATAAATGAATTATTACTTCTTTTGCCAACTCATCGGACCTAACTGCACGAAATCCGCCCCTTTTGGCTTTTGCGACAGCTGTTCGATATCCGGTTATTATGTATGCTTCTCTCATAATTTTTCTTTTAATTTTTTATCCAAAAATATTGTGTAGTCTTGTTCATTTCTTAGTAACTCAATTTCTCAGCGGTTTTCCTGTTGTTAAAATTGATTGGATTCTTTCCAATGTTTTCTGTTCACCGACTAAACTTAAGAATGCTTCTCGCTCTAAATCCAATAAATATTGCTCTGAAACGAGTGTGTCCTGAGTTAGATCTCCGCCGCACATTATGTAAGCTAATTTCTCAACAATTTTTCTGTCATGATCGGAAATATAATTTCCTCTTCTGAATGAAAATGCACCGATTAATAATACTGAAAGCGCCGATCTGCCTAATACTTTAATATCTGCTTTGGGTAGAGGTTGTGAATATCCCATTTTAAATATATTCAAAACTGCATCTTTGGCATCCGAAATTACTTTGTTAGGATTGATGGTCACGGCGTCTCTTCCAATTTTGAAAATGTCAAGATCGAAAGCTTCATAGGCAGATGTTGCTACGGATGCTTGAGCGATTGACATAAAACGTTTTTGTAATTCTGGGAATTCAACCAATCCTTCTGAATAATTATTTGATGCGCGCAAGGTCATTTCTTTCGTTCCTCCGCCTGCAGGGATTAATCCGACACCAACTTCAACTAAACCAATATACGTTTCTGCTGATGCTTGTATTTTATCTGCATGCAAACATAACTCGCATCCTCCTCCTAAAGTTAAGGCATGCGGAGCTGCAATGACGGGGATGCTTGAATAACGAATCCTCATCATTGCATTTTGAAACATTCTAACAGCGTAGTCGACTTCATCATAGTCTTGTTCCGCAGCTAGCATGAATATCAATGCGAGATTTGCACCAGCTGAAAAATTCTGTCCATTATTTCCAATTACTAAACCAGCGAAATCTTTTTCTGCAATTTCAATTGAATGATTTATCGCTTCAAGAATTTCCGTTCCAATAGTGTTCATCTTTGTTTGAAATTCCAGATTCAAAACACCATCACCTATATCATGCAGCGTCGCACCGGTATTTTGCCAGACAGGTTCCTGCGATCTAAGATTATTGAGAATAATAAAATCAGCTCTCCCGGGAATTTCTTTATATGAACCGGAGTTTATGTCAAAATATTTTTTCTTTCCATTTTCGATTTTATAAAAAGAATCATATCCTTTTTCTGTCATATCTTTTACCCAGCTGGCAGGTTCAAGATTATTTTCTTCCATCTCTTTCAAAGTTCTCTTAACACCCAGAACATCCCAAGTTTCGAACGGACCCAGGTCCCATCCGAAACCTGCTCTTAATGCGTCATCTATTTTATATAAATCTTCAGTTATCTCAGGAATTCTATTTGATACGTATCTAAAAATGCTGAATGCAAGATTTCGAAGAAATTCGCTTGCTTTATCTTTTCCCGCATGAAGAACTTTTAGCCGTTCGTTTAAATTATCGATAGGCCGGGCTGCTGAAACTGAGGCAAAACTTGATTTAGCGCTCGGCTGATATTCAAGTTTCTCAATGTTTAATTCAAGGATTACTTTTTGACCGTCTGCGTCTTTTGATTTTTTATAAAAGCCCTGCCCTGATTTATCACCTAACCAATTGTTGCCTACCATCGTCCTGACATAATCAGGGATCTTAAATAGTTCACGTTCCTCATCGTCAGGGCAATCTTTGTAAATATTATCAGCAACTTTAACGAGTGTATCAATTCCAACAACATCGCAAGTTCTAAAGGTTGCCGACTTTGGTTTGCCTGTCAACGGGCCCGTAAGTGTATCTATTTCTTTAACGGACAATTTCATTTTATCCATTAAATTAAAAACAACCATCATACTATACACGCCAATTCGATTTGCGATAAATGCGGGAGTCTCTTTGCATAGAACAGGTGTTTTACCTAAATGAAGACTTCCATAGTACATTAGGAAATCAATTACATCTTCACGTGTTTTTGAAGTTGGAATTATTTCCAACAGCTGCAAATATCTTGGAGGATTAAAGAAATGCGTTCCGCAGAAGTTCTCCACAAAATTGTCACTTCTTCCCTCAAGCATGGAATTGATTGGAATGCCGGAAGTATTGCTCGTGATAAGTGAATCGGGTTGTCTAAACCGCTCGACTTTTTCAAAGATTGATTTTTTTATTTCAAGATTTTCAACTACTACTTCAATTATCCAATCAGCATTTCGAAGCATCTCAAAATCATCATCAAAATTCCCGACAGTTATTCGTGAAGAAAATGTTTTGTGATAGATCGGAGAGGGCCTCGAAGCTAAAGCATTCTTGAGATTTTCAGATGAAATTCTATTTCTAACTTCTTTGTCTTTAAGTGTCAGTTCTTTTTTCTTTTCCGATTCAGTTAGTTCCTTTGGGACTATATCAAGTAAATAAACTTTACATCCAATATTAGCGAAGTGAGCCGCGATTCGCGAACCCATAACACCAGAACCGAGTATTCCGACTTCTTTAATAATTCTTTTCATAATCTTCAATGGTTATTATTATTTGTAATTGTTTGATCTGAATAAATCCGATTGACAGCATCATTGTGTTTTTCGAGTATCACTTTTCTTTTTAATTTCAAGGTAGGAGTTAATTCTTTACTTTCAACCGTCCAGTCGTCAATAAGGAGTTCAAATTTTTTTATTTGTTCGATTTTACCAAAACGCTTATTGTATTTATTAACATCATCCCAAATTCGTGCAATAACCTCCTCTGAATGAACAATGTTTTCTCTGGATTTTAAGTTTAACTTTTTCTTTTTTGACCACTTAAATATAAAATCGAAATCGGGTATAATTAATGCTGAAGTAAATTTTTGATTTTCACCGACGACCATTATATTCTGAATGAACAACGATTCTTTCATTTTATTTTCTATGGGAAGCGGTGCAACAAATTTACCTCCTGAGGTTTTGAATACTTCTTTTAATCTATCTGTAATTTTTAAGTATTTTCCTTCCACCCATTCGCCAATATCTCCGGTGTGGAACCAGCCATCTCGATCAATCGCAGCCGTTGTAAATTCAGGCTTATTATAATAACCCATCATTACGTTTGGACCTTTAGCAAGTATTTCCCCGTTCTCATCAATTTTTATTTGTACATCGGGAATTGGCTCGCCTACCGTCCCGAAATAATATCCTCCATCTTCGAAACGATTACAAGTTAAGACAGGCGAAGTCTCAGTCAGTCCATATCCTTCTCTAATTGGGATTCCGGCTGCCGAAAAAATTCGAGCGAGCCGCGGCTGCAATGCAGCTGCCCCGCTAATAATTCCATTAACCTCTCCGCCAAGCGCTGCCTGCCATTTTGAAAAGACTAATTTCCGAGCGATCCATAATTTTAAATTGTAAATAAAACTGTTTTTCCCCTGCGGGTGAAAACTATTTGCCAAATTCATTGCCCATCCAAAAATTGCACGCTTCGCACCGGTTAGATCTCTTCCTTTATCCATTATTTTATCGTAAATTTTTTCAAGTAATCTTGGAACCGTTGTGAAGTAATTTGGCTTAACTTCAGTAAGATTCTCACCAATCTTTTCTATACTCTCAGCATAGTAAATTGAACAACCGAGCACCATGTAAAAGTAAATTGCTGTGCGTTCAAAAATGTGACAAATGGGAAGAAAACTTATTATCCTATGATCTTTATTTATTGGAATTATTCTAATAAGAGAATCAATATTGCTCGTAATATTTTGATGCGACAACATCACACCTTTTGGAGTTCCTGTTGTACCGGATGTATAAATAAGTGTTGCCAAATCGGATGCAGTAATTGATTTTTCAATATCTTTTAGACGAGGCTCGAGAGAGAAGTCTGCATTGTTTAATATTTCTTTCCAGTGCTTTTTGTTTTTAATTTCATCGAAAGTATAAATTCCTTTAATCGACTTGGCTTTCTGTTTAGCACTTTCAACTTTTTTATAAATTTCGATATCTTCAACAAATACTAATTTTACTTCTGCATCGTTAAAAATGTATTCGTAATCTTCTTCACTCATATTTGGATAAAGGGGAACATCAACTCCGCCCATTTGAAGAATTCCAAGATCAACGAAATTCCATTCGGTTCGGTTTGTTGAAATGATAGCAAACTTATCACCTGGATTGAAACCCATTTTTAAAAGTCCAAGACTAAACTTATCGACAATCGATTTAACTTCCGTCGAACTGAATTTCTGCCATGTTCCTGCTTTCTTATCGCAAAGCGCATCTTCCCTTGGATAGTTTTCTACTTGATATGGAAGTATATCTATTAATCTATTTGGTGTTCCCACGCCGCCTCCGTTATGTTTTTAATTGTGTTCATTTACCAATCATATAATATCATACTTTTTGAAAAGAAGCAAGCGAATTTTCGCTAATGACGAAAATAAGCTTGTTAAATAATGAAGTTATTAAGTATAGAGTTTCTGCAAAACAGCTATTGTTTAAAATCTAGAAAAATAGTATTTATCTCAAATTTGTCATTAGGTAACAATTTATAATGACCGCCATTAGAAAAAACATTAGTTAACTTATATGAATACAATAAGTTATTCTTATAAAAAATTGGAATTATTTATAAATTTTTTCACACAAAAAACTTACACATTTTGATTAAGATATTTCTCTGTAACAGATTGCATAGTAATAAACTGCTAAAACTCACTCATTTTCTAATGACAAATCTGGGTTTATGTAAAGAAAAATATACAAAAGAAGATTAAATTTTATGAAAACCAATCCA
>CAZNDS010000066.1:7960-14081 GCA_964571865.1 uncultured Ignavibacteriaceae bacterium | reverse complement strand
ACACTCAGCAGTTTTTGCTGCAGGAGTCTCAAAGCCTTTTTCTTTGGCTATTTTTTCAGCCGCTTCGCTTGTTAATGTAGCATAAGCATTCGCATGAGTACTCCCTTTCCATATATCAAGCTGCTTTCCTTGTTTTTCGGTTTTATGACACATACCACATGCATCCGCACCAATATAACTGTGTTTCTTATCATCTGAATTTGAATACATGAAAAGAAATACAGGTGTAATCACAATGATTACGAACAGGGTTATTTTGTTTTTCATTTTTCCTCCATTTTTTTGGTTTTCTGAACTCAACTTAATAATTTTTTATAAAAAATGTTTGACTTAATCAATAATCTATATTTTAGCACCATTCACAATTACTGAGTATGTCGAATTATTTAACAAAATCAATCTTTTTTGGTTCAGAAAATTTTATAAAATGTTGGAGACTCGGTTCCAAATAATTGAACCGAGTCTCCTAAAACCTACAAATTATGGTTCTAATAGATCAGTATATCCTTTGATATCAGTTGCTGGAATAAATGCATTAATAACTGGTTTTGTTACCATGATATCGTATATCATACTGTTTGCACCATAGGTTAATGATTTTACGTCATACCCAATTAATCTTAAATATGCACCAAAGTATGCACTTGTTTGCCCAGTGTAGCAATAAAGTGAAGATGTTTTTGTCGTTGGAATTGTCTTTAAGTCATTTGCAAGTTGATATGGCTTTCCTGCTGGATCATAATTATATGCACCATCAATATGTCCAGGATCTTTGTATAGAGCAACAGGCCAATAGTTCATGATAAAATAATTAGAGAGATTCGTATAAAGAGTAGCTTCGCTAACAATTGCAATCGAGAATCCAGCAGCTAATAATGAATCGACTCTTGCTTCAAGGATAGCTTTACCTGTTGTTTTACCAGTAGTAATTTTTGGTAAATCTCCTTTTGCCGGTTTTGCCGGTGGATCGGTTTTTACAAATTGAGCAGCTCTTACATTGCTTCTTTTGGCCAGCCAGTAATTCATAGCAAATGAAGAATCGATTGAACTCATTCCGAACTTCAATGAAACGATTTTGTTTGCTTGAGCTACTGGATATAGTGCTCTCATCAATGATGTAGCGTAGGCGGATGTTTGTCCCGAGTAACATACTAGAACAATTTTATCATAATTGTCAATAGTTACTCCAGCTAAGTGAGTTCTTAATCCACCAAGTGTAACATTTTTAGCTCCTTTGAGTCTCTTTTTTGCAAAATCAGCAGCAGTTCTCAAATCTATTGTGTAGATTTTTGCTGGATTTGCGAGATATGCAGTTCTGTAATCTGGTGCGCCCATTACGAATGAAGCTGCATCGTAAATGTAGTTGCCACTAGCTTCTACATATTTCACAAGCTCTTCGGCTTCATTAATAGCTGGTGGAGGTTCAGTTGAAGAATCTTCCTTACATCCAACGTATCCGATGAATAGTGGAAGAATTACGAGTAACAATAAGAGTTTCTTTAACTCTCTCATTTTTATATCTCCTATATTTTTAGTTATATGATTTAACATTTTATAATCAGTCCTATAAACCCCAGCCGGCTGGAAGTTTACCATCGACGATTATATTTTTATTAGGTTCAATTTCCCATGTGTTTATTAAGTCTGATCGAAATAGATACAAATTCTTATTTCTGAATGTTGTCCCCTCTTTAACAATATGACAATTATCAGAACATGTTTTTCCGGAAGCAACTTGAGTTCGTGTTGTCCATCTTAAAATATTGTGGGGAGTTGTATATTTAAAAGTCGGTTTCACAGCAAAGTTTGATAGATTTGGAACGCCGTATAATTCCCAGCTATCAGGTGCCATTAGTGATCTTCTAACCGTAGCAAACTTATATGGCTTAGTATCTGGAATTGGATTTAAGGCAATTTTAAAACTTTGATGAGAAGAAATTCTCGCGCCCTCACCGCCAATATGACAGCTGCCGCAGTTATTGTAATCTTGTGAATGACATGTGTTACAATTAAATGTGTTAATATGAATTGTGTGATACATATTTGAGGTATTCAAATTCTTATGGCAGTTTGTACACTTTGGTAGAAGCTCCATTTTATAGCGGTGTTCATAAACCTTTCCATCTCCATGTACTTCATTTCTTGAATGACAACTCATGCAATTATATCCAGCTTTGGTTAAATGAACATCGGGACTTGTTCCAGAGGCAATTCCAAAATAAGCATGACCGCCGCGGCTGGTATGACAGCCAACACATTGATCTCTCATATCCGGAGTTTTTACGAAGTTATGTCCCTTATACAATCCGCCGCCTTGAGCTTTTGGACGATTAACATGACAATCACCGCAAGTAGCGTGACACTTCGCACAATTCTTATCATAACCTTCTTTCAATTTAGCCGGCAGAGATTCAAAGGATGCATGACCGCTTCTTTGAATGACCATATTCTTTTGTCCCCAGCCTTGTTCATGCAGACTATTCTTCGTGCGAACAACAATGTCTGTATGGCAGCCTGCACATTTCTTTTCCGCATATTTCGAAGGATGTTTAATAAAATTTCCCGAGTGTGCCAGCTTTTTATCTGAAGTTTTATCAACTCCATTATGGCATGCTATACACTCAAGTTTTCCATGTGATGAAGATTTAAAAGATTTATATCCATCTCCGCCAAGATAAACTCTATCGTATGGTTCGATGTGCGGTGTGTCACCTCCGCAGCCTCCGCCTCCTGAAGTTGTATCGGGTGTATATACAGTTTTCAGCAGTTCATAATTTGTATGACATCCTTCACAGGTATTTGAGGCCAAATCTGGCTTATTAATTTCATTAGGTGTCTTTGGTGCTTGATCGCATCCAATTATTAATACGAATAAAAATATGCTTGCTACTAAGAAAATATTAGCCCGTTTTTTCATGCTTGCTCCGAAATTTAAGGGGTGATATTTGGTTGGATAAATCAAATCAACAACACGGTTAAAAACTTGTTCTGAAAAATGAATTAATTCAGAACAAGTTCTTTAATCAACTCAACTTAATTCAATAAATAATTATTGACTAAGTTTACACAACAATAGAAAACAAAATTTAAAATGCTTTTAGTTAATCACCCAAAGCATTGATCTTACCATTGATATGTTTTGTCTTATCAATGATTTTTCCAGTGTTATCAACAACACCGGCATGACAGAATACGCAAGCAGTTAAACTTGATGGAAGATGTCCTTCGGGAGAAGGATCATTTGGATTAGCGGCTTTTCCATGACATGTTCCACATGCGATTTCGCTTCCGTCGACTTTATTCCATTTCACAGTACGATTTGCACCGACCATCTTATCTGAAGTATAAGCATAACGCCGTGCAGAAGCTGTTGAATCCTTATAAAAAGTAAAATTACCATGACAATAAGTATTCGAACAAGAAATGGTCGATGCTGAATAACTTGGTTTTTTATCACTCGCAGTGGTGAATGAAGAAAGTTTTCCAAAAATAATTTCCGCCGGGAGATCAGAATCCACATGTCCCTCATCCAAAAATTTGGCAGGGATTTTATGACATTCTACACATTCAACAGCTTTCCCCAACACATTATTCCTCAAGTGTTTTGAATGTGCGCCCACGCCTCTCAATGTATCCACAACACCTCCGCTCAGATCTCTCGGCGGTGAAATTCTATCTTTATTTGAAAAATCTCCATGACAAGTATTGCATTCCTCAGGACCTTTGGAACTTGTATGGCAGCCAGAACTTAAGCATGTCTTTCCAGTAGTTCCCCCAGTGTAATTAACAGCATGGCACGACTGACATTGTTTCAAATCCCATGCAAAACTTTTCGCAAGCTTGCCATGAAAATTATCAGAAGCTGGATTTAAAATACCTGTTTTATGAATTGCAACACTCGATGGAGGAGTAATATTTGTCTGCAGTTCACTGCATCCAAAAAACGAAACAATTAAAATTCCGATTGAAACTAAAAGAAAAATATTTTTTTTCATTGTCATATTCACTTATTTGATTTTTTCATTGTGACAAGTTATACAAGAAGGATCTTGACCCTGTACGTCATGACAAGAAATACATCTTTCAATATCTCTTCTTCCAAGCTTTGCATGCTCACCTCCGCCCGAACCTTTACCGAAAGTCACAAATCCAGGTTTTAAATGAGATGAAGGCATCGCTCCTCCCAATGAAATATCACCACCACTTAATCCATGACAGCTTACACAGAATTCTTCAACTTGATGGCAGCTTTGACACTCTTTAGTTTTTCCCTTCAATTCAATTCCGTGAGTAAATCGATAATTTAAATCATGTACTCGTGTAATTTGCTGCTGCTTTGCACCATCAATAAAGTTAGAAGGAACATTCGGCTGATAAAAATCACTTGCTGTATTTTTCTCCGTCAGCATTGTCGTTCCGACATGACACGCTGAACATGAATTATTATCATGGCACATCATACAATCGGCATTCGCTTTGGAAGCTGCAAACTTATGAACTTTAGAGAAGTTTGAATTTTTGTGATTCTCAGGAATTAAATTCGCTGTGGAGATATGACATGCTTCACAATTGTTAGTCGCAATTTTCTTTTCATTGTGGCAGCTGTAGCATGATTTCATCGATGGTTTTGAATTAGATGATTCGAATGCGTAATCGACTTTATCCAATCCTAGATGACATGAAGTGCATTGCAATCCGTTTTCTTTGTGGAATGCATGATTAAATATTAGTCGAGATTTTTTCTGTACAAGCGGTTCATTCACATTCTCATAGTGGCATTTTGAACATGCATCAGTATCTTGAACGTCGTGACAAGTTGCACAATCATCTTTAGTCGGAAGCAGCCGCGAATTCAAATTTTCTGATTTAGCCGCACCGGAATGGCACGATTCACAGTCAGTTAATTCACTGTGATATTGGTGTGAAAACTTAATTATTTCTTTGTTGCATTTTTTATCGGATGGGACAGATGTAAATGCTGTGAAGAAAAGGAATCCAACGATTCCTAAAGTTAATATCGAATAAAAATGTTTCATCTTCATATTACATCAACCCCAAATTTGTGTTAAACCAATAATTAATTTTGAAGAAGAGTCGATAGTCATTCTTATAGATTTTATTATTCATGTACTGTCCTTGCAGATCAAAAGAGAGTATTCTCCATGGTCTGTAATTGAAACCAGCAACAACAGAGAGAACGTTATTTTTTTCATCACCAGCAGAAAGCTTATAACCGCTGTATGATAATCCAAGACTTGGAGTTAACAATCCGCAAAACATCGGATAAGCGGAATAAACGGAAACGTTATCGAGTTCACCGGCATAGCCAAGATTTTTTCTGTACGTTAATGTTCCATACGGAATAATTAATCCGGCTGTGATCCGTGTTGAGTTCTCGTCTTTATAAGTTACATAACCGAATTTCCCAATTGCAGTTAAGAATGAATTAAATCGGTAATCAATTCCAGCTTCCACTTCTTGTGTATTTTCAACTGCTGCTTCAAAAATTGTGAAGTAAGAATTGTATCGGATAAGCGGCTCCCGCTTATTATAATAAAGATTTAATCCCAAGTTTTTTATTGGATTATAAGAACCTGTAATTTCAACCTTCGTGGGCTTCTTAAAATTCAAATCATAATCCAAACGGGTGTCTACAACTAAATCATCAGTAAATTCATACCCAAGTTCTGCAGACAAAAGCTTGAATTGACTCGCACCTCGTTTTATTAATAAAGTATCGGCGTTAAATAAATCATCCAATCTAATTGCTGAATACTCTTCCTGTTTGAAATTCTTGTTAATATACCCGACAGCGAAATGAAAATTCTCAATTACACTCGTTGAAAATTTCACACCGAATAAATAATCTTCACTAAACTTGTCGGTCATTTTTAGTTTTTGATACGCAGGAACATTTCCTCCATAGTAACCCGATAATTTGAAACCATTATATTTTAAATTGAGTGCGGCACCATCAAAAATTCCACTTGCGACTGAATGAAAAAGAGGTTGACGCCCGATTTTCAAAGTAGCGAAATCAAAAATATCTCTTGCTTCGAGATAGAGATTATAAAATCTAACCCTTGGGTCGTAATCAAGTTTTTTCAACAAGTCTTTCTCT
>CAZNDS010000066.1:0-7913 GCA_964571865.1 uncultured Ignavibacteriaceae bacterium | reverse complement strand
TTGAGATTCAGGTTGACCATTTGAAAAGAGCGGAGATATTGATTCTCTACTCCAGGGGCTTCTGCCCGTTCAAATCCGTAAACTGAAGATGAGATCCTTCCATTAAAACTCTGAGCAAAGGAAGAAGCTACGAATACCAGAGAAAGAAATGCGAAGAATAGATTTTTTTTCATACTCTCTGTGAGATTGTTTGTGATATTATTTCTATTTAAATGCAGCAATTCCAAGATTCTGTAATATTAGTGGATGTGACAATTTTCATTCCAAAATCGTTGTTTCCTGCAACGCAAAATTCGTAAAAAAATCTAACTATTGCTACTGTTGAAAATTGCTAATTATCAGAATTGAAAATATGGAACCGAGTTTAATTATTTTGTCGAAGTAATAGTTGTTTCTGGTGAACTTTTTATCTTAGCAGGCGAAACAATGAACAGCTTTTTTCTAGGATTTTTAGTGAAAAGAATGCGTTATCGCCAAATTTTGTAATGGTTCATTCCTACAATTAAAAGTGAATATTAGTTTTTGATTTCTTTTGCTCAAAAACAACTCCTTCTCAAAAGTGAAAAAAAAATCACCAACTTTTGCAAACTTAATAAAGTGACATAGTTGATAATGAAGAAATAATTCGCTTTTCTTACTAACCTCGTGTATTTGAGTTTAAATATTTAAACGGCAGGCGACTGAAATATAAATAAAGATTTGGGGTAAAGATGTTTTATTAAAAAATGCAGGTGATTAATAATTCTTGTCTTGAAATGGATCATCAATTGGTCTTGAGTTTAGGTTAATCACGATAACAAATATTCAAAGTTTAATTTTTGAAAAACCTTCGCTTATACAAAAGCGGGAGAGAGATCAAATTAAATTTTAAAATCTTCTAAAATTTTTTCCCGCGAAAATCAAATCAACATTTGAATTTATCTTTTCGATTGGTTAGCTTAGTTCAAAATTAATACAGAAAAAGTTATGACAAATTTTCCCGACGATTTTTGGTCGGAGCAGGACGAAACCCGAGGCGAAAGAAAAAAAGATTTCGAAATTGAACAAGCAGTTCTATCTTTAAAAGAATATCTCTCATCTCTGGAAGCCAAATCATTTGTATCTGACATCGACCTTCTTGAAGATAATATTCAAATTGCAATTGATCTTGAAGAAAATGAAATCGGATTAAAACTCTCCGATATTTTAGTAGCTCAAGCTCCATATAATTCAGATGGCTGGCAGAAAAGAGGAATTCTTTTAAACAACTTAAAACAATACGAGAAGGCAATCGAATCTTATAAAAAAGCTTATTCATTAAATCCACTTGATTATGAGACTCTGAATAACTTAGGTATCGCTTATGAAAACCTCAATAATTATAGTGAAGCAGCTGAAGCATTTCAACATGCATTAACTCTTGCACCTGGCAATGATGAAGTAATACTGAATTTAGCACTTTCATACCAAAAATCCGGTAACTTTGATAAAGCGATTCAATTTCTTAACGATATTCTCCAATCCGATCCAGAAAATATTGAATCGTTATATGAATTAGCTTTCTGCTATGATTCACTTGAAAGATTTGATGAAGCAATAATTACTTACAAAAAACTTCTGGATATTGATCCTTACAACCACCATGCATGGTATAATCTCGGAATAACCTATTCACGTGATAATAAATGGCATAACTCAATCGAATGCTACGATTTTGCAATTGCAATAAATGACACTTTTGCCTCTGCATATTTCAACAAAGGGAATGCTTATTCATACCTCGGAAAACTTGAAAATGCAATCGAAGCTTATAGAATGACTATCCAGCTTGAACCTGAAGACTTCACGGCGTGGTACAACCTCGGCTGCTGTTATGAAGAGCAGGAAGAATATTTACGGGCGATCAAATCATTCGATAAAGCGCTCGACATAAACTCTGAGCATTATGAATCGTATCTTTCGCGCGGATTCTGTTACGACTCATTGGGAAAATATAATTTAGCTTTCAAGGATTTTAACAAAGCCATAGAAGTAACTTCGGAAAATATTGAAGCTTGGTACGCAAAAGGTGATTTGGAATATTCACTCGGACAATTGCATGAATCAATCGAAAGCTATAAAAAAGTTCTTGATAAGGATCCTGAAAACACCGATATCCACTTCGACCTTGCTTTAGCTTATTATGAAGTCGGCGATCTTGGTGCAGCGTTGAAATTCTTCGATCAATGCATAATGTTCGAGCCGCAATGGGCTGACCCGTACTTCGAGCGGGCGAAGATATTTTTTATTCTCAGCCGCACATATGAAGCATTTGAATCATTAAAGATGAGTTTTATTTTGGATCCCAACAAACAAAAAGTCTTCGAATCCGAATTCCCGGAAATCGTAAATTCAAAATTGTACAAATCGATCATTAATAAGCTGAAATAATTTGGTTGAATGTTAATGACTGATAGTTAGTTATTGGCGTTCCCCTTTTTAAATTCAAAACTGGACTTAAACTCCCCAGTAATTGATTTTTTCCCTTAGATAAAACTGCAGAAAAATTTCGACAGAAGTTGTTCTTACATCATTAATGGAATAAGTTTTACTGTTTAAATTTTATTTATTTGCAGCGCCGGGTGTCGGCATCGGCATATACTTCCAGTTATTTGTTCCATCAGGAAACCGGCCAAAAGACGTATCGGCATATTGAATTCCAAAACTTAGCGAGTCAAGAATTTTACCATCAGGCATAAAAAGTGCGAGCTGTTCTCCACTGGATGAAAGTTTAAAATTAACATGTAGAGGCCCTTGCAGAGTATCATCGTCACACCAGATTAATAAAAATTCTTTTGGTAATATAGTTATTGCTGGAAACTTCCATTTATTAGTAATCGAAAATTTATCTGAGAGATAGTAACTAGATAAGTTCACCGAAGTGTCAGCAGCATTGTAGAGTTCGATCCAATCGTCATACTGGTTTGCTTCATCTTTAATAGTTTTCGTATTCACTGCCATAAATTCATTAATGAATATCTTCGGTTTTGAAGGTGTGTTATCGATTGGCGGACCGATCGGCTTATCACAGCTTGAATAGATTGAACAGATTGCAAAAATTATAACAAACAATTTTTTCATTTTAAAAAATAACTTGTGTTGATAATAAAAGTTCGCTAGCAGATTGTGAACCAAACTCTTTTGAATTAATATAATTGACTTGGAACCTCAAATGCTTATTCGGGATCCATTCAAATTTTGAGGTAACGATATCCCGGCTGTCAACTTTTGATTTTACATCCTTGAAATACTTTTCAAATCGGAGTCCGACTAAGAAGTCACTGATCTCATATTCCACTGTTGCGTATGCACCTCCAGTCAACTTACCGTTCTGACGCTTACCGACTAATGCTTCTCCATCGATGTAAAGCTTTTTGAATGGTCTGACGAAAAAGTCTATTCCATTTGCGACAAAATACTTTGCCGTAATTGAATCGAGCCGCTGAGAGGAATTTATTCCAATCGAGAAATCTTTCAGCAGGTTAATTTCTAAGCGTTGAGCATAGTTTTTAGAATTGTTTAAATCACCTTGCAGATTTCCAGCAGTTCCGTTATAAACTCCAGCCATAAACTCAACTTCAAATGATCTCGAAGTATAGAACAGCCAGTCAATATTTGCACCTATGTCCCTGCCTGCATATCCGATGTCTTCGATCTCTTTTACAATTTTTGATCTATCCACAAAGACAAGTTTTTTAATTGAGGTCAGACGCTCTCTGCTGAATGGAATTTTTCTTTTTCCGGCACTCAATTTCACGAATTGATTTACTTCGAAGTCAAACTTTGCATCTTTAATAAGCTCAGTATCGGTTAAATCTACTTCAATTTCAGCACCGAGATTTTTTGTGATCTTTACTTCCAGTCCGGCTCGAGTTCTTTTCAGGAAAAATTCATTATTCGGGAAAGCTCCGGCTTTGAAATCGTACATCCATACCGGTTGAACAGTACCGCCGATCTCTACGTCAGGATATTTTTTCTTTTCATCAGCTTGTGTTGAACTTGACTGTGCGGCAGCAATTTGACTCAAGAAAATTATGGAAAATGCCGCTAAAATATTTTTGATTGATCTCATAATTTATGACCCAAATCCTCGTGCAGAGAAATTTTCGTTTACCTTGTCTGCTTTTTGTTTTATCCACATCATATCAATAATGTCAATTTTCCTGTCTTTCAGTAGTTGTGTAATTGTTTCCTTTTCTTCTATCTTTTCTAAGATTATTTCATACGTTAAAGTTGTTTGTTCCGGAGCTGATTTTTTTTCTTTGGAAGAGAGTAATCTGTATTTAAACTTTTGAGTCGAAAGAACCTCGTCAATCTCTTCGATAGTTACAAAGGAAGCAATTGAGGGAATTGCAAGTTTAAGAATGAAGATCTGCCGTACATTAAAAAATATATTTATAATAAAATCAGGAAGAAAATCAAAAAGATTGAAAGCAACTCGAGCAAAGATAGCTCCGATGATCGCTAGGAGGTATAATCCTACTCCACACGCCATACCAAGCCCTAGTGCAATGACCAAAGAACTTGCTTCGCGCGGATTGTTTAAGCTGTATCTGTACCGAACGATGGTTGCAGCTCCCATTAAACCGAATGCACGCGCGATTTCTGTCCCGATAATCATCATCATTAATGCTGCGGCAAAACTTAGGATTACATGTGCTTCCATTACAGCAAAACCATATGTATCGATATTTCTTCGGTAAGAGACCAATGCACCAAGCAATCCTGCAAGTAAAAATGAAATTACTGTCTGCCAGATACTTGTTGAACCGGCGATTTCCGGAAGTAGAGATTCTTTTTTAAGTATATCCCACAAATCAGATTGGGCAGATGAAAATTGTGGAACTAACACAATGAGAAGCAAAGCAGCGATAAGGATGTATTTTATAAATGATTTATTATTCATATTTTTTCAATGTTGTTATGTTAAGTTAACAATTCGAATAGGTTCATTGCGAAAGTTAGACTTTTTCTGATTTAATTTAAACAGTTGATTTTTTTAATTAAAATTATCACTATTTGCAACTTATGAATTCAAAAGCACAAATTGAACTTACTTCTATTCTAAATGACACTATCTCGGGGAGTGCAGAAATTCTCGAAAAAATCAACTCTTATATTATCCTCCATGTATCAAATAAAGTTGAATTGAAATCAATCATGAGACAAGTGAAAATTCAATTTCCATTCTTCGCGGGAATTCAAAATTATATTTTAGTCTTGCGAAGACTTTGCGAGAAAAAATCATTTAATGAAGTCATTCAGTTCATCGAAAATTCTAAGCAAGAGATGGGATACAAATTCAATCTTATTTTTGAGAATGCAAAATGCATATTACAGAGTAATAACAAAATAATCAGTCTATCAAACAGCTTAACTTTGAAGAAATTTTTTCAAATAGGTTTTCTGCAAAATTTAACATTTAAAGTTTTTGTACTCGAATCACTTCCTGGCGGGGAAGGAAAAGTTCTTTGTTCAAATCTTAAAAAGTTAGGAATTAATGCAGAGCTTCTTGAAGACCATCAATTGAGTAAAGAAGTCATAAAAATTGATACCGCGATAATCGGTTGTGATATGATTTCAGAAGATGGAAGTGTTATTAATAAAATTGGGAGTAGATTATTGGCGGCAAAATGTAAATCAGTCAATAAACCTTTCTATGTTCTGGGGGATAAGACCAAAATTGTAACTCAGAAAAGATTTTTAAGGAGGGTAAAAGAACTAAATAAAAATTCCGGGAAAGCTTTATTCGAATCAATAGAAAAAGAATTAATAACTCAGATCATAACTGATTAATACTTGTCGGAATGTTGATGTGAATTCTTTAAAATAGAAAAGTCCGCCGCAGCGGACTTTTCTTATTAAATCAAAATATTTATTATCTCATCAGAACCATCTTTTTAGTATCGATATACTTAGAAGTTTCTATGCGATAAATATAAACACCCGATGTAACTGCATTACCAGTCACATCTTTGCTATCCCAATTTGCTGTATAGTAACCAGCATTATAGAATCCATCAGCAATCGTTGAAACAAGTTCGCCTATTGAGTTATAGACGCTGATTCTTACTTGATCACTTTCTGGCACACCAAATCGAATTGATGTTGTTGGATTGAATGGATTAGGATAGTTTTGGCTGATGAAATAAGCACTCGGTACTTTTTCTTCTCCAGCAACACTTGTCACAGTAATTGTTTTGTTGTGAATGTTTGTTGCATGTCCTGATGCCCAAGCGAGATCACGTGTAGTATGGCATCCTAAGCATGCAAAGTCAAGTGTAATTCCAACTATTGAATCTGCCGGAATTGCAACATTGAGAGAATCCGCTGTCCACATTCCTTGGAATTTGTTAACTGCGGCTGTTTTAATTTTCCACATATGCGATGCTTGATCGCCGCGATTGTTATTTTGTTTAACTGCTGTATTACCAATATAAGCCATATGACATTGAGCACAATCGTTGTGTGAAATTGGAGTTCCATTTACGATTATGTTGATTGTTTTTCCTGAATGACAAGGCAAACATGTTTTACCTGCAGTTTTAATTCCACCGCGATCATAAACTGTACTCTTGTGAGGATCATGACATGTCGTACATTTCATATTAGCATTGCGGCGATGTTTTGTAAATAACATTTGGTCGTATTGCTCTCTGTGATCGAGAAACTGAGCGCCTGATTTAACAGGAATTCTTGTTCCTCTTCCACGCGCATGACAGGATTTACATCCTTCAAATCCATCCATAGTTGGTTTAATGGATGGATTTGTTGTATGTGATTTTGCCGGACCGTGACATCCTTCGCATTGAACTCCATATTCAAAAAAGTTACCATTAAAACCAGGACGATTTTCGAATCTTGTTGGTTGTGTAGTTGCGTCGTATGGTTTCCATCCGGTGGTATGACACGCACCGCAAGTATACAAAAGACCTGTTGGTGTACGAAGAGCAAAAACAGCATTTCCAACGTTCGATGCATTATAAGAGCCATGCCCCTTTAATGTCGGGTGGATAGTACCTAAATTGTACTGGGCTTTGGTGCCTTCATAGATGTATCCATCTTTGTTCATCCATCGAGCTTTCCATCCGTATCCACCGATCATAAATCCGATGTTAGTGTCTGCCGCTGTGTAGCTGAAACCTAAAGTAGTGACTTCTGGTGCTAAAGGTACACCATCATCATTTGTTCCAGCTGGGAATGGTTTATAAACTCCACCTACAACTTTCGAACGATCAATTTTTTGGATTTTCCATGGATGTCCAGACTTTTCAAATTCTGCGAAGTTAATCGGTTTAATTGAAGTATGGCATCCAACGCAGGAAGCTTTTCCTGCATAATCGGACCAAAGCTGAGCGGAAGCAGGCTGTGCAAAAATCATTAAGCATGCTGCAAGAGCTAAGATCAATGTAGAATATCGCATTCTACCTCCTCCTTATTTTATTAATAAAATTACGTGACTAAATATTTAGTTCTTATTTAGAAACAATTAATATGCCGTATATTTTGCCACTATTTGCTCATTTTTTCAACGAAAGACAACAAATAAAAATCAATTTTGAGAAAAGATAAGACTTTCATTCTCAATCTTGAATGGATAGCTTCAAAGTATTATAAGAGGGGCTGCCGAGGTGGAGGGCTAACCTCGGCAGCTTAGAGTTACGTTTTAGTGGAGGGTAATAAGGGTAACACAAAATAAGGGTAGTAACACTAGATGACAAAAAATTTCACCACTTGTATTTCCAACTCACTTAAAACAATTTTATCATCCTCTCTAAAGCAGACAATTATTATACCAGAATCAAATATTTGTTTTTTAATCAAAAATAAACCCTGAGTGTGAAAAACATTTCATTTTTGCAAATTTTTCTTGTGAATTTCTCAATTACGATAAA
>CAZNDS010000065.1:0-14177 GCA_964571865.1 uncultured Ignavibacteriaceae bacterium | reverse complement strand
AACCTCTGATTCCAGAAAAGATTTCGATGTATATGTGCGGTCCGACTGTTTACGACTACTTTCACATCGGAAATGCACGCTCTTTTGTTATGGCAGATATTCTTAATAGATATTTGCGTTACAAAAAATTCGATGTGAAGTTTGTGATGAACCTGACCGACATTGACGACAAAATTATTAACAAAGCTATCGAAGAGAAAACCGATACAAAATCTGTTTCAGAGAAATATACAAAAGCATTCTTTGATGATATTTCTGCATTAAAAGTAAAACCCGCCGACATCTATCCAAAAGCTACTGAAAATATTTCTGGAATGATTGAGTTGATCGAAACGCTAATCGAAAAAGGAATTGCATATGAAGTGAACGGCGATGTTTTTTATGATGTAACAAAATTTAATCGGTATGGAAAACTCTCCGGTAAAAAATTAGATGAATTAATCTCTGGCGCAAGAGTTGATGTAATGGAACAAAAGAAAAATCCTGCCGACTTTGCTTTATGGAAATCGGCAAAACCGGGCGAACCTTTTTGGGAAAGCCCTTGGGGGAAAGGACGTCCCGGCTGGCATATCGAGTGCTCTGTGATGTCAATGAAAAATTTAGGTGAAACATTCGACATTCATGCCGGCGGCAACGATTTGATCTTCCCGCATCACGAAAATGAAATAGCACAAAGTGAAGCGGCAACCGAGAAACCGTTTGCTCGTTATTGGATTCACTTTGGATTCTTGAACATCGATAACCAAAAAATGTCGAAATCATTGGGAAACTTCTTCACCCTGCGAGATGTGCTCAAAAAGTTTTCTGCAGAAGCTTTGAGACTTTTGTATTGCCAGACTCTTTACAGCGCCCCATTAAATTTTAGCGATGATTTGCTCGCAAGTTCAGAAACCGCATTGAAAAGAATTAAAAACACAATCCATCAAATTAATTCATCGTTAGATGCAGATGAAGATCAAGAGAAGTTTGGTACGGAAAAATTTATAGCTCAGTTTGAAAATGCAATGGATGATAATTTCAATACTCCGCAAGCACTCGCAGTTATTTTTGACATGTGCAAAGAAATTAATCAATTCATATCATTACACGAAAAAATTTCAATTGTAAACAAAAAACATATGTTAAACACTTTTCAGACCATTGGAGGAGATGTTTTGGGATTAATCGATGTAAATGAAAAGACAGATCATGATGAATCACTCCTCAACGGATTGATGAATATCATTATAAGCATCCGCAACGAAGCAAGAAAAGAAAAACAATTTGAGATCTCGGATAAGATCAGAGATGAATTAAAAAAGCTTCAGATTGAATTGGAGGATAAAAAGGGACAAACAACCTGGAAATTAAATAGGAGTTGATTATGAAAAAGGTCAACAGAAGAAAATTTATTACAAATGCTGCAGTTGCCGGAGCGGGTCTTGCTCTGGTTGGGAAAGAAACTTTCGCTTCGTCAAGATATCCATATTCTGGAAAAGTTGAAAAACCAGTTGTTATTACGACTTGGGATCGTGGACACGAACCAAATATAAAAGCATGGGAAATTCTCTCAAAAGGAGGAAATTCTCTCGATGCTGTTGAAGCGGGAGTTCGAGTTGCTGAAGATGACCCAAATAATATGTCAGTTGGTTATGGAGGACTGCCTGATGAAACAGGAGTTGTAACACTCGATGCAAGCATTATGGATTGGCGTGGCCGTGCTGGAGCTGTCGGTTATCTCGAAAATATTCGAAATCCAATTTCTGTTGCTCGAAAAGTTATGGAAAAAACCCGCCATATTATGTTGGCAGGAGAAGGAGCAAAACGATTCGCCATTGCGAATGGATTCAAACCTGAAAATCTTTTAACGGAAGCTTCTTTGAAACGCTGGGTGCAGATGAAAGAAAAAGGTATGGATATGAACTTCAGGCGATCAGACGACGGACACGATACGATCACTATGCTTGCTATCGATAACGATGGAAATATTTCAGGTGCCTGCACAACGAGCGGACTGGCTTGGAAGATTCATGGCCGCGTTGGTGATTCTCCAATTATCGGTGCTGGACTTTATGTCGACAATGAAGTCGGAGCCGCTGGTGGAACGGGAATAGGTGAAGCTATCTGGCGATCAGTTGCATCTTTCCTCATTGTTGAAAAAATGCGTGAAGGCATGACTCCTCAAGAAGCTTGTGAATTTGCCGTCAAGAGAGTCATTAAAGTTAGTAATCAATATCTTACAACCGATGGTCAAGCTGCATTCATTGCATTAAATAATAAAGGGGAAACAGGAGCTTATTCCGTTAGAACAGGCTTTGATTATATGCTTACGAAAAATGGAGAAACAAAAGGAATTAAATCCGCTTTTGAATTGAAATGAAGGTCAAAGTTAATTATGTAGTATAAGTTTGCTAGGTGATCTTTTGTTACTAAAAATAAAAGGTGTATATAACATGAGACTAAAAAAAATTATTCAAATCACAGGTTTTTTACTGATCACTTTATCAATCAATCAGAATACGGTGTTCTCACAAGGAAGTGCAGGAGCAAAATCGACTCTTGAACCGCGTTATTTGGTGGACCTGAATACAGCAGGGCTTTTAGGTCGAGGAATGTTTGCTATTGCTACAGAACATCTACCTGAGGGAGTATTTATTCTGAAAATTGATGTCGGAATTTTTAATCAATTTAACTTCGGAATTTCGTATGGTGCAAGTAATTTTATTGGCAGAGGAGATATGAAATTCTATAATTATCCAGGAGTTAATGTGAAATTTCGAGTCTTCGAAGAGGAAGTCGGTTTCCCAGCTATCTTACTCGGTTTTGATTCTCAGGGAAAAGGACAGTATTTCAAGGATTTAAAAAGATTTGAGATAAAATCTCCAGGCTTTTACTTGGTTGCAAGCAAAAATTTGAATGTCATGGGAATGCTGAGCATTCATGGAGCTTTGAATTACAGTCTTGAGACTAATGATGAGGATAACAATTTAAATTTGATCGTCGGAGCAGAAAAAACCATTGGCAATCAAATATCGGTTGTCGCCGAGTATGATGTTGGATTAAATGATGACTCAAAACTTATCGGGAGAGGGAGAGGGTATTTGAATTTTGGTGTCAGATGGTCAGTCGCTGACGGTTTAACAATTGGATTTGATTTCAGAAATATTATTTCAAATCGTATTAAGGACAGTTTTGGAATCGATCGTTCTTTCAGAATAGAGTTTGCGAAAAATATCTTCTGATTGTCCGATTTTTTGAACAGATTTTTATTTTTGTGGACAATTGGAGCTACTTATTAATCCTACTCTGATTTGAGGGACAATATTGATAAAATTAAGTCACAATAATCATGAAAAATGAAGTTTTTTTTGAGGATGATATTATAAAAAGGCACAAAATTTGACTATGAAAGTATAAAAATTTGTATGATGGAGGAATCTAAAATGAAAAATAAAATAATGTTTGGATTAATTTCTGCATTCTTCATGCTGTTAATTTCTGGATGTTACACTCAAGTCGTTTGGCGTGATGGTGATCATGGATATCGTGCTAAACAAAAACCAAAAGCTAAGGTCGAAACCCAAGAACAAATTGAGGAGAGTCAATCAGAGTATTTAGAGGAAGATTCTGCAGAATACACAGACGAATATGATTCTGAGTACTATGAAGATGACTATTATTACTATCCAAAGCATCGACGCGGGTATAAATATTATCATCCATCAATCACGATAACCTATGGCTCGTCTTATTTTTATGATCCTTGGTTTTTCGATGGGTGGTATTATCCTTGGGATTGGTGCAGAACATATTATTTCTATAATCCGTGGAGCTGGTGGTATAGACCGTATTTCAGTTGGAATTACTGGGCATACTACCCATCATATTATCATGGATATTATTGGAACGATTATTGGGCATGGAATTGGGGATATTGGTATCGGCCAGTATATCAAACTAGGAAAAATGATTTTACCCGATTGCGTGATAATGACGGAGGCAGAGGCCGGATTGTTGGCAGCGGAAATTTAGGAAGAGATGTAAATGTACGAACTTCTCAAGGAACGAGATTACGAGACGTGAATGACCGCCGAATCGATACTGGTACGGATAGAACCTCCACGCGTGAAAGAGATATAAGACGAGACGATCGAACGCCTGCACGAACATTCGAAACGGAAAGGAAACGTTTGGACAGAGATACTGATTCACGTACTCCAAGTAGTCGTGACAGAACTTTGGAACGGGAATCAAGACGTGACGATAGAAAAGAAACACCGGAAGTTCGTGATCGTAAACCAACCGTAACTCCAGAACGTGAAAGAAAAATTGACAATCGTGATACGCGTAAGAACGACCGGGAACCACAAAAACGAATCGATGAACGGAATTCTAGAAGCAACGATAAAGATGTCGAGAAACGAATTGAAAGAAGAGAAAAACCACGAATCGATTATCAACCGCCGCGAAGAGAATACACTCCACCAAAACGTGATGATAAACCTCGTAGAGAATATACTCCTCCTCCAAGGCGAAATCCTGAACCTCGACGTGAATCACCACCACCACGAAGTTATGAACCGCCGAGAAGGGAATCTTCACCTCCGCCGCAAAGGTCTTCACCGCCGCCATCGTATAATCCTCCATCAGGAAGATCTTCAACTCCGAGTTCACCTCCACCAGATAGAAGAAGAGATTAAACTATGAAGTTTAGAACGATTTTAAAATATTTTGTATTTGTTTTTGCATCAACTGTTCTTTTTAGTGCATGCTATACAATGATCTCACATCCAAAAGTAAATAATAAAGCAAGTGGAAGTGATTTTGTAACTCATCGCGTGAGCATAGTTGATGACTGTCTTTCCTGCCACTCAGAGATGGAATTGAGGGAGTTTAACACATATCATCAATATTATTATCAATCTGGAGATGTTTATCGACCAGATCGGCAATACATTTACTATGATCCGTATTACTCCTATCCATGGTGGTATGATATCAAAGCTGCAACTACATATGATTCCCCTTCATCTTCAAAACCAAGTAGAGGTTATGATGGAAATTTACGTAACAATGATGGCGGGAGAACTAGAGATAACTCTTCTCCGATAAACCTTCCGTCACCTTCAAGAAATGAAGATTCAAATCGCGGCAGTTCCTCTGTGAAAACCGATCCATCTTCTGAGAGAAAAACAGAAGGGAACGCTAATACACGAGAGAGAGAAAGCCAATCAACTAAAACCAGAGATAATTCAGGTGAAAGAAAGAGATAATTATGAAATTCACTAAAATTTTACTCCTATTAATTTTTATTTGTACATACTCAACATATGCACAAAACTTTAATGATGCACTTAGGCTCAGCAATCGAGGACTCGGAATTGGCGCGAAAGCCCTAAGTATGGGAGGTGCATTCACCGGAATCAGCGACGATTACTCCGCAACTTATTGGAATCCTGCCGGACTTTTCCAAGTGAAACGCATGGAATTAAGTGCTGGTTTGAATTATAACAACTTAAAAAATAATGCAACATTTTTCGGCACCTCTACGAACTTTGAAAACAGCAGCACAAGTTTGAACAACTTAGGATTTGTTTTTCCTTTTCCAACGATTCGCGGAAGCTTAGTTTTTGGACTTGGGTACAATAGAGTCAATAACTTCAATGAAGCACTTGCATTCAGTGGATTTAATTCCTCAAACACTTCTATGATCCAGTCACTTCTGGGTAAGGGAGATGTATCATATCTGCTTTACTTAACAGACTCAACAGGAAATTCCACTCCAATTAATGGCAGACTTCAACAGGAAGGTTCAATCCTTGCAGCTGGCAATGAAAATCATTGGGTATTGAGTGGTGCGATTGAAGTAGCAAAGGATTTAGCAGTTGGAGTCTCAATTGATATTTTAGGCGGCAGTTTTGAGAGGAATAGAGATTATTCTGAAATTGATGCAAAAAATTATTATGGTGCCGGAGTAAAAACTGATCCTGCAGATTCAAGAACTGCTGATTTTCAGGAATTTAATTTTAATGAAACATTGAAATGGGAATTGGGTGGATTTAGTGCTAAAGCTGGCTTCATGTACAGATTTAAAGATATGATGAGATTCGGAGCGGCGATAAAGTTTCCAAGTTCATTTACTATTAAAGAAGATTATCTCGTAAGCGGTTCAGCAAAATTCGGTACAGGTTTTACACCAGATATAAGTCCAGCTCTCGAAAGTAAAATTGAATACGAAATTATAACGCCCTATCAATTTTCAGCGGGCTTATCGGTCACGAGATCATTTTTTATTTTATCGGGTGATATCAATTTAACTGATTACACTCAAATGGAATTCAAGAATCTTGGTGCTTCAAAAACCGTTCAAAATAATAAAGACATTAAGACTCTTTTCAAAAGTGTGCTGGACTATTCTGTTGGAGGAGAAGTCAAAGTATTGGATACCGGAGTGAAGCTGCGCGGCGGTTACATGGTTAGAAATTCACCTTTCAAAAACGATCCGTCAGAATTCAATAGAAAATACATTACGCTTGGCGCAGGTTTTCATGCTGATGAATCTTTTGCTTTTGATGTCGCCTACATTATGGGGAAATGGAAAACTTTTGGAGATAACTATGGTTCAGACGTCTCAAGAACTTATCAAGATATTAAGACGACTGATATAATTTTCACAACAACTTTTAGATTTTAAAACTACAATTACTCCATACAAATTCTTAAGCGGAGCAAGTCTCCGCTTTTTTATTTAACTTATCACAAAGTATGAGAGGAATTGTTACTCGAATTGAGAGCAAAGATTATTACATTCTTTGTGATGGAAAAGAGCTGCGTTGTACGATTCGGGGCAAAATGCGGCTGGAAGCGGAATGGAAAAAAGATAAATTACTATACACCGATTTAGTTGTCGTCGGCGACTACGTTGAATTTAATATGAACCAAGACGGCACAGGTGTAATAGAAGAACTTCCTGAGCGAAAAAATTATCTTTCACGCAAAGCTCCTCGGATCAAAGGAATATCGGAAAAGGGAAAACGTTTTGAACAGCTCATTGCGGCTAATATTGATTTTACCGTTTGCGTTACGTCAATTAAAAATCCGAATTTTAATAATCGTGTTCTCGACAGAATGATTGTTGCAGCCGAAAGCTGTGAAACAAAACCTATAATCGTAATAAACAAAATCGACCTTGAGAAAAAAAAGAAAAAAAGCTTTTGGTATGAGGTCTATTCTGCTTTGGGATATAATGTTTTTTCTTGTTCGGCAGAAACCGGAAGCGGAATAAAAGAACTGCATGAATTCATAAAAGGAAAAGTTTCGGTATTTATTGGGCATTCTGGAGTTGGAAAATCATCTATTTTAAATTCATTAAGTGAGTCTATTGATCAAAACGTAGAAGAGGTAAGCGAAGTGTGGGATAAAGGAGTCCATACAACAGTAACTTCGGTACTATTTAAATTAGATGATTCAACCATTGTCATTGACACTCCAGGAATACGCGAGATTGAACCATTCGGAATTTCAAAAGAAGATGTTACACATTATTTTAGAGATGTTGCGTACTTTTCACGTGACTGCAGATTCAGCACTTGTACTCATACTCATGAACCAGACTGTAAAGTAAAAGAAGCTGTTGCTGAGGGAAAAATAATTGAAGAAAGATATGACAGTTATATCCGTTTAATTGAATCTTTGGACGAAGAAGAATTTTAACGAGGAGATGATTTAATAAACTTAAGTAGTGCGTTAATTATTCCATCAATGATATCATCTGGAACACCATCAAAGTGTTTGGATTGAAAACGCATATCGCAAATCTCGTTCACATAATCTACAACGATGAACTTTCCATATTCATTCAAAGCAATTTCAGTTGAGAAAAAATCCAATCCACAAATCTTTTGAATTTTTTTTGTGATCCTGAAAAGCTGTTTAAGTTCATAGCATTCGATTTCATTCTCTGTAACAACTGCATACCGGTGTGTAAAATCGTCCCACCAGCACGGAAACACTTTGCCGAATGCCCAAAAGCATCTAAACCAAAATCTTTTGTTGTCCATTTCTAAAGGAATGACTCTCTCTTGTAATAGATACTTATCGTCTCGCAGGTATTGACGTTCTCGCAGAACATCATTTAAACTCTCTGCTCCAGTAACTACGCCAATCCCGCCTCCGGTTGTATTCGCTGGTTTGATGATAAATGGTCTTCCCAATTTCGCAAGTTCAGAAACTGAGAGAACAATTTCATTCTTCTTGTTGAAGGGAGATATAATTATTGTAAAGGGTGTATTTATTCCATTCGAAATGAATTCGAGATGCATTGTAGCTTTGTCTATTGCAAATTCTACTTGCGAATAATTATTAATAATATAAGTTTTCTTTTTCGTTAACAATTTTGCAAGCGGGATGAAGCAGTCATCAGCATCCGATGCACGGTCTAAATAATGATTAAACTTAATCTCACCGGTTTGAATTTTAAAGTGGACTTCGTCATAATTATGAAATTGAATCTTAAATGTACTTAACTCATTTGCCTGCAGAATTTTTTCAATCAGGTCAACGAAGTCCTGATCGTATTCCCATGTGTAAGCTATAGCTAGATCGTACTCTTTCAATCGAAACCTTTGTTTATTTCATTAGTTCATTTGGCATTATATTGTAACTAATTTTCTTGTAAATTAAAACTAGTTTGAATAATTTTTCGATAATTATGAATAGTATCCGAAACTTGTTGATATTACTTTGCAGTTCAATCATTCTTTCGTGTTCAAGCGGCAAAGAAACAATCGTTTTATCTCACGGAGATTCAAAAAGTCAATCCACTTCTGAAAAAAAATTGGAATCTAAACTGGCATTAGAGCATTTTATTCAGGGCTCAATCTTAGAACAAAAAGGTGAGAATGAAAAAGCTGTCATCGAATATCAAGAAGCACTTATGTACGACCAGACATCGGGAATATATTTTGCTTTAGGAAAAGTTTACAGGAATTTAGGAAAGTATGCGCTCTCAGCATTAAATCTTAAAAAAGCTGTCGAGTTAGAACCGTTGAATACACATTATAAATTAGCTCTTGCTCAGCTCTATGGAATCACACGGCAGCAAGATGAAGCGATTGAACTTTACAATTCAATTCTTGCAAAGGATTCTTCTAACATCGAAATTCTTTATGAGCTGGCTGTTCTGCACACACAAAACCGTCCAAGATTAGCGCTTGAGTATTATAGCAAGCTCCTTAGAAAAGTTGGTGAAGATTGGGGATTGATTTATACAATGATAGAAATCCATAACAGATTAGGAGAGTATGATAAAGCAGCTGAACTTTACGAAAAATTATTATTCATTGATCCTTCAAATCATTCCATCAAACAGGCACTCGCCGAAGTGTATCTGATTAATGGCAACTTCGACAAAGCAGAAAAATTATTGATTGATCTTTTAACTGTTTATCCAAAAGATCATACCTCACGAATTCTTTATGCCCAGATGTTTGTTAGAAAAAATGAGTGGGAAAAAGCGTCAGAACAATTCAAAAATATTTTAATAGATGATTCTGTAGACAATGAAACAAAAATTCAAATCGCAGTCGAATATTTTGAAAGATCGGTGAAAGATTCTACACTAATTCCTTTTACAAAAGATTTATTACTAGAGCTTGAAGAAAATATTGAAGACTGGCGAATTCCAATGTATCTCGGAGCAATTTATGAGACTGAACTCGATACACAGAAGGCAATAAATTATTTTTCAAAAGTTACAAAGCTAGCAGAGTGGAACGTTGAAGCGTGGATAAGATTAGGCGGACTTTATTTTGATAATGGAAAATATCATGAATCGATAAATGTAATGAATCGTGCATATAAACTTTTTCCAAATGAATTTCCCATAAATCTTTTACTCGGCTTATCCCACCTTCAGCTTGAAGAGCATAACGAAGCAGTTTCTTTTCTTTCGAAGGCAAGAGGACTAAATCCGAAGGATCTTACCACTTTATCATCTCTTGGATTTGCATTTGGAAAATTAGATCAATACGATGAAGCTATTTCAATTCTCGAAGAAGCATTTCAAATTGATGATAAAAACTTAAATGTCGTAAGTACTCTTGGTATGATCTACGATAATGCCGAGGAATTTAACAAGTGTGATAAATTGTATGAGCATGCATTTAAAGTTTTTCCCGATAATTCTCTATTACTGAACAATTATGCCTACAGTCTTGCTGAACGTGGAATCCGATTGGAAGAAGCTCTTAAGATGTCTAAAAAAAGTCTCGAGGTTGATTCGCTTAACGGTTCATATTTAGATACGTTAGGTTGGATTTACTTTCAATTAGGGAATTATGTTCTTGCAGAAAAATATGTTAAGCTATCAATCAAACATGGATCGGCAAGTTCGGAAGTGCTTGAACACATGGGTGATATTTATTTTAAGCTCAACAACAAAGAACTTGCATTAGATTTTTGGAGCAAAGCACTCGAGAAAAATTCTTCAAATAAAAAATTAGAGAACAAAATCAAAAAAGGTGAAATTTGAAATTATTGGATCTATTACTTGGAGTTTTCTGTGTGGCAATTATCAGCTTTTATTCTTGTACGCCTGTGCAGAAAAGAGTAAGCCCGCCGCTGCCAATTGAAAGAATTTTTCAGAGATTAGAAGAGAACTGCAAATCACTCGAAACATTTGAAGCAACTGGTACAATTTCAGTAGATTCTAAAATATTTAAAAACAGCGGCGATTTTAAGTTCCTTATGAAAAAACCTGATTCACTCTTGATCAATATTACAGGTCCATTCGGAATTAATTTTGCGACTGCGGCGGTTGCTAAAACACGATTGGTTTATTTGAATGAACTAACGAATCAAGTATTATACACGAATACGACACAAGAAAATATAAAAAAATTATTGCGAGTTGATATTTCTTTCGAAGAGTTGATTGACATCATGACCGGTTGTATTGTAATAAATCCAGAAGGTTCAGTTAAACAATCATCAAGAGTCGAAGAAGACCAATATATAATCACTCAGGAACGAAGCGGATATCTTTATAAATATTGGATCGATATTCGCAATCTTGCAGTATCAAAAAACTTAATTCATGATAAGGAAGGAAATATTCTAATCGATCTTCAATTCGGTAATTTTATAGAAATCGAGGGAATTATAATCCCGAGGGTAATAAATCTCACAAATTCAGTGCGTAATGAAAATATTAAAATTAATTATTCAAAAGTTTCTGTAAACAAAAGAAATTTAGATTTGAAAATCTATGTGCCCGAGGATGCTGAGGTAATCGAGTGGTAGATGCTTTGATAAAAATATTTTGTGTAGCATTTATTTTTTCTGCTTCATTAGATGTTTATGCACAATCACAAACCCGAAGAGACATTCGAACGAAAGAAAAAGAACTTCAATCGTTAAGGAATGAAATAAAATCTCTTGATAGAAAAATTCAAGAAAGTACAAGAAAAGAAAAAAAAGAGCTCAGCATCTTAGACGATTTTGATAATCAACTCCGCTTATTAAAAAAGCTATTGAATGAACTCGAGGCTGAAGAAAAATCTCTAAGTGGACAGATCTCCGAAAAGCAAAAACAACTTAAGGATTCTGAAAGCGAACTTAACTCGCTCAGGGATGAATATGCACAGCAGATAGTGAATCTCTATAAATTCGGACGGAAAAATGAATGGGAGCTTCTTTTAACAAGCGGTTCAATTAATCAAGCACTTATAAGGTATAAATATCTTGAAAAGTTTTCCGATGAAAGAAGAAGAAGAATCGATCAGATAGTTGAAAAGGCAGAAGAAGTAAAAGTAGAAAGAGAATCGCTTTCGAAAACACTTGGTGAAAAAGAAGCTTTAAGGCAAGTTAAAGTTAAAGATGAATCAAATTTAAAAAGTAAAATTGCCAATAAACGAGAATTCATTGCCTCATTGCGAAATGATAAATCTGCATTAACGAAAGATCTCGAACGAAAAAAAACTTCTGCACAGAAGATAACAAACTTAATAAGCGATCTCATTATCAAAGAGCAGCGAGAAAGAGAATTAGTCCGTCAAAGAGAATTAGAACGTCAGCGTGATATGGAAAGAAGACGTATCGAAGAAGCAAACAGAACTACAGCGCGGGATGAGACTCGTCCAAAACCTGTTACTCCTCCGCCAGCTAAAAGCGAATTAGATAATTACTTCGAAGTTCTTCCAACGTTCAGTTTATTTTCCAAATCAAGAGGGAATCTGCCCTGGCCCGTTCCAAGTCGCAGGATTATTAACAAATTTGGAGAACAGAAAAACGAACAATTAAATACTGTCACTTTAAATTATGGAGTTGACATTGAGACATCTTTTGGTTCGAATGTTCAAGTGATAGCTGATGGAAGAGTGTCAATTGTTCATTGGCTCCCAGGTTTTGGAAATGTTGTGATAGTAACGCACACAGAAGAGTACCGGACAGTTTATGCGTATTTATCTGATGTACTAGTGAGTGAAGGTGCAATTGTTAGACGAGGCGATGTTATTGCACGCAGCGGCGAAAGCCTATACGGCGAGATGATCCATTTCGAAATCTGGAAAGAGCGAGAAAAACAAAATCCAGAAATTTGGCTGGCGAGGAGATAGGGACATGATGAAAAAAAGAGTGATGTTTAGTGAAACGGAGAATTTTATTTAAGATATAAGGTTTAGTAGTCTTAGGCTGCTAATAAGAAATCAAAATAAATTTTTATTCACAAAAACTTCAAAAAATTATAATGTCATGAGCCGAATCTAAAAAGGTGTATTTGATGAAAAAATATTTAGATTATTGCATAAAATTCAATTCAACAATCTCTAGAACAACCTTTTTAGAGCAGGCTCATGTCATTAATTTTATTTAAAATTGTCATGAGTTTAAAGATTTAGTACTATTGTAATGATCGGTAAAAATCGAGCATCCCACTTTTATTTAAAACTACTCAATCTGAAAAACCCCGAATTAAAAATTCACCTATATATATTTGGTTCTCAGTTACTTGAACGGATAACATTTTTCATATTTTATATAATAATTGCCAGAAAGATTGCTATTGAGGAATATGGATTAATAGTAACTGTCTTCGCATTTCTAAATATCATTAATGGGATTTTAGACTTAGGATTACCATTTTATTTACAAAGAGAATTTGCATCAACGAAAGTAAATACTGATAAGTTTATTCATGCTCTTCTAATCCGAAGTGTAACTTTAATAGGCTATTTAATTTTGCCAGTAATCTATTTTCAATCGTATCAGGCAGACTTCAGCATTATCATCTTAATAATTTCTATTAATTTCATCTACGGCTTTGGGAACCTATTTCAAGGAGTATTAAATGGAATTGAAGCTTATCGTGAAAATTTTAATGCTTTTTGTATTAGTCGATTAATATTATTCATGAGCTTTATTGCTCTATTTTTTCTTGATACAAATACGAGATTCTATTTATTATTAATTAACATAATAATTCTACTTCAATTAATTTTACAGTGGAAAAGTTTGAACATCAATTTTAACAGTTTTTCATTCAAGAATATTAAAATTTCTGCAATAAAATTAACGTTGCGTTCATCTTTACCAATAGGCGTGGGATTGATTTTTGTTACTATATATGATAGGATTGACATTCTTTTAATTGAAAAATTTATCGATTTAAAGTCTGTGGCAATTTATTCTGTTGCATATGCAATATACAGAAACGCTTCACTTTTTAGCGGAATGATCCTGACAAAAAGTTATACAGACTTTTCTAGATTTTTCATATTGGACAAAGTAATAAGTTACACAAGTTTGAAAAATACTTTTTATAAATTATTATTTTTAAGTTCAATCATTATTCTGTTGTTTTTTCTTTTTCCAGAAATAATAATTCAGATATTATTTGGAGACGGATTCACAGATTCTTATGATGTATTAAGATACTTATCAATTGGGATTTTATTTATATTTTTAAATAACTTTACCGGTGTAATACTTAATTCTATCAGGAAAGAGAAAATCACTATGTATAGTGTCGCAATCGCAACATTCCTGAACATTGGATTAAATATCATTTTGATTCCCAGTTTAGGGATTATTGGTGCGGTTATCGCATCAATCTCAACTGAATTATTTACATTTTTTATGCAATTGATCTCAATAATTATCATTAACAAAAAGTATATCGTTATTAAAACTTGAAAGATTTC
>CAZNDS010000064.1:0-14315 GCA_964571865.1 uncultured Ignavibacteriaceae bacterium | reverse complement strand
CCATCGTTCAATCGAATAATCTCCCCACCCGCTTTTAACTTTGCCTTCAAGTAATTGAATCGTGGTATCTTCAATTGTGAATTTCCCGGCACCAATATCCAAATTGAAATTTGCTTTTAATATTGTGGGAGAGTAGGGTTCGGCAATTTCTTTTGTTACAATTTCTGCATCATCATAATTGAAGTGATGGCAACCAGAAAACCGAAGGAACCAGGCAAATATCACAACAGCCAATAGAACAGCGGCAAGTGATGAAAAAACATTTTTTAATTTTGGATCTTTCATGAATAGACTGATACCAAATAAAATTAAAATCGCCGGCCAAAATTTCCATAGATTGTAAAACGAGACACTGATTAGATTGAAATTATTTAATAATAATAATCCACCAAAAACAAGAAACAAAATTCCCCAAAATAGTTGTTTGCTTTTCATTTTATCCTCACTTTTATTTTCTGAGAGCGTTCCAAAGAATTACAACTCCAATTCCGACTAAAATGAGCGGGAAGAAATCTTCAAAATCAAAAAATGGCCATATGTTTTCGAATAAGAAAACTACACCTAAAAGAATCAATATTATTCCAGCAATAACTTTACCTTTGGATGGTTCTTTTTTCAATTGGTAGGATTCGAAATTAATCGGTTCCGTTGTCTCGGCTTGAGATTGATTCGGAGGAGTTTCGGATTGCGGTGTCTCGCCGGGCATCTGCCATACAATTGGTTTTTGAGGGACGATCACGAGCATAATTATGTACAACAACAAACCAAATCCGTGAAAAAATGCCATGATAACAAAAACAATGCGAACCAAAACCGGATCAATATTAAAATATTCTCCAAGTCCGCCGCACACACCGCCTAAGACTTTTTGTGTTCGTGAACGATATAATTTTTGATTCATTACTCACCTCTGATTTTTTTTCTGACTTAGACGAAGTTACAAATAGATTGTTACAGTTGTTTTCGTATATTTATTCATTAACTAATAAAGTTTACAAAACATCTTAGAATTATTCCAGTTATGAAAAATAAAATTGATGAATTAAAAATACGCTTACGGCAATATGCTCGGAATGATCTGCACCCTTTATAGTGGACAAACTTTTAAACAAATTTGTTAACACAATATACCTCATCCGGGGTTCTATATTTCAAAGATGAATGCAATCGTCTTTTATTATAATATAGCTCAACGTATTCAAAGATTGTCCCGACAAGTCGGGATTCGATACTTCGAATCATATTTACCAGAAATTGCTAATTCATTTTTTAGTGTATGAAAAAATGACTCCATTGGTGCGTTGTCATAGCAATTTCCTTTTCCACTCATCGATTGTCGAACACCAAGTTCTTCTAAAAGGGACCTGAATTCTTCCGCAGTAAACCTGCTTGCAGCAGGCAAGTTGTACACCACGATCCGAGTGGAATATGGTATCAGCGGTTAATTGATATTGTGAAACAGTTTTTTTGAATGCTTCAATTACCAACTCTTTTGACATGTAATCACGTAATTCCCAACCAAGGATTCTGCGGCTGAATAAATCCATCACAACAGCTAGATAAAGCCAGCCTTCTGATGTCCGGATATATGTGATGTCTGACCCGCCTGCCACATATTGCTCAACCTGGCGGGCAGGTAACCATACTTGGTCTTGTCGGGCAACAGTAAAATTTCCATCCCGCCTGCCTCAAATCATTTAAGATGGCGGGCAGGTTGATTTCATTATTCTCAAAACATGTTTTCCGTTAATAATTATTCCGCGTCTTCTAATCCGTCGGCTGACGGACAGCTGTTATTCTACGATATCCGTATCGTCCAAGATGTTCTTCGTAGATACTTCCTATAAGGTCACGAAGAGCTTTTTCTTCAGGATCAACTATGTCTTTTCGTTTTCTCCAAGAGTAATAACCACTTTTTGCAACTTTAAGTACTTGGCACATCTTCACGATCCGAATCCGTCAGCTGACGGACCTTTCGATAGTCTTATATGAATCCGTACCTAACTTCGAAACTTGCGTGAAGATAGCCATCGCTTTTTTTAGGATATCTCGCTCCTCTTCTACATCCCTTAGTCGCTTTTGAAGTTTTCTTAGTTGAGCAGCTGATTCATCCTTTGTAACGCTTCGAAGGTTGAGGTTGCCATATTTGCGTTTCCAGGAATAAAGTAAATCTACTCGTAGATCCATATCACTGGCTAACTTTGATATTGGAATTTGTTTTTCTTCAAGCATCCTGATGACATCTTGCTTGCCTGCTGCAAGCAGGTTTGTACTCATCAGTGAACCGTCTACGTTTCTTTTTTTCCATTTGGACACCTTAAATTTTGTTAAAATTAATGAATTATTTTTGTGTCCACTAATATGGGTTCAGGTTAAACCTCTAAAAACTCAAATCACAAAAACAAATCTCAAATAAGAGCCAGTAACCTAAATACAAATGACCAAAACAAAGCAAAAACTGTATTTGTTTGAAATTTCGTTTTTTGAATTTGGAATTTGTTTGTCTTTTGGTGCTTGTCATTTGAGATTTTAGAGGTGCCCATTAGATATTAATACTATGAGTTCAACATGATTCTTTTTTACACCCCAATTAAATATTTATTCCGTGAATTTTTAGATTTAGATATTTGTTAAGTAATTTGTAAAAGAAAATATCCTATTAAAAAGTCATAATGAAAAAGACAAACCGATTAATTAACGAGTCAAGCCCTTATTTACTCCAACATGCTCATAATCCTGTAGACTGGTTTCCTTGGAGCGATGAGGCGTTTACGAAAGCCAAGAAAGAAGATAAACCTATTCTGCTTAGCATTGGTTATAGTGCTTGCCACTGGTGTCATGTGATGGAAAAGGAAAGTTTCGAAAATGCAGAGATTGCAGAAATAATGAATAAATATTTTGTCAATGTGAAAGTCGATAGAGAGGAAAGGCCAGATATTGACAATATCTATATGGGTTTTGTCCAACTAACAACAGGAAACGGCGGTTGGCCAATGACTGTGTTTCTTACACCTGATAAAATTCCTTTTTATGGCGGAACGTACTTTCCGCCTGAGGATAGATACGGCAGAGCTGGCTTCAGAAAAGTTTTAAATTGGATTCATAAACTTTATCAAGAGAAACGCCAGGAGATAAATGAAAACGTCAATTCGATACAGAATTCTCTTCAGCAATTGAACAGTGTTAGATGTGAGAGTGATTTTTTTGAAAAAATATTTTATAAGCAAATAATAAGTATAATCAAAGAAAATTATGACAGTGAATTTGGAGGATTTGGCTCAGCTCCTAAATTTCCGAGTCCGATGGTTTTGACTTTTCTTCTTGATATTTATTGCATCGATAGGAACAAAGAAATTTTGGAGATTGTTGAAACAAGCGTTAAAAAGATGTCTAATGGTGGATTGTATGATCATTTGGGTGGCGGATTCCACAGATATTCGACAGATTCGAAATGGCTTGTACCTCACTTTGAAAAGATGCTTTACGATAATGCGCTGCTAGTAACTTTATTAGCTAAACTTTATTTAGTAACACAAAATAACTTTTATAGGAAAAAGGTTGTGGAGACTCTTGAATTTATTTTGAGGGAAATGACGGGAGAAGAAGGCGGCTTTTATTCAACTCAAGATGCAGATTCCGAAGGTGAAGAAGGAAATTATTATACATGGACAAAAAAACAGATGCTTGATATTCTCAATCCTGAAGAAGCGAAAATGTTTATTCGTTATTTCAACATTACTGAAGGTGGAAATTTTGAGGGAAAAAATATTTTACATGTTGAAGAGAGGATTGAGGATATTGCAGCTTCTATTGATATGAATACAGAAACAGTTGAATTTGCAATTGAAAAATGCAAAAGTACTTTATTGAAAAAAAGAGCAAAAAGAGTAAAACCACTAACTGACGATAAAATTCTTGTCGATTGGAATGCCTTAATGATTACAGCTTTTTGCTATGGATATAAAATCACCAATAACAAAAAATATGTTGAGGCGGCGGAAAAAAATGCCGGATTCATTTTGACATACATGAAACATCAAGATAAGCTTTATCACTCGTATAGAAATGGAAAGTGCAAAATCAATGGATTCCTAGAAGATTACACAAATCTTTCAATTGGATTGATCAACCTATACGAAATTTCTTCAAATGTTAAATATCTTAGGGAAGCTCTCGCCCTTTCGAAAATTGTTTTAGAAAAATTTTACAATCGGGAAGAAAAACATTTTTATCAAACTTGTTCCGATTCAAATGATCTAATTATTCGTCCCACACAATTTTTTGATAATGCTGTTCCTTCAGGCAATTCGTCAGCTGCTGTTCTCTTATTCAAATTGGGTAAAATATTAGAAAATGAATCATACCTTAAAATAAGCGAGGACTTGCTGCAAACAATGACTGAAAACATGGTAAAGAATCCATTGGGATTCGGTTGTATGCTTAGTGGATCATTATGGACCGAATACAGTTCACGGGAAATTATTCTTTTTCGCGGGAATGATGAAAGAGAATTCAGAGAATTTCAGGACGTAATTTTGAAAAATTATTATCCGAATGACATTTTGATTTATGCTGACGAACTGCTCGATCAAAAATTTAAATATTTAAAACATAAAGGAACGATAGAAAATAGAATCAGTGTTTTTATATGTAAAGATTTTACTTGTCAGTCGCCAATAAATAATCTGGAAGAATTAAAAAAAGTTTTATTGTTTGCTCCAAATTAAAGTTGTAAATTTTTCTTGTGAGTTCTCTGGAAATTAAAAATTTATCGTTTGTTTATTATGGCACACCTTCTGAGAAAAAAGTTTTAAATAATATTTCGTTCAAAATAGATAAAGGGGATTTTCTCAGCATCATCGGTCCAAATGGTTCTGGGAAGACTACACTCTTAAAAATCATCGCGAGACTCTTGATCCCAACTGAAGGTTCAGTGTCGTTAAAGAATATATCATATAAAGATTATAATCTAAAAACTTTTTATAAGTTGGTGAGTTATGTGCCTCAAAAATTTTATTCAGTCTTCCCTTATTCAGTCTTTGAGATCATTTTAATGGGGCGCACGCCTTACTTTGGTTTGTACGGATTCGAAAGTGATAAGGACATCAGTATCGTTGAAAGTATGATGCAAACATTAAATATCGAAGACTTGAGAAAAAAAAGTATCAATGAAATATCCGGTGGTGAACTACAAAAGGTTATACTCGCAAGGGCACTCGCACAAGATTCTGAAATTTTACTCCTTGATGAGCCGAGCACTCATTTAGATCTCAAACATCAAATTGCTATTTTCAATTACTTGAAAAAAATCAATGAGAAGGGTAAGACCATTATCTCCGTTTCACACGATATTAATTTATCTGCACTATACAGCAACCGAATAATTTTTCTTAAAGAAGGAACAATATTGAAAGATGGTCCTACTGCTGAAGTTTTCACCGAGGAATTGATTCAAAAGACTTTTGAAATAAAAAGTAAAATAGTCTGGGAAAGAGGGGGCACGCTGCCACAAATATTCTTAAATCCGTTTGAGGCGGCAGGTTGAAAAAAAGGAAGATTGACAGCTCTCTGAGAAAGAGAATATTGGTGCTTCTAATTTGTGTTTTTGAAATTCTAAATCTTATCTATCTGTACTCAGTGAAGTATCGATCGCAAGACTTAAATTTCGCTGACCTTGAAATTATGTTGACGGGCAATTTTCTTAATCTTGGTTTCTCTATGACGATACTCATATTGTTGTTTTATCTACTATTTTTTATTCATAGGGTTGAAATATTTCGGATTCAAATTTTATTAAACCTATCTCTTTTTTCGTTTGTGCCTCTTTTATTGAATGACTTTTTCATTCAGCTCGATCTTCACAAAGTCTTGATTTATACACTGGGTTTTGCTCCCGACAAAATATTCAGAGCTTTTTTTTTCATCATATATCAAACAGTTAAATTCGTACTATTATTCAACATTGCCCTTTTCACATTCACTAAATCTCGAAATCCAATTTTCAAAAGTTTTATTTATTCTTTTTTACTCTTTATACTTATTCTACTTTTTTCATTTACTTCGACACTCACACTGCAGGATGAATCGAATGAAATTATTAAGCCAGGCAGCAAATACGACGCAGTTTTGATTCCAGGTGCGGCGGTTTGGAGTAATAACCGAGCCAGTCCTGTGCTTGAAGGTCGATTGCAAAAGGCGAATCAACTCTATAGAAGAAGAATTTGTGATAAGATAATTATCACGGGAGCTAATGCGCCTGGTGAGATGACCGAGGCAGATGTCTCTGAACGAGAATTGCTTAAAATGGGTGTACCCAAATCAGACATCATTAAAGAGGAAAAAACAACTAATACACTCGAACAAATGAAATTCATTAGGGGTAAAATTGTAAATGAGTTGCAGTACTCAAAAATAATTGTTGTCTCGGATCAATTTCATCTGAGAAGAATTTCTGAAATTGCAAAGTTTCATAACATGAATCTCAAATTAGTTCGTTCTGGTCATAAACTCGATTTTGTTTCTGAAATTTGGTTTAGGATTCGAGATGCCGTTTCTTTAACTTTGTACTGGTTATTCGGAATTTAGTAATACTAATGCAACGACACAAAAGATTTTAATATTGGAAAATGAATTCGACTAGACGACAATTGCGAGAAAAAGTACTTCAGATTCTTTATGCATATGAACTTTCAAATGAATCTTTAGATTTTCTAATTAATGACATTACGGCGGATATAGATTCTGATGAAACCACCAATTTTATAAAATTACTAACATTTAGAACTGTGGAACACGTTTCGGAATTTGATGAGCTAATAATTGAGACGGCAAAAAATTGGGATATTAACAGGATTGCAATAATTGACAAAATTCTTATCCGAATGGCTGTCTGTGAAATGCTCTATTTCCCTGATATTCCGACAAAAGTATCGATCAACGAAGTACTTGAGATTGCTAAAAGATTCAGTACTGATCACAGTGATAAATTTATCAACGGTGTTCTAGATGCTATTTTAAAGCGTCTAAAGAATCAAAATAAAATAATTAAAAAGGGGCGGGGGCTAGTCGAAAACAAAGCCGATTCTAATAATTGAATTTCAAAAAACTTTTCTCTAAAGCTTACCGAAAAATTTTTGTTTGGACGTTATTCGATTTTGCTAACACATCGTTTTCTATCACGATTGTAACTTTTGTATTTGCAGTCTACTTCAAGGAGACCATTGCAGGGAACCAGCCAATCGGTGATTTTTATTGGAGTTTGGGCACGAGCATTTCAATGTTAATCGTTGCTTTGATTTCACCAATTCTCGGTGCAATTGCAGACCATTCTGCGGGTAAGAAAAGATTTTTACTGTTTTTCACTTTATTGTGTATTCTGTTTTCATCTCTGCTCTATTTCGTTGAGGGGGGAATGATCATTACTGGAATTTTGCTTTTTATTATTGCGAATATTGGATTTGAAGCTGGCTTGGTTTTTTATGATGCATTTTTACCCGAAATCACAGAAGAAAAAAACTTCGGACGAACTTCCGGCTATGGTTATGCAATGGGGTATGTGGGTTCTTTACTATCACTTGTGATAGTATATCCACTTGTGTTAAATGATTTAGTTCGCATGACATTTCCCGTCTCCGCAATTTTTTTCTTGATTTTCGCACTCCCTTTATTCTTTTACTTGCATGATTCGAAAAAGCCTGTATCAGTTAATCAATCTTACATCAGGATTGGGATTAATAGAGTAAAGTTTACTCTAACTCACCTCAAACAATACAAGAATCTTGCAGCATTTTTAATTGCTTTCTTCTTTTACATTGAAGGAGTGAACACAGCAATTTATTTCTCTGGCATCTATGCAAAAAGCACACTTCAATTCTCTTTAACAGAGCTGACAATCTTTTTCATGATTGCTCAGACGACTGCAGTTATTGGTTCAGTTGTTTTCGGAATAGTTGCAGATTCAGTCGGACAAAAGAGAACCATCTTCATTACACTTTTTCTCTGGTTAATTGTAATTGTAAGTGCCTCGTTAGTCGATTCGAAAGAAATATTTTTTGTTGTGGGAGCTACGGCTGGTTTAGGAATGGGCTCAACTCAATCAGTCAGCAGAAGCTTAATGAGTAAACTAACTCCATCTGATAAAAAAACAGAGTTCTTCGGATTTTATTCTTTCTTTGGAAAATCTTCCGCAGTTTTAGGTCCGTTGGTTTTTGGATTGATTTCCTGGTCGAGTGGAAGTCAACGATTAGCAATTCTTTCGGTCGGAGTGTTTTTTATTTGCGGAATGTTTCTTTTAAGACGTGTAAAAGAGTAAGTATCACTATTAGTCTTGTTTAGAAAATATTTTTATCCCTTCCTCTCGTAACTTATAAAAAGTTTTTATCTCCTGATTGGCTCTTTTTTTTATTATCAAGAATGGAAATCTTATTATCTTTGGGGTGAGTTAAGATAATAATGTCAGTTAAATCTTTTACAAAAATGACTGGTGCGGGGAATGATTTTATCCTCTTCGACGATGAATCACTTGAGCTTAATGCGGATAAGATCAGAATTCTTTGCAGCAGAAATTATGGAATTGGGGCTGATGGCATTCTAACGATTCATAAATCAAAAACGTTGGATTTCAAAGTCTTCTACTACAACTCCGATGGTTCGGAAGGTGCACTGTGTGCAAATGGCGCTCGATGTGCAGTCAAATATCTTTACGAAAAAGGAAAAATTGGTCGAACAACTCAGTTTGAATTTGTTGGGCAGACATTTAAAACTGAAGTAATCAGCGATACTAACATCCGGCAGTGGATTAATTCGCCACTTAATATCAAATTAAATTTCAAAGTTGAAACTCCCAGACAGTTCTTCAATTCAAATTATGTTGATATTGGATCCAAACATTTAGTCATATTTGTAGATGACATTCTTATCAATCCATCGGATATACAATCTGTCGTAAACAATTTAGCATTGGTTGATGTCAATTCTCTCGGCAGAGAATTAAGGTTTCACACGGATTTCGCTCCTGATGGATTAAATGTGAATTTCATTCAGATAACTGACAAAAACCAATTATCGATCAGAACCTATGAGCGTGGAGTGGAATCCGAAACTTTAGCTTGTGGTTCGGGCTGTGTTTCATCTGCAATTATTACCTTTTTGGTGAAAGAACTTGAAACACCAATTAGAATAAAGACTTTTGGAGGGGAGTTTTTGGAAGTTGATTTCAATTATGACGGAATTAAGTTTACGAATATTACTTTGACAGGACCAGCAAAAAAGGTTTTTGAAGGAAAGATCGATTTATCCAATATTTAATTGGAGTTGAAACAATAGCTTCGTAAATTTGCAAAAAACGGGGAAATTGGAAAGAAACATGGAGAATATATGGCCCGAGTAATTTTTAGTGCAGAATATCAAGTCAGCGAAGAAAAACTTGAAATGTATCTTGAAAAGATTTCAAAACTTAAATCTTTAATGCAAGGACGTGAGTACGAATATGTAGTTTTTCGCGATGAGAAGAGAAAAAATCATTTTGAAGAAGTTTACATTTTCAAGAATTCTGAAGATTTTGAAAATTTTGATGATGTTCCCACAGAGGAAATTGGAAATTTAGTTTATGACATTACATCCACTTGTATTGCCGGCAAAAAAGTTCAATACAAAACTTTATATGAGGTCGATTAGGAAAAATGAAATTCAACTTTAAATATGTTTATATAATTTTAGCTGTTTTAGTAATTGCTCTTTTAACTTATGTAATTATTTCTCGATCTGATTCACCTGGTGAGAAGGAATTTTCTGAAAGCAATATGCCGGATGATGATGTCCACAGCAGTATGAAAGCACCGCATGGAATGCCGGGTAAATCAAATGTTAATCAGACATTTCTCAAAATAATTGATTCTTTGAAAGTTCATACAGAAAAAAATCCTAAAGACACAGCAGCATTAGCAGAATTGGCCGAGCTTTATACAGAAGCTCATAATATGAATGAATCTGCAGTCTATTTTGAAAAGATTTTAAAAATAGATCCAAAACGTAAAGATGTTATGTTCGCACTTGCTGAGTTGAATTATAGAATGCAGGACATTCCGAAAGCAGAAAAGTATCTGAACTCAATTTTAAAACTTGAACCGAAAAATGAACTCGCTTCTTACAATCTTGGAATTATTTATGTAACTCAAGGCAATAAGAACGATGCAAAAAAGGTTTGGGAAAAACTTGCATTGTCAAATTCTGAGTATGGCAAACTTGCAAAAGAAGCATTGAAAAATTTACAATAAAATTCTTCGTTAGTTCCTCTCAATGTACGAAATAAGTTCCGTAATTCATGTTCATTCCAAATATTCTGATGGCTCAGGAGAAATTCCAGAGATCGCACGGTATGCTTCCGAAGTCGGTGTAAATGTTGTTTTAATGACGGACCATAATACTCTCCGTCCATTAAAAGATGGACTCGAAGGATGGTACGATCACACTCTCGTCTTAATCGGAACTGAAATCAACGATCAAAAAAATGAGAACCATTATCTTGCTTTTGGAATAACTAATACGTTCGACAATAGACTCTCCGCTCAAGAATATGTTAAGCGTATCAATGACGAAGGCGGATTTGGATTTATCGCTCATCCATTTGAAAAACGTAATCATATGGAAAGACATCCACCTTATCCATGGACAGCTTGGGATAGTGAATACTTTACTGGAATAGAAGTATGGAATCACATGTCTGAATGGATGGAAGGACTAACAGAACAAAACAAGTACCAGCGTTTTATTCATCCGTTAAAATCAGTTTCAGCGCCTGATGCGAATGCTTTGAAGATTTGGGACCAAATTGCTCTAAAAAGGAAAATCGTTGGAATCGGTGGTGTTGATGCTCATGCTCATAAGCAAAATGTTTTAGGTTTTTTTGAGGTTGAAATTTTCCCTTATAAAGTATTATTCAAATCAGTGCGTACAGTTGTCCTCTGTCCACAAGAATTAAATAAAGATACTTCTCCAGAGAGCATAAAGCTGAATAAAGAAATGATTTATTCCTCCCTGAAAGATGGAAGATGCTACATCGGTAATTTTTATCATGCTGACACTAAAGGATTTAAGTTTTTCGCCGAAGCTGGGAACAAAATTTACCAGATGGGAGAAGATATTCCAAACAGCGTTAAAAATGCTCGTTTCCGAGTGAACTTACCACATGTGATTGGTGAAATGAAATTCGTAAAAAATGGCGAAGTAATTGATACGACTTTTGGATCAGAAGGAATTTGGGAAATTGTTAATTATGGCGTTTATCGCGTTGAAGTTTATTTGGACGGGAATGCCTGGATTTTTTCAAATCACATTCGTTTTGGCTTGGGGAGTTAAAGATTCCATCTTTTCATATTTCAGATTGAGTATTGAAAGATGGAATCTTTTAACCGAACGAAAGTTTTATTATTTTTGCAATTGAAATTAATTTAGAAAAGGTTATAAATGTTAGTTCCAAAAAAGAAAATAAGTAAAAGAGAAATTAAACAGGATAAACTCGTTGAGAATTACTTTAAGGTTAAGAATTTTTATCTGAACTACCAAAAAATCGTTCTTGGCAGTCTGGGATCCGTAGTTCTGATAGTTTTTGTTGTAATATTTTTAATGAATAAATCGAAAGAGAATGAAGAGATCGCAAATACTCAGCTTGCTCGAGTTTTGAAATTATATGATCAAGCTTCTTATCGGCAGGCAATTGATGGAGTACCGGGAAAGAACATTCGAGGATTGAAAGCTTTGGTTGAAGATCTTGGAAGTACAGAATCAGGCGAAACAGCAAAACTTTATCTGGCGAATTCCTTCATGAGTCTTGGCAATATTGATGAAGCAAAGAAATATTATGATGATTATTCAGGTGATATCGATTTAATGAAAGCCGCAGCATATGCAGGTTTAGCTTCGTGTTATGAAGTCAAGAATGATCTAAAAAATGCATCCGAATATTTTATGAAAGCAGCTAATGTCGTAAAAAATGCTGCCGTCACTCCTGAATACTTGACTAATGCAGCAAGAACTTATGCTTTAGCAGGTGATAAGGTTAAAGCAAAGAAAATTCTCGATCAAATGAAAAAGGATTTTCCTGAAACCCAATTCGCCCGCGAGTATGATAAATATGCAGCCGAATTTCAAATTTAAGGTGTCAGAGTACCTGATCTGATATCCGGCAAAATTTAGTACACATAAAAAAAAGCCCGAATTAACTCGGGCTTTTTTGTTACGAACCAATGGAATTACTTCAGCATCATTCCCGTGAGTTCGGGATTTCTGATTAAATTACGTTGTCATTTAATCATCAACATTTTAATTTCTTTACTGAAGTTACCAAATTTCAATTGGGCGATGTATAGTCCGCTTGAGATTTGACTTCCCAGATTATTCTTTCCATCCCATACAACTGAATGTTTTCCACTGAGATGTTCTCTTTCAGCAATCAATGTTCTTACTTCTTGTCCGAGCTGATTATAGATTTTCAATGAAATTTTATCGGCAATCGGAAGATAGAAAGAAATTTCAGTAGATGGATTGAATGGATTCGGATAATTTTGATATAGCTGATAATAGTCGGGAGTAATAACAGTTAAATCTTTTTCTTCAACGTTTGTTGTTTTTGTACCTTCGATTATTCTGAAACTCCATCGTTTTGGATTTGGTGCTCTTGAACTTACTGAGTCGAACTTACTCGTACTGGAGTTCCAAGTTAATGTTATGTTAGTTACACTATCTGATAAAGCTTGATAAGGAAGCAAAATATCCTCGAATCCATCTTTATCGAAATCTGTATATCGAGCAAATATCTTCGAAGCGAATGCATTCTCGATGGTGAGTGTAGTATCTTTCTTCCCGAGAGAATCTTTGATAATTCTAGTTGTATAAATAGTTGGATCGCCGCCATAAAGTTTTGAGAACGTCCAATTCGCCAGATTTCTCTTGTCTCCACCTTGGAATTCTGCAGTGAGAACATTACAACCCGTGTTCCCGTATGTGCTCGACGTGTAAATGTTCGGTTTTCCGTCTTTGTCAATATCGCCATAGCCAAAACCGAATGTTACAAGACCATCATCAATAACTCCGGCATCTTTGAAATTTAATGTAGTTACATTTGTTGAATCTATGATTGCTGTAGATTCTCCAGAATTATAACTTATCATGTGAACAGTGCCCATATAAGGACTTCCTGATCCTGGTGAATGATAATTTGGTAAGTAAACTTCTTCTCTGCCATCTTTATCGACATCGAATGTTCCTCCACCAAATAAGGCAACATCGTCATAAGTTCCTGTTAGGAAGTAATTTTGATTTCCAGTCGTCGTATCCGCTTCAAGATAAGTGTTTGCATTCGGGATTCTAACTGGTGATACATTTTTTTTATTCCAGGCTTGGAATAATAATTCTTTATTGCCTGCTCCGTCAAATTGGGCAATATGCATGGAATAGGGCGTTCCGCCATTCATTCCCCAATTAGCAAGATCTACTCTGCTTTTTGAGTATTCAGCAGTGAAGCCAGAGAATCCGGGATCGTTTGTGTTCCAATCTCCAATCGCACTAATGATGAAAAATTTATCATTCGTACTTGGAGAGGAATTGTAGAACACTAACAGTTCATTCTGTCCGTCGGTATCAATATCACCGATTTCCATATATTCAGTATTCCCGCTTACTCCAGTCATTTCCGGTAAGGTTGTTGAGTTTATTACTTGTGACGGGATTGTTCCATAATTATCGCTGCCGACAACTCCATCCCATTCAAAAATAAAGATACCGTTGCCACTGCTTTGGAAAATTATTTCCTTCTTCCCATCATTATCCAAATCACCAAATAACACATAACGTGGCGTTGACCCGCCACCGGCACTTGTAACTTTTGGAGATGTCCAAACTAATTTTATTGAATCGTTCCCAACGGTTTCAAATAGATGAATACGACCCAGATCAAAATAGTTTGTTACAGCCATTTCTGACTTTCCATCGCCATCCATATCGTTATCAAAATAACATCCGCGGATACTTTTCAGTCCATTCAAAACAGAGTCTTGAGATGTCCCGGGGATAGTCGGATAATTATAAGCGGTAGAAAGTCGAACTTGTGAATAGGAAAGAGAAGAAACGAGAAGAACAAGAAGAAATGTTAGTAATTTTTTCATTATAACTCCTTTAGTGTTTTATTGTTTATTTGAAAGTAAAAAAATATGATAGTAATGTCAACCACTTCATAATTTTATCAGAGAAGTGCTCAATAGTCTTGAATAATCCCAAATTTGTCATTAGGTAACAATTTCTAATGACCGCCATTAGAAAAA
>CAZNDS010000063.1:9048-14332 GCA_964571865.1 uncultured Ignavibacteriaceae bacterium | reverse complement strand
TTATAAAATATTTTTTTTTCCCAATAGGTGACCACATGTTTGGATTTGTTGGGCCAAATAAAGAGATCAATGGACAATTAGTGGCACCTGCAACATGCATTATTCCTGTATCGTTTGAAATGAATAAATCGGATTTATCGATCACAGCTGCAATCTGCGGTATGGTTTGTGTTCGCATTGGAGTTAAATCAAATTGAACTTTCTTTTTTAATTCAGTAAATAATTCTTCGTCCATTTGTCCAATCGTTAAAAAGTAAAACGGACTGAACTTTGAATTAAGTCTATTCATCAGTTCGGCAAACTTTGATACACTCCAGCGGTTTTGAATTTTTCCGGCGCCAATATGAAGGCCTATTTTCAGTTTTTCGGTTCCACTGAAAAATTCATTTGCATAAAGTCGATCCGTTTCGGTTATTAAAATGTGACTTTGTAAATTCTCTGTGTGAATCCTAAGCGGTTCAAGAATTTTCAGTATTCTTATGGAAATATGAACGTCTTTATTTTCACGCCAATCGAAATCAACTGCAGAATTGAACATAAATCTTCCGGAAAATATTTTTCCATCTAAAGAGCCGGGGCCGATTCTGTATTTGCATTTTGCCATTCTCAAAAGGAATCCACTTGTGAATGAAATCGAAACAGTAACTGGAACTAAACCAAGTTCAAATTCTTTTCCCCTTAGATTTCTTATTAAATATTTAACATAGCTTGCCGAGAATAATTTTTTCTTGTCGAATAGAATTATGTTAGATATCATTTCATTCTGATTTACAGCTTTAATGTTATCCGGGCTGGCAATCAAAGTAATTTTGCAATCGGGTATGTTTTTATTCAATGCACGGAATAAAGGAACTGAAGTCAGCATATCTCCAAATTGATTATGCTGACGAATTATCAGAACATTTTTAATTTCACTTGGGGTAGGAAGATTTGAATTCGGAGCAGTAAAAAATATTTTAAGAAAATTTATGAATATTCTTTTCAATGAAGTGAGTTTCAATTTGAAATTGAATAGTTACAGTTTGCCCTTATCATTTTCATCAACTTCTTCATAATCAACATCAATTATTTCTTTCTTATGCTTCTTTTGAAAACTATTTTTTTGATTGTTTGGGTACAAATATTTCTCGGCGATCAGTTTTATAAATCGAAAAGCCAAATAAAACAGTATCGCATAAAATATTACTCTTAACACTTATAGCAATCCTTTCGGTTCGGGAGAGTAGTATTCAACTAAAGCCCTATCTTTTCTGAATATAAGCTTAACCAATTCATCAAGATCCTTTTGATTTTTTAGGAAATCCATTTCAGTGGCATTAACAATAAGTAATGGCGTTGATTTATACATAAAGAAAAAATGATTGTAAGCATCAGCAAGCTGTTCGATATAACTTCGCTGCATGTTTTTTTCCATTTCGCGATTTCGTTTATGAATGTTATCCATCAATCTATCAACGCTTGCCTGCAAATAAATTACTATATCGGGTTTAATTACACTTTTTTCAAGCTGGGAAGCAACAGTTTCATAAAGTTTCAATTCATCTCCAGCAAGATTCAGATATGCAAATATTTTATCTTTTTCAAAAATGTAGTCACTTACCAAATATTCAGAAAACAAATTTGATTGTACAATACTTTGCTGCTGCTGGAAACGGTTTAGCAAGAAAAATATTTGAGTTTGAAATGCATATCTCTTTCTATCCGAATAAAATTTATCGAGAAAAGGATTAGCTTCAAATTGTTCGAGTACCAGCTCTGCTTTTAGTTTTTCTGTAAGAAGTTTTGCAAGTGTAGTTTTACCCGCACCGATTACTCCTTCAATAGCAATATATCGTATATCTTTTTTTTGAATTTCTCCAGACATGGTCAATTTAGTCTTTCAACGATTAAATTATCTTTCAATTCCGCCAGCATTTCCTGAGCTGATTTGCCGATTACTGGATGTCGATACTTATTATTAATTTCGCACAGGGGTTGAAGTACAAATCTTCTATTCTGTAGATCTGGATGAGGAATCACAATCGTCCCATCATCAATTTTTTCATCTCCAAAAAATAGAATGTCAATATCAATCTCGCGTTCATGCCATCTATCTCTTAAAACTCTACCAACTTCTAGTTCAATATTTTTCAAACAGCAGAATAATTCTTTCGGTACAAGATTTGAACTAATCTTCACAACTAAATTTAAGAATTCTTTTTGATCTTTGTAACCATATGGTTCGGTTTTATAAATTGACGATACTTTGTCAATACTAATTTGAGGCGATTGTTCAAGCAATATTAATGTTTTCATTACATTCAAAAATCTATTTCCCGCATTTGATCCAAGGGATAGATAAATTTCAAACATTGTTCCGATCTAATTCAATTTTAGCTTCAACATTGTCAATCAAACCCCCGACAGGCGGATTGCACTTCCTAACGTTAATAATTACTCGACTTACCTTTTTAAACTTTTTCAGAATCATTTCGGCAATAAGAAAAGAAATTTTTTCGACAAGATAAAATTTGTTGGCAGTCAAAATATCATGAATGTATTTATAGACAGAGACATAATCTATCGCATCATCTAAATTATCCGTTTCAGAAGCTTTTTTAAAATCATAAAACAACTCTGCATCCACTTCAAATTTTCTTCCAAGATTGTGCTCCTCAGTAAAGACACCGTGATATGCATAAAAAACAGCATTGGTTAATTTTAAACTGCTCGTCATTTTTTAGATACTCTTTAAAGTCTTTTGATGATATAACTTAATTAATCCTCGCCAATTTACAATAATTATCCCGAATAGAACAAAAAACGATCCAAGAAAAACATTGTCATTCAATTTTTCACCATGAATGAGCCATCCAACAATTACAGCAACAATCGGTGTTATGAACGATGTAAGAGCAAGAATCACAACGCTAATTTTTTTCATCAACCAATAATAAGCAGTGAAGTTAAAAACCGTAACAATCAAAGCAAGGTAAAGAATATAACTTACAGAAGTTATTGTGAAAGAAACATTGCTAAGGTCTTCAAATAAGAAGCTAAAAACAATCAATCCAATTGATGCAAATAAGAAAGGAATGAAATTCATGCTCAGCGGATTTAGATGTCCGCCGTGCTTTTTTATCAAGACTGAAATGCCAGCTTGCATGATCGCACTTATAACAACTAAAATCATTCCTGTTAAATAGTTTTCAATTTCAATATTTAAACTATCGGAAAATATTAGCACTAAGCCGATGAATGCCATCGAGATCCCAATTATTCGCGGTGCAGTTAGTCTCTCATCAGTAATAAAAATACTTGAAATAATTGCAACTGCAAATGGATAGACTCCAAAAAGTATTGAGGCAAGTGATGAAGGGATATGACTTTCTGCCCAATATACCATCCAAAACGGGATTGCATATGAGAAGAGTGCAAGTATGAGATAAATTCTTATTGATTTGACATCGAGCATCAAAGATATCCCATTTAATTTCATAAGCATCAATACTACAATAGATGCTACAAAAAACCGCATCCCAATGTTTAGCATCGGCGGAAAATATGGGAGACTCAATTGTATAATTAACCAACTCGATCCCCAAAATAGGCACACCGCAATATATGCAGCAGGTATTAACAATCTGGGATTCAATGTGCAATTCCGATAATTGCAAACATTCGGCCCGAATTGCGTTTATCGCGTCTATAAGAATGCAAAAGTTTTTTTAATTCAAACGTGCAGAGTGCAGAAGTTTGTATTCGATCTTCCCTTAAACCTCTTTTTTTCAAAATACTAAAATTGATTCTTGCTAAATCGACAAAATATTTTTTATAGTTTGATGTAACGTATTCTTTCGAAAACTTAATAGCAACATCCTCGCCAACTTCAAAACAGTTTTTACAAATTGATGGACCGAAGTAAACGAATAATTCTTTTGGATCAACATTAAAATCTTTTTCAAGTTTATCGATACATTGCGAAATTATTTCTTGTTCTGTTCCTCTCCAACCAGAATGTACAGATGCAATTATCTTATTTGTTGGTTCATAAATTAATATCGGAATACAGTCTGCGACATTAACAACTAAGTAAAGGTTTTTTTTATCAGTTATCAGAGCATCATTTTCATTGACGAGTTCACCCTTAACTGAATAAGAAATCTGACACCTATGGACTTGTTCCTGAAAGACAACATTTTTTTCATTCACATTAAGAGAACCAAAAAACAAGTTGCGATTTAATCGAACATTTTTTTCTTCATCCCCAACATTCAGGCTGAGATTAAATTTAAATGGGGAGTTATTCTCCCCACCTAAGACTGTCGAAACACCGTGAACTAAATTCCTGAATTGACTCAGTAAGGTGCTTCTAATGATTACTGGCTGCATCAAAGAATCGAAAGTGCCTCTGATAAATCTTTTATAATATCATCAGGATTTTCTAAACCAACAGACATTCGAATTCCTGTCGGATCGATTCCCTCTCGGATTTGTTCATCAGCTGGAATCATTGAGTGTGTCATCGAACCCGGATGTTCGACCAATGTTCTAATGTGTCCGAGACTAACTGCAAGTGTTATCGTGTACGAGTTTTCTGCAATGAAGTCCATGATTTTCTTTCCGTTTGCTTTTCCTTCTTCAACATCTTTACCCTTTATACCGAAGTAAATCATATTTCCCGGAGCAAAATTTCCTTCATAATCTATCATTTGTTTTTTTGCAATTTCATGATACTTAAATGAAGCAAGTCCTGGATAATTAACATATGAAATTGCAGGATGATTTGATAAAAACTCTGCTATCTTAGAAGCTGATTTTATTTCCTTCTGTAATCGAATAGGTAGCGAAGTGAGACCATAAACCACGATAGGCCAAGCACTTTTTGCACCAAGCACTGCACCGAAATCTTTTCGATAGAGCATAATGGAATCGCGGTATTTTTTCGGGCAAACAACTACACCTCCCATGTCTGTTCCGAATCCACCAATATTTTTGGTGAGAGAATGAACTACAAAATCAACTCCGAATGTAATGGGTCTCTGACAATATGGGGTCGAAAAAGTATTGTCGACCGCAACTCTGATTTGAGATTTTTCTTCTCGTTTCGAGTTGATATCTTTGACCAACTTTGTAACTGCTGAGATATCGATAATTTCTAGATTCGGATTCGAAGGAGATTCAAAATATACAACTCTGGTTTTCTCAGAAATTGCATTTTTCAAATTCTCAAGATTGGTCATATCAATTTTCTTTACTCCGATATTATACCTTGGATACCAATTATTGAGCAAAGAAAATGTGC
>CAZNDS010000063.1:4178-9013 GCA_964571865.1 uncultured Ignavibacteriaceae bacterium | reverse complement strand
GATTTCATCGCCGGATTGAGTTAGCACACCTAAAATTGCTGAGATTGCACCCATCCCAGTTGCAAAAGTTACAGCAGTTTCTCCCATTTCAGCCAGGGCGAGATTCTCCTCAAGAATTTCTTTGTTCGGTTCACCCATTCTGTCATAAATATAGATGGGGGATTCACCATCCGGCAAAAAACATGTATTCCCAAATTCAGAAAATCCTTTTGCACCGCGTTCGGCAGAATCCAGTCTAAAAGTAGTTGATGAAGAAATAGGTGGAACTACATGATGGTTGTAATCCCATTTCTCTGTGAATGCCCGACCGTAAATAAGGTGGGTTTCCATGGTATATTTTTTTTCGTCTTTTTTACTCATAAGCACCTCTCGTAATTAAAAGTTCGCAAATGATTAATAGTCTAATCATTTGAATTTCATTATTAATAAAATATCTCTCCATTTTCATTTAAAATTATGGATGATTAGGTGCTTAGGATTCTCATTTGATTAAAAATCAAAAGTAATTTACGAAAAAAAGTTCTTGAATGAATGCGAAATCCGGAGAAAAAATTTATGACTCTGATTTAGTGAAAACTGAATCAACGAAATGATAACCTCGTAAAAATTCCGAAATTGGCATTTTTCTTTTTCCCTCAATTTGAAGAATTTCAATCGAGATTTTTTTATCAGTCGTATGAACAAAGAGGTTTTTCCCAATTATCTCGATGCTTCCGGGAGGACGAGAAGAATTTTCAGATGAGATTTCTGTTTTAAATATTTTAATGATTTTTTTATCGAGCACAGTAAATGCTGAGGGAATTGGCGATAATCCTCGGACTAAATTATGGATATTAACTGCAGGTCTGTTCCAATCAAGCAAACACATCTCTTTAGTTATTTTCGGTGCGCTCGATGCATAAGCATCATCTTGGATTTTAGTCTGAACCTTGCCCCGACTTATTTCATCCAAAGTTTTAATAATTAATTCAGATCCCAATATTGCCATTCTATTATGGAGCGAACCAAAGTCATCCTCATTTTTTATTATGACTCTCTCTTGTAAAATTATATTCCCAGTATCAACTTTATCTTGAAGAAAAAAAGTCGTTAGACCGGTTTCCCTCTCTCCATTGATCAACGCCCATTGAATCGGAGCTGCACCCCTGTATTTGGGCAGAAGCGAGCCATGAAGATTGAACATTCCTTTAGGTGCAATGCTATAAACTTCCTTCGGTAAAATTCTAAATGCGACAACTACACCAACATCAAACTCAATACTTTTTATTTGATTTATAAAAGTTTCATCACGGAGGTTCCCCGGCTGCAAAACCAATAAATTGTGTTTAAGAGATAACTCTTTGACAGGTGAAAACGATTTTTTCTTTCCACGCCCTTTTTCTTTGTCAGGAACGGTGACCACTGCTTCAACTGTATGATTTGACTCAATCAATTTATCAAGACAAATCGAGGCGAAGTCCGGTGTTCCAAAAAAAATTATTCTCATTTAAGATAATTCATTTTTTTAACTTCTCGCAAAATACTTCCAGAACTTTGATCGATGGCAATTAATTCATAGAAATAAACACCGCTCACTAAATTATATCTATCAGCATCAAATTCAAATGTTCTGAATCCAACGTTGATTTCATCTTCTAAAGCAACAGCTATTAATCGTCCGAGCACGTCATAGACTTTCAACATCACTTTTTGTTTGTGATTATGATTTTCACCACTAATAGAGAAATTAATTTTAGTTTTTGAGTTAAATGGATTCGGATAATTTTGGGAAAGTATTTTTTCAGATATTCTTCCAATAACTTCGATCTCGAAAGTAGTTTGTTCATTACTTAAACTTAACTCTGTTCCTTCTATTAATATAAAACTCGTCCCATCCAAAAATCTTAATCGAACTTTCAAATCCGAGTGTGTACTCTTGAATTGAATTCGGAGTGGAAAATCAGTTCCTGCAATCTGAACAACTTTTCTTTCATTTGTCAAAATTATTTTAGAGTTGTCAGAAAATCTTATATCAAAAATTCCTGCAGGTGGTTTTGGAGGTAATTCAAATTTTGAATGATCTACAACATTATGGGCAATGAATAAACTACTTAAATTATTTCCATCGCTGAAAATTAGTGAAGATAAACCAGAGAAATCAGATTCATAGTTTTGGAGATGAGGTTTAAATGTTGAAATGGCTAAGTTGAGTGTTCCGGCCGAACTAGACTTAATCCAATACCCTCTTCCCTTTTTTATCTCAGATGCTGTCTGATAACCTCCATCATACTCGAAAAAAGAGGATGAAATTATTCCTGGAGGATTTGTAGAGATACTGTTTATTGGGATATTTCCGTTTAGTGAACCAATGATATTCCATCCAGCGCGAATCGGTATGTCAACGTTTTGTAACTGCGTTCCAATAAGAGTATGATTTTGAGGAGTATCGAACTTTAACCAGTATCCACGGCCTACTTTAAGTGTATCCTTAATTGAATAATTATCTTCATATGTATAGGCATATGAAACTGCACCAGGGAAAACTGTATTTGGAGTCATGTTTCCAACTGTCAGTGGCGATGATAGAAGATTCCAGCCAGCTTTTGAGGAGAATGTAGAAGTCGCTTGATTTGGGAGTGAATCTTGAACTATTGCGATCCAAACGCTTCGTTGACCACTTTCCAGCCTTGTCCAAATGGGATAAACCTTTCCATTCAGTGCTGCAATATTTGTATAATCACCGAAAAACACTGAGGAAGTCGGCGTGAATGGTGACTGGGAAACTTTAAATTCATTAAAAGTATCTCCTCCATCAGTTGAACGTGCTACATATACATCAGTCTGATTATCACTATAGTTTCGTCGATCATAATACACAATGTAGATGATCCCGGTCCCTGGATCTACAGCCATCCAAGTAAAAAATTGATGCTTGCTCCCGATATCGGAATTTACACGTTTAGGATTGGTCCATGTAGTCCCGCCATTTGTAGATTTGACAATAAAAATATCCGTGTTATTTGTTCCATTTCTCTGATCAGACCAGTTAATATAAATATTACCTCTATAAGGTGAATTGCTTATATCACAAGCAGTTACGGGCAATCCATTACATCGATAAATACCTGGCACATTGAAGTCCCATCCACCTGGAATTGAAGTAATAACTTTGTCTAATCCCCAAGTCGCTCCCCCGTCAGTCGATTTATCAAAAACCAATCCAAGTGGGCCTGCCCATGATAAATAAACTTCACCATTTGGACCTACAGCAGGAACTGCTCCCTCAACAGTATTATCTTCATCTATACAGTCCCCTCCTTTTTCGCTAATTCGATAGGGAGCAGACCAGGTTTCTCCACTATCAGTCGATCTTGAAAATAATATTCGAGAGCTATCATTAGAGTTTGAACTGCCATAATTATCGAATTCCGTCCATGCCATATAAAGATTATTACGATATAGACTATTAGTCCAATCAACAGCTATCCATTCTTTATCCTGAGCCCGAACTGGAGGATTGAATCCAATACCCACTCCGCTACTCCATGTAACTCCCTTATTTGTTGATTTTTGAACAACAATTCTATCAATCCAATAACCAGGAGAAGCAGGATTCGAAAGATGACCAAAATAAACATGTCCAAACAAATCGAAAATAACACATGGATCTCCCCAGACTCCAAGGGGTGATGACATATTTCCCTGCGTCCATGTTGAGCCGCTATTAGTTGAATAATAAAAATATCTAATATTAGCTCCTGCGACTAAATTCGTGGGATCAATTGGATTAATAGCTATGCTCGTTTCATTTGGATCTGTACTAGATGGACTACTAACGCGTACATTTGGATACTGCGCATTTGTCAATTGAATAAAGCTGAAGAAAATAAATAGAGTAAAAATTGAACTTTTCATACTAACATATCATGTTTACTTTAAGAGAATAATTTTATGCACTATAGGTTGAAGGATTGAATTACTATAAGCAGCATGAACGAAATATTGATTGCTGCCCAGGTTAAATTTTTCAGAGTCTAATTCGATCTCAAATTGACCTGAAGAGATATGTCCTCTAAATAAAGTTGCAATTTCTTGTCCGAGGATGCTAAATAATTTTAATGTTAAAAAATCATTAACCGGTGAAAATATTTTAATTTTGGTTTTTGAGTTAAATGGATTTGGATATGAGCTAATTCTAAATTCATTAGGAATAATATTATCGCCAAAAGCAACACTAGTTGTCGGTTTAGTGAAACTCGCTTTAACGGCATTCCAGTAATCTGTACCCATTAATTCATAATTCCACATGTTATCTCCGCGTCTCCAATCCCAATAAGCAAAATGGAATCCTCTTTCTAGTGCAATATCGGATATGTCTGTTAAAAATTGCACTCCGCCATTTTGCTGCTTCATCAAACCGAATTCTCCCATAACAATTGGAACATGATGGCTATCCTGAAAGGCAAAAACAAATTCATAAATTGTACTTTTAAAAAAGTTCTTATCATGCAGCATATTCGCAAACCATTCAATGCTGAAATACATTCCTGGATAAGTTTTTGCATTAGGAGTTTCCTGCTTAGTATAAGTCTGCGGGCGATAGCTGTGAAATTCATATACTGCATAAGGATCAGATTGCTTTTCTAGGATTGAAAAGTACTCTGCGCTCGAATAAGATACATTTTGAACTATGATTGGAATATCACTCGAGGCTGTGCGGATCGAATCAATCAGAAGTGAATAAATATTTTTCATATTTATTCCTTCAGCGTCTAATTTGTTTTTAAATAGTTCTGGAGGATAAGCAGTATTATAGAAAAGCGGATTCGGTTCGACGATTGGAATAATTGCAACAA
>CAZNDS010000063.1:0-4168 GCA_964571865.1 uncultured Ignavibacteriaceae bacterium | reverse complement strand
CGCGGTGATGTCCTTGAGCATTGAAGCATAGAGTTTTTGTTCATCGAGTCGCTTCCAGATAGTGGATTTATTTGCTAATCCCGCCGATTCTAAATAAACATCACGTCTCCCGGGACCTTGACGAACTGCAATTGCATAATAAATTCCGGCGGTTCGGCAGTATTTTACAAGTGAATCAGTGTCGTTAATATAATTTTGTTTTACAGTATAGGGTGAATCAACATCTTGAAATCCGAAGCATCCAAGCATTGCATAGTTTGCTCCTGATGCTTTAAGAGCAATGATATCCTGAAGAGATTTTGGAAATTCATTTAGTACATTATATCCGCGGAAAAAGCTTGGAATTTGCCATTTAGAAAACTTCGGATTTGACGGTTGGGCATGAATAAAACTTAAACTAACAATGAACAGAAAAATGAAAGCAATAAATCTTCGCATATTTCCTCCACGAGGTATTTTAAAATTATGTAATAAATCTCGTTAAAATCTAATACAAAAATTATTTTATTACAATCATTTTCTTAATATCAGAAAAATCACCTGCCTGGAGATGATAAAAGTACATTCCGCTCGCAATCGAACTTGCATCATATTCGATCTCATATACACCAGTATTAATTTGACCGTTTACTAAAGAAGTCACTTCTCTTCCAAGTATGTCAAATAATTTCAGAGTAACAAAACTGCGATACGGGATTTGGAATTTGATTTTTGTAACTGGATTGAACGGATTTGGAAAGTTTTGAGACAAATAAAACTGCTTTACACTTTCTGATTTTGATAATCTCACCTGGTTTATCACAGCATTTTCTATCAGAACAGAATTTCCATTCGACAATACTTGATCGACAATTTTTCCATTTACAATGTCAGCAATTTTAAGTGCGGTATTTCCCTTCTCGATCGATATACGAATGGGATAGACGGCATTATTGATTTGTAAAATTGGATTTTCTGAAATGGAACTGATATTATAATCACCTTCAAATCTGACATCCAAAATGGATTTTGGTGGAATTGGCGGGAGTTCTGAACGAATTATTTCATGATTCTCATCAAGATAAATTTTTACTCTTTTACCATTGGCATCTGAAATCAAAAGAGTTATTTCGGGTTCAGTTCTTGAAATATTGATATCGCCTTTATTAAAACTAAGAGACATTGTTAGAATGCCGTTCTGAGAACTTTTCAGCCAATAACCAAAACCCTTGTCAATCGTGGTCACAGCGTAATAACTATTATTATATCCGAAAATTTGTCCCTGAATAATTCCCGGCGGAACCGTAACTAAACTTGAAACCGGAACATTTCCATTCAATCCACCGATTAAATTCCAGCCAGATTGCACTGGAATATTGATCGTGCTTTGCTGTGTTCCAGTAATCGAATGATTTTGATTGCCAGTAAATTTTAACCAATAACCGCTTCCACCTTGCAGAGTATCCTTCACCAAATAACCATTATTATAGCAATAAGCATTTGAAACAGAGGTCGGGAATAATATTGATTTTCTATAATCCGGGACCTCTAACGGAACAGAAATTATATTCCATCCATCAATAGTTGAAAAATTTGATGTAGTTCCGCTGGGAGATGTTTGATAGCTGTATATAATCACATCATCAATGTACCAACCATCTTTCTGGACAGAACCGTCGCTCTGAAGATTAAATCTCAGCTTGACATTGCTTAATCCAACAAAATTTGATAGAGCCATTGTTTCTTTCACCCAATCAGTTCGAGTTCCATCGTAACCAAATGAACCTGTCGGTTGTTTTCCTTTACCGCTACCTGGACGAGTATATGTTCCAGAGAGTGAAGTCCAAGTGCTTCCATTATTGGAACTGATTTGAACCTGCCCGAAATCCCACGATGCTTCAATGTCCCACCTTGTCCAAAACTCGAGTGATGCAAGTACGGAATTGCTAAGATCAATCGGTTGAGATTTTAATAAATTTGTGTTTACGTTCGCAGGATAATTCCCTGAAGGACTGTCTGTGATCGAATTCACCGGTGATTTCGATGTCGATGTTGTTGTACCCCAGGTATTCGTCAATGTCCAATTTGAAGTTCCGCTTTCAAAATTATCAGCAAAAACAGTGGATGGTGTGCCAATAATTATGGAAGTTGTGTCTCGTATAAGAGCAGTTCCATTAATGGAAATTGTCGCTACAATTTTATGTTTGGACCCATTCGGTGTTAATGGAGAAACAATGAACTTCATTGGATTGGAACTTGTAGAAATTGATTCGCGACTTTGTAATGAATCTAGCGTAATTGAGCTTCCACTAAAAATATTTAAGTACGCTGATAGCGAGGTAAATGTAACTCCAACATTGTATGCGTTGTTTAATCCCTTGTTCTTTAACTCGATTATTAATTGGACAGAATCACCTGGCATAATGTAACTGCCATTTTTAACAAAAGATTTTCCCGCTATTGAAGGATACTCTCCCGAAATCCATGCATAATATAAATTTGGTTTAACATTTTCTTGCGCTAAGGGAAATATTCGGCTTCGACTTGGCCAGAAACCATCCGATGAAGATCCAACTTCAGGAGTCATCGCAAATATTTTCCCACGAATTGAAAATGGTTCACCGTCGTACATATAATCGTCTGAATTTCCGCGAGTTGCGTAACCAACAGTCTGCTGATCTGTTCCATAAACATATCCATTGAAAGCCGTCATATCGCGGGCATATTCACGATATATCAATGAGTCTGGAGTTTCACGAACTAAAGCGCCATACGGGTAAATGAGCAGGTTACCAAATGTATGGTAATTTAATGCAGCTTTGATTTTTTTTGTAAGGAGAAAATCTCTCATGCGAGCATCTTCAGGTTCGGAAAAAGGCGCTGTACCGCGGTAAGTGTCACTGCTTGGAGTTGTGCTCGAACCTCCATTAGGTGCATTCCAATATTCGTAAGGTCCGTAGTTTCGATTCAAATCTACTCCAAAGCTGCTGCCATTATTCCGTCTGTTCTTTCTCCACATCCCTCCGCCGGTTGGATTTGTGCTGCGATTATATTCGTATCCATCCGGATTTAACACCGGAATAAAATACATTTCACGATTATTAATTAAGTAGGTCGCTTCAGGATCAATCCCATATCTTTCTAAAAGATAATACATATAATACATCAGTGTCATCATTCCTTGCGGTTCGCGTGCATGCATTAAGGCAGTATACATAACTTGAGGTTCATTCTCGATGATATCTGGATTATCAGATATTTTCACCATCCAAATTGGTTTATTCTCAATGGAGTTACCAATGCTCACCTTTGCCGTGATTAAGTTAGGGTAAAGCAGTCTCATCGTATCAAGATGAGCAACAACTTCATTGAAAGTGTAAAATCCTCCCATCGAGCCAAATCCAAATCCCATTATTCCATATTTCTCTTTGAGTAGATGCTCTTCATGAGCAGAGAGTTTTGGTTGTGATTTATAATATTCCTCCCAGCTTTTAATAAGCAGAGTGAAATTCAATCCTAGTTGCTTTAATTGTTCGATCTCTGTTTCTGAAACCCAAAGTTCTGGAGAAGTAATATTTTTTCTATCGAGCTGACAATGAATATCAATCCCTGAATTAAGAAGCTTTTCAAAATCTGCCGGAGACTGAATCGTAAGCTTTATTTTTGAATACTCAAGTTGCTGCTGAGCTTGTGAATTGATGACCGAGAAAAGAATTAAACTCAAAAAGAAACTGCGTAAGAACATTGTGAACCTCACTTTATTAAAATCATTCTTTTAGATAACGAATTCCCTTCCCAGTTTAGGGAATAGAAATATACACCGCTCGGCAGATCAAAAGCATCAAGCTTGATATAATGTTTTCCTTCTTCAAGTTTTCCCTGAACCAAGATTTTTAGCTCCCTGCCAAGTAAATCATATAGTTTCAATGTCGCATAAGCCGACTTCGGGATTTCAAAATTAATTAATGTACTTGAATTGAATGGATTAGGGTAATTCTGAGCTAAACTGAATCCATATTCTAAATTCGAAACTTTTACCTTAATCCGATCAATCTTTGCATCAAGAAGGATAAATTCTTCTCCACTCTTTAGCACTACACTTTCAGGACTATTCTGCGAAAAGAAAGAAAATTCTAAATTTGAATTTTTCTTTGAGCTATACTTTAACCTAATTGGATAGTCTAAATTC
>CAZNDS010000062.1:0-14464 GCA_964571865.1 uncultured Ignavibacteriaceae bacterium | reverse complement strand
AGGAAGTAGCTGTAAAAAAAAGACTGCCTCAAAATATTACTTTTGAGACAGCCTCGCTGGAGGATGAGTTTCGTTACCTAACATGACTCGTTTTTATACCCCTTTAAATTATTTAATGCGTAATGCTTTTAACCGTGTTGGAAACAATTTTTTTTCGTAATTTACTTATGAAATGAACTCTAAATTCTCAATTCACATCTGCCTGCTGATTATCATATTCAGTTACAGCATTTCCTATTCAGATTCTACTTCCAATTGGAAAAAACTATCTACTCCTATTTCAACACATTTAAGAAAAGTTTTTTTTGTTGATTCACTTTCTGGTTGGATAGGTGGAGACTCTGGAGTTATCATTCGCACAAATGACGGTGGGAGCAACTGGCAGGTTCAATCCAGCGGGATCGATAGAGCGATTAGAGATATTTTCTTCCTCAATAAAAGACTCGGATGGGCAATTGCTTGGAATTATTCTGAAGAAATGCCAATCGGTTCAGTTGTTCTATCAACAACTAACGGAGGGAGTTTCTGGCACATTTCTGATTTCCCTGAAAAAGATGTTTTTTTGAATTGCATTCATTTTGTCGACTCACTAATTGGATTCTTGGGAACCGGTAATGGTACAATTCATCGAACAATAGATGGTGGAATCAATTGGGAAAATACTAATATTACTCCAGGTCCTTATTCTAGCTTTCCAATTTTAGATTTTAAATTTATAACCAGACAATTCGCATTTGCTAATGGCGGAATTCGTGATGTTGGTGGAGTGATTTGGCGAACCGTAAATTTTGGGCTCGATTGGGCTTCTACGCCCGTTGGACCTGAACCAATTTTACAAATCGATGCAATAGATTCAACTTACATTATTGGTGTAGGAGGTGATTACGAGTTTGGAACAGGTGCAGTAATTTCTTCCAATGGTGGATCTTCATGGGACTATAGTTCGCTCGAAATATTTGGATTTGCACATTCTGTTTCTTTCAGGAAGCCAACCGAGGGTTGGTCTACGATTGGAATTGAAAAAAAATTCTTGTTAACAAGAGACTCAGCAAAAACTTGGGAAGTAATTCCAACACTCGACAGCATAGCCATCTATGAATTACAGTTTCTCGATTCGCTTACAGGTTATGCCGTTGGTGAGAATGGATCTGTTCTTCGATATAAATACAAACCGCCGGTGGTAAATTCTATTGATGAAAGAATTACAAGTAGTAAAGTAACATTCACATTATTTCAAAATTATCCCAATCCGTTCAACGGCAATTCAAATATCAAATTTCAAATTGCAAATTTTAGTCACGTCTCTTTAAAAGTTTATGATGTGCTTGGAAGGGAAGTAGCAACACTTGTTGATGAAATAAAGAACGCAGGCAATTACCATTTTCCATTTTCCATCCGTCAGCTGACGGATCATCCGTCGGCTGACGGACCATTGTCCAGCGGAATTTACTTCTATCAACTTCGTGCTGGCTCATCCGTTGAAACAAAGATGATGCTACTCCTCAAATAATCCGATGGCAGAGCGCAGAAAAATCACTTTGCAAACAAAAAAAAATATTACTATCATAAACCAAAAATCCAATAGAAAAGGGAATAAGTATGAAAGTTATCTTTAGAGGTTTAATCTCTATTTTTTCAATTCTAATTTTATTAGAAACCGCATCCGCACATTCGCTTACATCGCAAGGCGTTGAACTGATAAATCAAAAATACAAAGCCGGCGAAATATCTTTCCGTGATTATTTGATGAATAAATTTTATTTCGTTTTCGATAAAGATCGATTGGACTCTCAATTCAAATTTGCAAATGATTACCCATCGAAATGTGCAACTGAGATGATAATCGAATTCCAGAAGAATAAAGATCAACTTTCTTCTTCGGATATTGCCTTAATCGAAAAATACATTTCACCAAAAGAGCCTCTTACTCCTTTAGCAATTTATGATTCTCCCGGCGGGAAATTTCGGCTTACTTATGAAACAACTGGAACGAATGGAGTGCCTGCTGCTGATGGAAATGCAAATGGGATACCGGATTTCGTTGAATGGATTGCATCATATTTTGATTATTCATGGGCGCATCAAATAGATACGATGGGTTATCTTGCCCCGCCTATCGGTACTGGAAAGTATGCAATATCTTTCGAATCAATGGGGGCTTACGGTTATACTACAAGGGTTTCAGGACAGCTAACAAGAATCGTAATGCACAATAATTTTCTTGGATTTCCTCCAAATACAGATCCGGACGGTCAGCAAAAAGGGGCTGCGAAAGTAACTGCAGCTCATGAGTTTAAACATGCACATCAAATCATGTATGCCAATTGGAGTGAGCCAAGCTGGTTCATTGAACTTGATGCGACTTGGATGGAAGATATTGCCTACGACGCAACGAACGATTATTACAATTATATTACAAGCTCGGGTTCTCCATTCACAGCCCCTGGTGCTTCGCTCGATGCCGGACAAGGATATGAAGACTGCAATTGGATGCTTTACTTATGCGAGAAACATAATAACCTATTGAATAGAAGGATCTGGCTTAGAAGACAGACAAATCCTGGGGAAGATATGTTCGTAACTTTCAATACTATTCTTTCCTCATTTTACAGCACAACATTTACTGCAGCTTTTCGGGAATACATTGTTTGGAATTTTCTGACAAACTCAAGAGCAACAACCACTCATCCGGTTTATGGTGAAGCTGCTGCATATCCTCTTGCAGTTCTATGTCGCACTGTAACTACATATCCACACAACTCAACTAATTGTAGTATCACAAAATATTCGGCTAATTTTATTCGCTTAAATCCTGTTGTGAATTCTAATAATCTTTATGTTTCTTTTAATGGTGCTAATTCGCCCCACGTTTTCAAAGTGACAGTTGTAACACGTACAAATGCCGGACTAGTTCAATCGGCAGAAATTTCACTGAATGCAGATAACGACGGTAATTATTTAATACCAATTGCAAATAATAATCTCGCATATGCAGGACTTTGTATCGCAGTTGTTTCAAGCAGTACCGGACCGACTTTTTCATATTCTGTAACAGAGCAAACTGGTTCATCTGCTTCGATCAATATCCTTTCAGGATGGAATTTAATGAGTGTGCCTGTCTTAGCAGCAAACATGGAATTCACAAATTTGTTTTCAGAAGCGACTTCGAACGCCTACTATTATGATGGCGGATACACTATCGGTACAACTGCTTCGCTGGGCAAAGGATTCTGGTTGAAATTCCCATCTGCACAAACAAAAAGCATTTTTGGAACACCGCAGTCATCGGTCACTGTGAATGTAACATCAGGTTGGAATATTGTTGGACCTTTGCACGTGGATATTCCTGCAGCAAATGTTACTACAAATCCTTCTGGAATTATTAACTCTCCTTTCTATGGATATAACAATGGATATCAAACCTCGACTACACTTGAAAAAGGAAAGGGATACTGGGTAAAAGTCAGTGCCAACGGAACAATGACGATGCCGACAACACTCTCAAAAGAAATTCAATCCATGAGTCAAGAATCTGTTAATTTTAATAATTTGACAAGATTGGTTTTCACAGATGCTTCCGGTGAAGTAAGAACTCTCTACGTTTCAAACGAGAAATTAAAATCAAGTTTTGAATTACCTCCTGTTCCTCCTGCTGGAGTTTTTGATGTACGTTTCAATGATAATTCATTCGTAAGTGATTATAGATCAAGTACCGAGATCAATTTGTCGACTTTGAATTATCCGATAACAATAAAAATAGAAAATGGTAATTCAAGTTTTTTAGTTACGGATATTTTTGATGGAAAATTTGTCAATTCTAAATTATCTGCTGGTGAAATTGTAACTATTTCAAATTCAGCGATAAATAAATTGAGATTAGCTCCGAATTCAATCCCGGGTGAATTTGCATTGTATCAGAACTATCCGAATCCATTCAATGGCAATTCAAATATCAAATTTCAAATTGCAAAATTAAGCCACGTCTCATTAAAAGTTTATGATGTGCTTGGGAGAGAAATCGCAACACTTATTGATGAATTTAAGGATGCTGGTAACTACCATTATCCATTCTCCATTATACATTATCCATTAATGAGTGGTGTTTACATTTATAAATTAACTGCCGGAGAATTTTCCGCGGCAAAGAAATTCGTTTTGATGAAATGAGCCGAATCAAAAAAGTCATATTTAAGAATTTGGTTGTGATCTCGAATCCGCCGTCCAAAGTACTACAATACGGCGGAGAGGTTGCAATCGAACATTATTTTTTTCAAAATACCTTTTTAGAGTAGGTTCATGAAATAATATTTTTTAATCGGGGCGAGAAAATCTCGTCCTTTAATTTATTGACATGAAAAATATTGAAGTGAGGTAGAAAGAATTTTTAAATCATATTAATCAAGTTGATCGTTTATATTTTAAAACTGTTAAAACAGTTCAAAAAATAAAAGTTTTCGAATTAACCCACGACTTAAGTCGTGGGTTACTAAAATAAATTAGATTAATAACCGTTTTAACGGTTTATTTTATAGAGCGGTCAACTTGAGTTATATTAATAAAATATCCGAAGGTGCAAATTATGTTCAAGTACATAACAACTCTTTCTATTCTTCTGGTTATCTATATTAATTCTTCATTTTCTCAGACCGGAAGCTGGAATCCGTCTGGTGCGAATCTTTCATATCCAAGAACTCTCCTCAAATCTTCTGAAATACCAAGCGTACGTTCATCTTTATCATCGCCGCATATTGAGTATCTTTTCGAGCGAGTTTACAGTTCAGCGACTTCAACTATTCCGGTCGGTAATACTGCAAGGGGCGATCGTATGGAACGCGGTCATATTGCGAAGAATGCATCATTTATCGTGCTGATCGAAAAAAAAGTTTCGGGTGGAAATGTCGTTGATCTTCCTTCGAGTGAAAAAAGTGAATTGATCGCTAAGACTATTTCCATTCTCGACAGTGTCAATACAAATGTTGAAGCCTTTGGACTATCAAGCGGTTATGAGCAATGGCAGTGGCGAACAAAAGAGATGATCGATTTCTTCTCTGCGTATGACCTTTTACGCGGCGCAGGTGTTGCTGATTCGTTATTAACTGCTGCAAAAAGTAAACTTCAAACCTTTGCTGGAAATCTTTATAAAGAAGCTGCAGTCAAACAAGTTTTTGGATTTACGTTTTTCAGTTATGTAAAGAATAATCATGCACTTATGGCTGCGGCTGCACTCGGATTTGCTGCTGTAGTTTTGAATCATGCGACAAGTGCAGATGCTAATTTTCGGCCTGTTAATTGGATCAATGCTTCGATGTGGAATCTTGATAATGTTCTCTGGTATGATGTCGAGAGAGTTTCCGAGCCAGGTGTTGTGGCAGGCTACTCCGAAGGTCCGCATTATTTCAGATATGCTTTTTTGAATTGCCTGCCGTTCATTCGTGCACTAGGAAATTTTCTTCCAGATAATTCATATACATTTTCATACTTAGGAAACTCAAGCTCAATCCGAAATCCTTTCTTTGATCCGAACTACGATCTGCTTTACGATTGGATGGTAAAAATCAAAATGCCGGATGGAAGATATCCCGCCCTTGATGATTCGTTCATTAATGAAGCGATCCCTGAATTAGCATTGACTGGTAAATCGAAGTATAACTGGCCTCTTTATATCGAAAATATTTCTGCGAGCAATTCGCTATCCGGACAGCTCAGCTCTTCAAATACAGATATGAGAGCTAATTACATCGCAGCAAATATTCCTTTTGCACAAACAACTGAAAAACCTTTTCAGGCATTGCCAGCGGCTGGGAGTTTAGTATTTCGTTCTTCCTGGGATTCATCAGCGACTTATATGCACATCTTGGCTGAAAATGGAAATGCAAAAAGTACCGGAGGTCACAATCATGCCGACGTTACAAGTTTCATTATTTATGCACACGAACAGCTGTTAGCTCTCGATCCGGGCTATGTAAAATACAGTCGCAGAGATGAGGTTGGCAATGCAACCAATCATAATATGATACTTGTCAATGGTGCCGGTCCTCCGATCGGTGTGCCCGGAAATCCGAATGATGCTGATGGGTTTATCGAAAATACTTTTGATACAAAAATGCTCGACTACGGAGAAGCTCGGACATTTTATCTTGAAGCTAATATTGTAAGAAAAGCACTTTTCATTAGGGATAAATATTTTGTTCTTTGCGATTTTATTAATTCATCTGCCGCACACAATTTTACTTGGCAGCTTCATGGCTATGGACTTGAAGGAGGAACAACTGAAGGTGTCTTCGTTCCAGATTTTACAAATCATCAAGGAAGATGGACAAAAAATGGTGCGACTCTTCTTGCTCATGTAACAGCGAATGGAGGAGCAAGCAGTTATTCGACTTTAATGAATAAGCATGAATTCAACTACGATTCAACCGAAAATCATACAACGATGTTAGTGCATCGAAATAGCGTAAGCAGCACACATTTTCTTTCAACATTATTTCCATATAAAGGAACGGGTCCGAGCATAACAACTTTATCGCATCCGAATTTTTCCATCTTAAAAACTGTTGATGGAAATTTTATCGACTTTGCAGCCGCAAAGCAAGATACATCAGAAAGGACAATAACTGCTTCAACTTCTGGTCTGAGTAAAGATTTAAAAACTAACGCTGTTCTGTTTCACTTCTCGATAGATAATACGAATACTGTACGTCAAATTTTTGTCGATAGTGGTTCGGTGTTCAGTTTTGGAACGGATGATCTATTCACTGCATCCAAAAAAATTGATTTTGCTTTTCAAAGAATTGATTCGGCAAATTATAACGGGTACGCAGGTTCAGCTTCAGTAGTTGAAATATATCTTGAACGTTCGCCGGTTGGATTTGTTGGAAATAATGTTGTTTCTTATTCATATAATTTTACAGAAAAAAAGTTGACTATAGAATTTTCTGCTGCATCCAATTTTTCGCTCAACACTTATGGCCCGGTTGGTGTAAAAGAAGAACTTAACCGTCCAAAAGAGTACGTTCTTTATCAAAATTATCCGAATCCATTCAACGGCAATTCAAATATCAAATTTCAAATTGCAAAATTAAGTCACGTCTCTTTAAAAGTTTATGATATGCTTGGGAGAGAAATCGCAACACTTGTGGATGAAGAAATGAAACCAGGTACTTATGAAGTACGATTAACGATTAACGATTTACGATTAACAAGTGGCGTTTATTTCTACCAGCTCCGTGCAGGAAATTTCGTTGAAACAAGAAAAATGGTATTGCTAAGATAATTGCTTTGATAAAATAAGATACTTTTTTTAATATCGCAAAGTTATTAAACGGTTATCGAAAGGTAACCGTTTTATTTAAGAATTATCAGGTTATATATGAAGAATTTTTCACGTACACTGTTCTCAATTTTATATTTCACAATTATTTTTATTTGCATTCCAGATGAAGTCAAAGGAGAAGAACTCTCTAAAGGATTGAATTTAATTCAGCAGGATTTTAATTCCGGTATGATCAACTTTGAACAAGCCCTGCTGCAAAAGTTTTATTATGGATTTGATAAGTCAAAGCTCGATGATAGATATAAATTCGATAGCGACAAACCTGGAAAGTGCGGAACAGAATTGATCCAGCAGTTCTTCCAGAATAGAGAGAAACTTTCTGAGATGGCTCTCAACTTAATCGATTCGTATTTGGATAGACCATATCTGCCGACAAAGACCCTAGCGACTTACTTTTCACCATCGGGAAAATTTGAATTAACATATTCAACCAGCGGCACTCACGCTGTTCCATCTGCAGATGCGAATAGCAACGGCGTCCCGGATTTTGTCGAATGGATTGCTGGTTACTTTGATTATTCATGGAAGTTCTCGATTGATACACTTGGATTTTTAGCGCCGCCAATTGGTTCCGGAAGATATCAAATCGGTTTTGAAAATATGGACTACTACGGTTATTGCATGCCGATTGGCGGCAAGGCAACACGAATCGTTATGCATCATACGTTTTTAACTTTTCCACCAAACACTGATCCTGAAGGAAATCAAAAAGGAGCGGCGAAAGCGACTGCAATTCATGAATTCAAACATGCACTGCAAATCGTTTATAATTATTGGAATGAACCTGGCTGGTTCATCGAAATGGATGCAACTTGGATGGAAGATATCGGATATGACCAAGTAAATGATTATTACAATTATCTTGGGAGCTCACATCTCCTTACTCCTGGCAGGTCGTTCAATAATGGGTCAGGCTACGAAGATTGTTTGTGGCTGCATTATATTTCACAAAAGCATGGAGTTCCATCAAATAAACAAATTTGGAATCGCAGAATCACATACCCGTCTGAAAATATTTACACTACATTTGACGAAATACTAAAAACATATTCATCAACTTTTATGAAAGGACTGAAAGAATATTTCACCTGGAATTTTCTTACTGGAACACGTGCTACGACTCTGCTTCCAACGTACAAAGAAGCGGCTTTCTATCCGACATCGTTTCTTTGCAGAGATAGAAAATCACTGCCTGATAGTTCGAGCGGATGTGAGTTATCTTTCGCCTCAGCAAATTATTTGTCGTATTCGCATTCTGGTTTGAATAAATTTATCAGGGTAAGTTACTTTGGAACTGCAGCAGGAAATCAATCCGTCCAATTCTTAATAAAGTACAAAAACAACACGATGGAATTAAAATCATTTGATCTTCCTGCTGGTAATAGTTTCGATTTTATCCTTACAAAAAAATTGAATGAGATAGAATACCTTGGAATTGTTCCTGTTGTTACATCGATCGCGGCAGGTAATTTTCCATATAAGATCAGAGTTACACCTTTTCAGACAGCACAGTTTATTCATGTACCAATTCGTGATACGGAGATTTCATCTTCAAAAATTATAACTGCGAAAGTAATTAGAGAATTGAATCTCGCAATTGCGGATTCACTTAAGTTATTTTACAGAGCTGGCAGCGGGAATTATATCTCACAAAAAATGAATCCAACTGGAAATCTCGATGAGTATTCGGCAATTATTCCTTCTTTTCCTCTAGGAACAGAAGTGAGTTATTATATGAGCATTTACGATTCGCTTGGAAATTATTCTTTCTATCCTGAGTCCGCACCTGCAAATCCATTCAAATATTATATTGGAATTGATACGAAATCACCTGTAATTACTCACTCACACAATTTCGAGATTACTCGCTATGACACTCCTCAATGGATATTTGCAAATGTTACAGATAATATCGGACTTGATTCTGTTTATATCGAATACCGAATCAACACAGGTACGATTTCAAAGTCGGAGATGATAATTTTCCAAGATGACATTTATTATTTTAGATTGAACATTGATCCAATCTCACTTCAGGAAGGAGATAAAATAGATTACAGAATCACTGCAGTTGATAACTCAAGTAATCGTAATAGAATTTCATATCCAGCAGCTGGTTTCAATTCAATAAACATTAATAGAGGAAAGGCCTATTCGACCCAGCCGAATAAACAGATTCGGGACAACTATCTCTTTGGTATCAGAGATACATTAACGGTGAGCGACAATATCTTCATCAAAGATTTAAATGTTGTTTTTAAAGCAAATCACAATCGTTTCAGTGATCTGGAATTCAGGCTTATTCCCCCCAATAAACCCACGCATCAATTATTCTATCGCCCAGGATTGAACACGAAATTTTCAAATGCAACAAATCCGAATATTATTTTGGATCAGGAAGCGTTTCTTACTATTTCAAATTTCCGATTGATTGATTCTTCTCTCGCTGTCGGGACTTTTAGACCTGATACAACGAATTTAACTCTATTCAATGGAATGAATGCAAGAGGGAAATGGATAGTGATTGTTTATGATCGTGCCCTCGGTGAAGTCGGGACGCTAACCGAGTGGGGATTAATCATCCGAGGTGATTCAGTTTCAACCGGAGTTGATCGGCGAGACTTAAATCCAACCGGCTTTGTCCTGTATCAAAATTATCCAAATCCGTTCAACGGCAATTCAAATATCAAATTTCAAATTGCAAAATTAAGTCACGTCTCTTTAAAAGTTTATGATATGCTTGGGAGAGAAATCGCCACATTAGTTGATGAAATAAAAGATCCTGGCACTTATCATTTTCCATTTTCCATTTTCCATTTTCCATTGCCGAGCGGTGTTTACTACTATCAGCTTCGCGCTGGTTCATTTGTGGAGACGAAGAAAATGGTTTTGATGAAATGAAACTCGACTGAGGTGAATTACAACGACTTGTTTTGAATCTGAGAGCTACTCAAGTTTTTAATCTCCTTTTGATTTGTTAAACTTGAATTTATGAGTTACAAACTCAGCATTAATCATAAATATTACATCCTCTGCAATATTTGTCGCGTGATCAGCTAATCGTTCTATATGGCGTGAGAGAATCAGTAAATGTGCGCATGGTTCAATGAGGACCGGCTCTGATTTCATTTTTTCCACAGAGAAATTAAAAATTGATTTATTATAGGAATCGACAATATCATCTTGTTTACCAATGGAAGATGCAAGTTCAATATCTTTATTAATAAATGAATCGATTGCATCTTTCAACATTTGTCTTGCCTTTTTACTCATAGTTAGAACTTCGGATTCGTGGAGAAGTTTTTGTTGATTGGCTAGGTGTTTAGTACGTTGTGCGATATTAACTGCTATGTCTCCGCACCGCTCAAGCTGATTGTTTATCCTCATGGCAGAAATTAAATATCTAAGATCAAAAGCAAACGGCTGAAATAATGCTAGGATAGTTTCACATTGAGTATTTATTAGATTATCGTATGCATCAACTTCTCGATCTCGAGCCAGTATTTTTTTGCACAATTCAAGATCAGAAGTCTCCAGCGCAATAAATGACTGCTCAACCATCTCATCTACAATGCTTGCAACTTTAATTACGTTTGTTTTTAAATTTTCGAATTCTGTTTCAAAATGTTTTTGCATATAAACCTCGTTTTATCCGAATCTTCCTGTGATATAATCTTCTGTTTGTTTTTTTGTCGGATGCGTGAACATTTTCTGCGTATTTGAATATTCAATTAATTCTCCTAAATAGAAGAAGGCGGTGTAATCGCTTACGCGTGCGGCTTGCTGCATATTATGCGTTACAATTACAATTGTATAATTCCTTTTTAATTCGAAAATAAGGTCTTCAATTTTTGAAGTCGATAAAGGGTCGAGTGCACTTGCAGGTTCATCCATAAGCAGAATTTCGGGATTGATTGCAAGTGCGCGTGCAATGCAGAGTCTCTGCTGTTGTCCGCCCGAAAACATAAGAGCACTTTTCTTCAACTGATCTTTGACTTCATCCCAAAGAGCTGATCTTCGTAAGCTCCGTTCGACAATTTCATCCAGCTCACTTTTGGAATTGATACCTTGTATTCTCGGACCATAAGCGACATTCTCATAAATCGATTTTGGAAATGGATTCGATTTTTGAAAAATCATTCCGATTTTTTTCCGCAGGTCAACAACATCGACATTTTTGTCGTAGATATTTATTCCGTCGATCATCACTTTTCCTTCAACTTGAATCTCGTCAATCAAATCGTTCATTCGATTTAATGTACGAAGAAAAGTCGATTTTCCACATCCCGACGGTCCAATCAATGAAGTGACTTTGTATTTCGGAATATCCATCGAAATGTTTCTGAGCGCGAGAGTTTTTCCATAATAGAAATTTAAGTCCCGAACTTCGATGATTATGTTTTTCATTCTTAAGTGATCGACTTGATTTTCAATTTTGCATTCATCTTGAATTACTATTTGATTCACAAATTCCTTTCTAATATAGTTTCCTTTATCTAAAATGTTGACGATTTGTATTTCTTCCTTAAACGCGCACGAATGATCATTGCAGTGATGTTCAACAAAATCACAAGAAAAATTAATAACAAAGTAGTCATATAAACCATCGGCATTGCGGCTTCAACGTTCGGCGATTGGAAACCGACATCATAAATGTGAAAGCCAAGATGCATAAATTTTCTATCGAGATGAAAAAAAGGAAACCTCCAATCGAACGGAAGCGATGGAGCTAATTTCACCACTCCCGTAATCATAAGAGGCGCAACTTCTCCGGCACCGCGAGCCATAGCTAAAATTACTCCGGTAAGAATTCCCGGTGTTGCTGCAGGAAGAACAATTCGGCGTATCGTCTGCCATTTGGTGCTTCCGAGTGCAAGTGATGCTTCACGCATTCCTCGTGGAATAGTTGCGAGTGCTTCTTCTGTTGAAACGATTACTACAGGCATAGTCAACAAAGCCAAAGTTAAAGACGCCCAAAGGATTCCGCCAGTTCCAAGTGTGGGATTTGGAAGTCGCTCAGGATAGAAAATTTGATCAATAGTTCCGCCAACAAAGTAAATGAAAAAACCTAATCCAAAAATCCCAAATACGATTGATGGAATGCCTGCGAGATTATTTACGGCAATTCTAACAATTCGAACCAATGCACCCTGCCTTGCATATTCACGTAAGTACAAAGCGGCAATAACTCCCAATGGTACAACTGCAATGCTCATTAATATCACCATCATTACGGTACCAAAAAGTGCGGGAAAAACGCCGCCTTCGGTATTCGATTCGCGAGGATCGTCGAAAACAAATTCACTTATTTTTGTAAATACGAATCCAACTTTCGAAATGAATGACATCTTATTCGGTTGATACGCACGAATAATATTTGAGATTAGAATTTCTCTTTCTTCACCATTTGCAGTTTGAACAGTCAAAATATACCTACCTGCAATTTTTCTCAGAGAATCGACTCTATTTTCAATTGAATGATATTGACGATTAATTTCATCAATCTTCTTGTTCAACTCGGCGATACGAGAACTTACCTTTTGAAGATTATCACGATTTTGGTACTCAAGTTTTTTGATTTCAATGCGATTCGATTCAATCGCGTAGTTCAAATCTCCGATAACATTCTTTTCAATCTTTGTTATTTCTTTTCTTAATTGAGAAAGCGTATCGATGTAATCATTCAATACGATCGAGATTTCATTCTCGCCGGAAGTTCTTATTTCACCATCGACACGAAGCTCTTTAGCATATCCGAAGAAATTTCCGAATTCTGTTCTTTCAAAAATATATGCTGATTCGGGTTGTTCGGTTTTAACAATCTCATTTTCTGCAAACCATCGGAAGTCCAATCCATAAACATCCCTGTTGCCGATTTTGTATTTAAATCGTTGGCTCTTTGTCGGTTTAGATTCTTTCCCGCCAAATTCTTTTGTAAATGATTCAGAAGCAATTAAGTTACCGAGAAATTTTTCTCCAGCTGTAGTTTGGATTTGAAATAATTTTGGAGGAAGAAGATATTCACTACTGTTGAGAAGGATTAGAAGAAGAATTCCCGAGATCATAATAATCATAACCCCTAATCCTAACCCTGCCAACCAAATGAATATATCTCCCGATTTAATTGCTTTTTTATTCATGCCTAGAATTAAATGTGCATATATTTTTTTCTTAATCTTTGTCTAACAATTTCAGCGGCTGTATTGACGATAAATGTCAAAACAAAAAGCAGTGCCGCCGATAAAAATAATACTCGATACAAAGTCCCATGATAAGGAGCTTCGGGAATTTCCACAGCAATATTTGCGGAAAGTGTTCGCATTCCATTGAATGGACTAAAGTCTAAAATCGGAGTGTTTCCCGTTGCCATTAAAACAATCATCGTTTCACCAATTGCTCGTCCAAATCCAATCATAATTGCAGAAAAAATTCCTGGACTTGCCGTTGGAAGAATTACTCTGAATGCAGTCTGCCATCGATTAGCACCAAGTGCCAATGAAGCAGATTTCAAATGATCGGGAACGCTCGAAAGCGAATCTTCGCAAATTGTAAAAATGATTGGAATCACTGCAAAGCCCATTGCAAATCCAACTACAATGCTGTTTCGCTGATCATAATTTTGTTTGAAATAATCTGAGAGCCATAATCTGTAATCCCCATTCAAAAAAGTATTTTCAAACCACGGACCAAGCCATAATGAAGTTTGAATACCGATGAGAAGTAGAGGAATTATAATCAGTATCTCATACCCAATCTTCAAGTAAATACCTGTTGCTTTATGAAAACTTCTCCAGAGATAAATTCCTCCGATTACTGCCAGTGGAAGAATAAAAGCCATCAGCATCAAAGCTGGAAATTTTTTTTCGAGAATTGGGGCTAACCACAATCCGGCAAGAAAACCGATAACTACGCTTGGCAGTGCGGCCATAATTTCTACAACCGGTTTAATTAAATCTTTAAATTTCGGATGACTGAATACAGAAGTATATAACGCTCCAAGCAGTGCCAACGGAATCGCAAAAATCATTGCGTACAAAGTTCCTTTTAACGTACCGAAGATTAGCGGAATGAGACTGAACTTCGATTCAAAATCATCTGTGCCGCCGGTTGACTGCCAAACGTACTCGGGCT
>CAZNDS010000061.1:9513-14542 GCA_964571865.1 uncultured Ignavibacteriaceae bacterium | reverse complement strand
CAGAAGTTGGCAAGTTCAACGTTCCACTCTGACTTACTTTTATCCAATATCCTTTACCGAAGTTTAGAGTTGTCGGAGTGAAATATCCGCTGTTGAATCCATAAAATTGAGAAGCAATAATTCCGCTTGGTGAAGATGTTATTCCGCTAACTAAAACATCTTTATCATACACTCCAATCAAATTCCAGCCCAATGAAACCGGTACAGAAGTTGAGCTTATTGGAGTTCCGCAAATTGTGATTATCTGGGCTGCAGCAAATTTTATCCAGTAACTTTTTCCTGGAGTCAGCGTGTCGAAAGTCATATATCCATTTGAATATCCATACGCTGGCGAAGTTGCTGTTGGAAAGAGAGCAGTCTTCGCCATATTTGTTGCAAGTAATGGGACGGCGATAATATTCCATCCTTCGGCGACATTAATATCTTTGCAGAGCTGTGCAGAAATAGTAAACACAGAATTGCTCTCATCATTGGTAGCAGCATTTGCAGCGTCGCTGATTTTTATTTTACACTGAGTTGAAGGTGTATTTGCTACTGTCCATGCATAGCTTCCTGACGGTGCTGGAGTGCTTGCAATAATTGTCGACCAGGTTGAACCATTATTTGTTGTGATTTCAATTTTTACATTTGTTATGACCTGACTGGTCCATGTGATGTTTTTAGATTGTCCGACGTACCAAGTTTCTCCACCGTTTGGTGAGTTAAGTGTGACTGAAGGAGAAACAACCGCCCCTGTTCCTCCGGAAATTAAAACAACATTTCCGCGATTTGAACCTGCGACAATTTCAAATGAGCCGTTGCCATCTATATCAGGGACAGCGGCAACTTCACGGGTCTGTGTGCTTCCGCCAAAAGTATAGAATGCCATTTGCTCGCCATTACTCCCTTTGTATATGTATGTACCTTGGTTTTGTACAGCAGCCGCGACTTCATCGATTCCATCTCCATTTAAATCGGGAACATCTGTAATTCCCATTGTGTTGCCTGTAGATTGAGTCCAAACATAAACACCAGTCGCACCATTGATGCACCATACACCGCCGCCAAGCAGTGACACAATAATTTCAGGAACTCCGTCTCCAGTAACATCTTTTAAAATTTTCATTTGTGTCGGTGCGCTTCCGCCGGTAGAGAATGTCCATAAGGTTGCGCCTGTTTGTCCATTAACTCTATAAATTGGTCCCCAAAATGCACCGAGTATTACATCAGGTTTTTGTCCTGCAGGTTTTGGAAAGACGAGCACTTCTTTTCCGCTCCTTGTGCCGAGCGGATAATCCCATATTGTGCTTCCATTTGCGCCGCTGTATGCGACAAATTTATAAGCGGGTTCTCCGACTGAGGCAATTACATCAGGCACATTATCATTATTTAAATCAGCGATCGATGTTACACCGTGTGTGAATCCGCCAATTCCCCTCTGCCAAATAATATTTCCGTTTACTCCATTGAATAGATAAACACTTCTTCTGCCGCCGACACCGCCGCTTTGAGTTGCACTTGATGCAGCTATGACATCCGGAAGACCGTCATTGTTAAAGTCCATTGCAGCATCAACGCCGGTCATATCTCCAAGTGAAAAACTATCAGGATGATCTGTTCCAAACTTCCATAACATCGCGCCGGTTTTTCCGTTGATTGCATACACTGTTTCATTTCCGCCGCCGGTTCCGATTACGACATCGTTATATCCATCGGCATTTAAATCGCTTGCAATAGCCAATGCTTTTTGATACGAATAACCACCGGCAGTTCCAATTGAGCCTGCACTGGAATTCGATATAAAAGTATTGAATGACCAGAGCGTATCATTTCCACCAGAAGAATTTCCGTTCAGAGCGACCGTCCAATAATTTTCGGTACAAACGATGATATCTGGTTTTCCATCACCTGAAATGTCTCCAATTGCTCGGACTCCTTTAACATTGCGAGAAGTATTTGAATTAGGATGATCGGGAATGGTTTTACTCCAAAAAGTTTCTCCCAATTGTACTGCAGCAGCATCTCCGCTTCCCGAAAGCAATGTTTTTCCTTCTGATGCGTTTGATGCGTTGCTTGTAAAAATAATTGAATCGTTCACGGCAGCCGTTGAAGTAGGTTTGAACCAAACTTTAATATATTTTGAACTTACTGGTGCAATTGACAGAGGGAAGATTCCTGGATCGGTATAATAGTTTGAAGTTGCAAATGCTGCTGATACTACATTTAAAGTTTGCGAACCGAGGTTTTGAATTTTTAAATACCAAAGGTTTGTGCTGTTAACTCTTTTTACGCCAAAATTATTTGAAGCAGGTACTGAGATAATTGCGTTTGAAAAAACTCCTCTCCCGACAACTCTGATTGTTTGTGCTGTTCGTGCAAGATCATTATGATAAATAGAAACATATACACTATCATTGCCATATGATACAGGTGTGAAATTAATTGTAAAATTTTGTGTGTTACCAGGGTTAATGGTTATTGGTGTATTAAGGTTTGTAGTGAATCGGTTTGAATAAATTAATTGTACACTATCGATTGTTAATGAACCAGTTCCATTGTTTTGAATTGAAGCAGATACTTGACCTGTGTTTCCAATTTGGATATCTCCGAAGTCATAAAACTTTGTCGGAATGTTTATTAAAGGCGAACCGCTTCCGGCTAAATTATATTTAAACAATGTTCTTCTAGTTGAAGCTCCTACTGGTTCTGCCATTAACCAGAAATGATTTCCATCCCAAGCTAAGCCGCGTGGATTCTGTCTTTGACCTGGAGTCTCAGGCGGATCAAATGAATGGAGAAATTCTTTCGTTGAAATTTTATATGCGTAAATTTTGTCAGTTCCTTGAAATCCGTCATTGACGTAAAACAATGTGTCGCCTTTAACGGTTACTCCTGTCGGCTGAAGCTGCTGCGATACAATTGTATCAACTATTGTTTTAGTGGTTGTATTGATTTTATAAATAGCTACAGATGCATCGGGAGAGTATAATGAGATCCATAAGCCTGTCCCATCCCATGCGGCACCGCCCAGATACCACGAGGTCGTTCCGCCGGCCGAAGCGATAGGAATTGAATCGAGGACATACCCGGCAGGTGAAATTTTAAAAAGATCGCAGCGGGCAGTTTTTCTTTCGACATACCAGAAATTTGTCCCATCAAAAGCTAATCCTTGAGAATGACTTAAGGCCGGATAATTCTTAACAGTGACTGTATCAGTAATATCTCCGTTTGCATTTAAGCCGTACCAAATTCCTTTTCCCGCAGTAGATGACCCGCTTGTAATCCAATATTTGCCATTCGCATATACGAGACCATAAGCATTATTAAAGAATGTATTATTAGGAAGATTAATAACTTGAACAAGAGTTTGTGAAGTCGCAATGGTTGAGATAAATAATATGATACCAAAAGTGAGCAGTTTTTTCATTAGATCCTCTCTACTTTAATTAACTTTGTGATGCAAAAATACTAAATGAATCTGATAATATTAATAAGATTTATTTCGATTGACAGGATTTCTGGAACTTTTATAATTGCTATTTTAAGCCGTTTCAAACATATCTGATAGGATTATTGAGCTCATTAGAACTGAACTTATTATAGATAAAAATTCCTTAAATCCGACCTGCCACCAGATATAGTTGTTGTGGCGGGAAAGAATTATCTGTTAATCAAAAAACATTTTTCACCAATTTGGTGGGAGATAATATTACGTCCCGATGGGACTTATCAAATAACTGGATGGTTTTTCTATAAATATTTTGCTCCAAATGGAGCGAAAATCCCGTAGGGATAAAATATTTTTAGAGAAAAGATTCAAGGTTTGAATCAAAGTCCCGGTAGGGACGAAATAGAGAACTTTTGTCGTTGTTTTCTATATCGGATTAGAGAAAAATAAATCACTCGAATTCTTTTCAGATTACTTGGTTAGTTTTTATCTTTGCAATGTGAGATCACTTGTTTAATAAACGAAAAGATAATTATGGAACTTCCACTGATAAAAGTCGACTCTCAATTCGAGAAAATTAAAAATCTTAAAAACTTAATTGGCAATACTCCGCTCCTAGCAATTCATTTTAAATATAAAAATGAAAATCGAGTAATCTACGCGAAAAGCGAAAACCTTAATATGACCGGCAGTATTAAAGATAGAATGGCTCTGCATATTCTGGAAAATGCGTACAAGGAAGAGAAGATTAAGTCTGACGATAAAATTGCCGAAGCGACAAGCGGAAACACTGGAATTTCTTTTTCTGCTATCGGCCGGGCGCTGGGACATCAAGTAATAATATTTATGCCCGATTGGATGAGCGTAGAACGCGTAGAATTAATAAGAAGCCTGGGAGCAAAAATAATTCCTGTTTCAAAAGAACAAGGGGGATTTGTAGGAAGCATTAAGATGTCAGAAGAGTATGCAAGGGAAGATTCAAATGTGTTTTTGCCTTGTCAATTTTCTAACACTGCAAATGTTGATGCACATTATTTAACTACCGGCCCCGAAATTGTAGAACAGCTTAACACAATTTCTAAATCGCCCGATGCTTTTATTGCCGGTGTTGGCACGGGAGGAACTGTAATGGGAGTGGGAAAATTCTTGCGTCTAAAATTTCCTCTTATAAAAATTCATCCATTGGAGCCAGCAGAATCACCGACTTTAACAACCGGAGTGAAAGTCGGGCATCATAGAATTCAGGGAATATCGGATGAATTCATTCCGTCAATTTGTCAACTATCATCATTGGACGAAGTAATTGAAGTAAACGATGGCGATGCAATTTTAATGTCGCAAAAACTTGCATCACAACTGGGTTTAGCCGTGGGGATATCTTCAGGAGCAAATTTGCTCGGTGCATTAAAAGTGCAGAATTCAATCGGCTCTGATGCAACAGTGGTTACAGTTTTTGCCGATGACAATAAGAAATATTTAAGCACAGATCTTTTAAGAAGCGAAGCTGTAAAAAGTAATTATTTATCGTCGGATATTGAGTTGATCAAATTTGATACTATCAGTCGAGTGTGCAGCCATTGCTTTGGTGAAAAATATAAGTAA
>CAZNDS010000061.1:0-9489 GCA_964571865.1 uncultured Ignavibacteriaceae bacterium | reverse complement strand
GCCCCTTTCCGCAGCTACAAAAGAATTCTCATATCAACAATCTTCGATTTTCCTTTTCCTGCTTTTACAATCAGTGGATTTATATCAAACTCCTTTATTTGTTGAAATTCAGCTATTAAGCTTGAGCAAGCGGATATGATCTCTGCGAGATTGTCCAAGTCGACACCCTTATCTCCTCGGAATCCTTTTAACAATGGATAGATTTTCGATCGGTGAATTAATTCAAAAGCTTTGGTCTTCGTTAATGGAGTTAGACTAAAATTATCATCCTTAATTATTTCAACCAGTTTTCCTCCAGCACCGAACATAGTTACCGGACCGAAACTGGAGTCGCGGAATCCGCCGATTATTACTTCAACGCCTCCTTCAACATACTCCTGGATAGTATATTGCAGGGTCGTAAAATCAATCTTAATCTTCTTTAAATCTTTATTCATTTGGCTGAATGCGGATTCAAGCTCTTTCAAATTTTTTATGTTAGTAATTACGCCGCCGACATCTGATTTGTGAATTATATCAGGAGATTCTGCTTTCAGCACTGCCGGAAACTTCAAAAGTTTAAATTTCTTTTTAGCATCTCTAAAATTTTTTACAATGAGATATTCAGCGATCGGTAATTTTAATTTTTTACAGATTGCTTGAACATCCTTTTGAGGGAGAATTCCGCTTTTATTACTGTCGAAGATTTTTTTTATGCCGAGACGTTCTTTTTCAAAATCAACTCGTGCAGGTTTATCGAATTTGCCTAATTTTTCAATACTCAATTTTCTTTCCCATAAATGCCTAAGTATTTTCGGTGGAAGCTCAAGTGATTTATAAATTACACCATTTTCATCCCCGCATTCTTTTAATTTTTCCCAATACTTTGGAAGAGGGAATGCAGATATTAAAACCGGTTTGCTGCTTTTCTTTTGCACATTGAACAATGAAGTTAAAACTTCACTCGAATCGATCATCACAGGCTCTACAAAAATCACAAGAAGCGAATCCACGTTTTCATCTTCGAGAAGAATTTCAGAAGCAGTCTGATAAATTTCAGCTGTTGCACCTGGAAGCATGTCTACAGGATTTCCAAAACTTGCTTCGGGCAATAGAATATTTGCTAAATTTTTTACGGTTGCCTCACTTAACGAACTTAGTTTCAAGTTGTTTTTATCGAGTTCATCGACCAATAGAATTCCGGGTCCGCCAGCATTTGTGAGCACAGCAACACGATTTCCATTCGGCATTGGAAATTTCTGTAATGCTGAAGCAGTTTCAAACATTTCTTCAATTGTTTCAGCACGGATCACTCCACATTCACTTAATGCGACTTCAACTATTTTATCAGAGGATGCAAGTGCCCCCGTATGAGAGATAGCAGCTTTTGAGCCTGCTTCGGATCGGGCCGCTTTCAAAACTATAATAGGTTTTTTAGGCGATATAGTTTTTGCTGTTTCAAAAAACTTCTTTCCCTTTTCGAATGATTCAAGATACATGGTAATCACATCAACATCTAAATCGCATCCCCAATATTCTAATAAATCATTCTCATTTACATCGGCTTTGTTGCCAACACTGATAAACTGTCCGAAAGAATAACCGGTAAGTGAAATCGTATTGAGCACAGCAGCAGCGAGTGCTCCGCTTTGGGATAGAAAAGCAGTCCGCGAGCTTTTTGGAAGCTCTGCTGCAAAAGTCGCATTTAATTTGACATTGGATTCGGTATTGATCACCCCCATGCAGTTAGGTCCGATCAATCTGATTTGATTCTCGCTGGCAATTCTTATTAATTCTTTTTCAAGCTCTGTTCCCTCGCCCCCGACTTCTTTGAATCCTGCAGTAATCACGATGATGTTTTTAATTCCCTTGTTTGCACACTCTTGAAATCCTTGCAGAACAAATTTCCTTGGAAGAAGAATAATTGCAAGATCAATTGTTTCTTGGATTTCGGCTAAAAGTGAATTGCACTTCACACCGAGAATATCTTTTGCATTTGGATTTATTACAAAGGTTTTACCGGTGAACCCAAGTTTCAGTATGCTCTTTAAAATCTCATAACCGATTGAACCTTCTTTGGAAGATGCACCGAGAAGAACTAAGCTTTCTGGATGAAAAAATTTTTTTAAGGATGAATCCATTTCAATCGACTTCCGTAAAAATTTCCGAACTCAATGCAAAGTTATTTGATTTAGTGAAATAATACTAATGTTAAAGATTCGAATCGAATGACGATTTTTTTAACTATGTTGACATGCGGAATAATATATTTTAATTTAATGCAGCATCGATATGAAATATCAAAACAAAATAAACGTATTACTAAATAAGAGAAAAATAATCGTCTCCATCTTTTCTAAGATGAACAGACTCATTCCGTTTGAAGCACTTGTCTGGACGGCGGGATTGATCGCATTAATTTTGATCTCGCCGAACGAAGATCAACACTTTTCATTTTGCTTATTCAATAACATTGGGATAGATTTTTGTCCGGGCTGCGGACTTGGAAGATCGATTTCATATTTATTCCGCGGAAATTTTATTGCATCATTCAAAGCCCACCCGCTTGGTGTACTCGCTCTCAGTGTGCTTCTAGCTAGAATTTATTCGTTAATGAAACGACAAACACAAAACTATCAATCAAATAAATCGGAGGTCTAAATGCCAAATATATTTCAGCTTTTACCCGAACTTGAGGGAGAAGAAATGGTTTTTGTACAAGGTCTGATAAAAGATTTTAACGACAATCAGGCGATGCAATTTGCGAACATGTACCGTGCGAGGAGAAAAGACCCGCAAACAATTCTTTTATTGACTCTCCTTGGATTCCTCGGTATTGCTGGAGTGCAAAGATTCATGCTGAATCAAGTCGGAATGGGATTGCTTTTTCTCCTTACAGGCGGAATTTGTCTGATAGGAACAATTATAGATTTAGTCAATCACAAAAAACTTTCGTTTGAATATAACCAGAATATTGCCCAGCAAACAGCGATTCTTGTTAAAGGATCGTTCAGCTAATTCATAAAGAGATTTTCTCTTAATGAGAAGTTTCTGAAAGCAAAATATTTTATAAGCCCAACTTTTTCGATGAATGTTATGGATTTGTGAAGTTGGGCTTTTACATTCCTCATAATTACGGCTGTTAGTGTCAAACAGATTGTGACCGCATCGCATTCAATCTTGGGACTTTTTGATATTTAATTTTCTTCTTAAGGATTACATCAATATATTTAAAAAGTTTAACACTAATCAATAAGCGAGATTTCTGATGAAGCATCTAATCACCATAGCAGCACAATTCTTTCTCCTCACAATCACATTATTGTGTCTAACAAATTCATCAAAAGCACAGCCGGTGGATATGGATAAACTCCACGGATTAAAAACTCGCTCAATCGGTCCGGCGGGAATGAGCGGAAGAATAACAAGCATAGATGTAGTGCTCAAAGATCCGTCAATCATTTACGTCGGAACAGCTTCCGGTGGATTGTGGCGGTCGAAAGGAAGCGGCGTTGATTGGGAACCGTTATTCGATGAACAGCCGGTTGCATCCATCGGCGCGGTTGCAGTTGATCAAAATATTCCGGATGTAATTTGGGTAGGAACGGGCGAAGGAAATCCCCGTAACAGCCAAACAAGCGGAAACGGAGTGTATAAAACTCTCGATGCAGGTAAAACCTGGGTGCATCTCGGATTGGATAACTCACGCAATATCCATCGGATAATTATTCATCCTCAGAATTCAGATGTTGTTTATGTTGCAGCGCAAGGTTCCGCATGGGGCGAAAGCAAAGATCGTGGTATTTTCAAAACAACTGACGGAGGAAAAACTTGGGAGAAAATTCTTTTTGTGAATGAAAAAACCGGAGCGGCTGATCTTGTTATCGATCCATCAAATCCGAATAAATTGATTGCCGCAATGTGGGAATTCCGCAGATGGCCCTGGTTTTTCAAATCAGGCGGCGAAGGTTCAGGTTTATTTGTCACAATTGACGGAGGAAAAACTTGGAAGAAAAAAACTTCTGATGACGGCTTACCAAAAGGTGAGATCGGCAGAATAGGTCTTGCAATTTCAAACAGCAGTCCGAATGTTATTTATGCTTTGATTGAATCAAATAAAAATGCTCTTTACCGCTCTGATGACGGAGGCTTTAATTGGAATAAAATTAATGACAAAGATGTGGGCAACAGACCTTTTTATTACTCGGATATTTTTGTTGATACCAAGAACGAAAACCGCGTCTACGATGTTGCGACTTATGTGAAGATAAGCGAGGATGGCGGCAGAACATTTAAAAATTTAAACTCACTCTCAAAAATCCATGTCGATCACCACGCATGGTGGATTCATCCCGAAAATCCAAATTATATAATCGATGGAAATGACGGCGGTCTCGCAATCTCATTTGATAAAGGAAAATCCTGGAAGTTCATTGAGAATCTTCCACTTGGACAGTTTTATCACATCAATGTCGATATGGAATTACCCTACAATATTTACGGTGGATTACAGGACAACGGTTCATGGAAAGGTCCAAGCAGAGTCTGGAGATCTGGTGGAATCCGAAACACATACTGGGAGGCGGTCGGCGGAGGAGATGGATTCGATGTTGTCCCTGATAGAAGTAATTCACGTTTTGGTTACGCAATGTCGCAAGGCGGATGGCTCAATAGATTTGATGCGGAAACTGGTGAACAAAAACTTATTCGACCGATCCATCCCGAAGGAAAAGATTTGAGATTCAATTGGAACGCGGGAATCGCTCATGATCCATTTGATGCCACAACGATTTATTACGGAAGTCAGTATCTGCACAGAAGTACGAATAGAGGAGATTCATGGGAAATCATCTCTCCAGATTTGACAAAAAACGATCCGGAAAAACAAAAACAGCTTGAAAGCGGCGGATTAACTTACGATGTCACTAACGCAGAAAATTTTACTACGATCATTTCAATCGCACCAAGCTCGGTTAAGAAAGGAGTTATATGGGTTGGAACTGATGACGGGAATATTCAGCTTACAACTGATGACGGAAAAACTTGGTCAAATCTGATAAAAAATATAAAAGGTATTCCCGAAGAAATGTGGGCAGCACAAATTCAAGCCTCTGCAAAAAATGCCGGCGAAGCATTTGTTGTCTTTGATAATCATAGAAAAGACGATTGGACTCCATATGTTTTTCATACAAAAGATTACGGCAAGACTTGGAAAAATCTTGCAAGCGGAAAAAATATTTTCGGATATGCACTCTCATTTGTTCAAGATAACGTTGAACCGAAATTAATGTTTCTTGGAACCGAGTTCGGTTTGTACATCAGCATTGATGCCGGAGAAAATTGGACAAAATGGAAAAATGGTTTCCCAACCGTTTCGACTATGGATATGATAATTCATCCGCGGGAAAGTGATTTGGTGATCGGTACATTCGGACGGTCTGTCTTCATATTAGATAATATTCAACCTTTAAGAGTTTTGGCAGGGGATGGTTTGAAGATCCTCGACAATAAAGTAAAAGCTTTTGAGATTCCTGATGCGTACTTGGCTGTTTACAATTCTGCTCCGGGAATTCGCAATCCTGGAGACGCAATTTATTCAGGAGAAAATCTTCCAAATGGAGCGATGATAACTTTCAACCTCAACATTGAACAAAAAGAGAAGAAATCTGAATCATCGACAGAAGAAAAGTTAATAGACGAAAGTAAGCCGCGCTCAAAAGATTCCGGTGAAGTTAAAATCGAAATATTCAATGTTAATAATGAATTGATACGAACTTTAAAACATCCCGTAAAAAATGGGCTGAATAGAATTTATTGGAATCTTGATCGAAAAGGTGTAAGATTTCCAAATCAATCCAAGCCAAAACAAAGTGATAGGGAGCCGGGCGGTCCGCAGGTCAATCCGGGAAAATATCTAATAAAAATTTCCGCAGACGAATTTTCTGATTCAGCTTTTGTAAACGTTAAGCTCGATCCAAGATTAACGATCTCAAAAGAAGATCTTGCTGCTAAAGAAAAAATCTACAATTTAGTTATCGAAAAGGTTAGCAGCGCTACCGCGATTATGGACAAGCTCCGTGACGCACAAAAAAATTTGAAGCTCATTGAAGAATTTCTTAGCGAAAGAGATGACCCGGAGACTAAAAAACTTAAATCAAAAATGAAGGTTCTTCAAGACACCCTTAAAACTTTGATCGAATTATTCTATGACGGCGACATTCAAGGTATAAGACGAGATCCAAAGAAACTCGGCTCGCAGCTTTCAACGGTTTATCGTTATGCAGTCTCGTCATGGGAAGCGCCTCCTGAAATGGCTGAAATAAGCTTAAAGCATTTTTCTTTACAGCTGGCACAAGCAGAAAACACTATAAATTCTTTCTTTAATAAGGAATGGAAGGAGTTCTCAAAGCAGGTTGAAGATGCTAAAATTTCTCTAATTGAAAAACTTTAGCAGCTAAGCTACGAACAAATTTTGGGATGCTGGCGGTCATGTCTAATCATGAAAATCAGTGTCCCAATTTTTTCTTTGAGATAATTTTCAATCTCCCCTGCTCTCCTAATTCGATTTTTACATTATCGCCGCTCAAAATATTTCCGCGTAAGATTTCCTGAGAGAGAGGATTGATCAAATACTTTTGAATTGCACGTTTCAAAGGTCTTGCACCAAAGACGACATCGTATCCAACTTTTGTAAGCCAGTCTTTTGCTTCTCCGCTTAACTCAATTGAAATTTCTTTCTCTCTGAGCATACCGACCAATTGAGCAATTTGAAGCTCGACAATTTGATTTATTTCCTGTTGTGTGAGAGGTTTGAAAAGAATTATTTCATCAATTCGGTTTAAGAATTCGGGCCGGATTGACTGCCGGAGCAAATTCTGCAGCTCGATTCTAAGATCGCCGAGAAGATAATCACGGTTCTCTTCATTCAGTTCGCTTAATTTATCCTGGATTAAATGCGATCCTATATTAGAAGTCATTATAATGATCGTGTTTCTAAAATTGACAGTTCTGCCCTGACTGTCAGTTAATCTTCCTTCATCCAAAACTTGAAGCAAAACATTAAAAACTTCAGGATGAGCTTTTTCAATTTCATCGAGCAGAACGACAGAATAAGGTTTTCGTCTAACTGCTTCTGTGAGCTGTCCCCCTTCTTCAAAACCAACATAGCCAGGAGGAGCACCAATCAAACGGCTGACAGAAAATCTTTCCATATACTCGGACATATCAATACGAACCATTGCGTGATCGTCGTTGAATAAAAATTCCGCTAATGCACGAGCGAGTTCTGTTTTTCCAACGCCGGTTGTTCCAATAAATATAAATGAACCGATGGGACGATTTTGATCCTGCAGTCCCGCACGCGAACGTCTGATTGCATTTGACACTGCGCTTACGGCATCATCCTGTCCAATCACTCTTTGATGAAGGCGTTCTTCCAGATTCAATAACTTTGACCTTTCGCTTTCCAGCATTCTGCTGACCGGGATGCCTGTCCATTTTGCAACTATTTCGGCGATATCTTCGGCATCGACTTGCTCCTTTAACATTTTTTTGTCTTTCTGAATCGATTCAAGCTCGGCAGTTTTTTGCAAGAGATCTTTTTGGAGTGAGTTCAGTTTCCCATATCTGATCTCGGCAACCTTCCCAAGTTCACCTTCGCGTTCAAATCTCTCGGCATCGTGTTTCAGATTTTCGATTTCTTCTTTCATCTGCCGGATAGATTTTATCAAATCTTTTTCATTTTGCCAATGAGCACGAAGAGAGGCGAGAATTTCTTTTTCATTCCCTAATTCTTTTTCAAGTTCTATTAAACGAATTTCAGTCGGACTTTCAGAATCAGATTGAGCTGTCACGATTTCCCGTCTCAAAGCTTCTTTTTCAATTTCAAGCTGTTTTATTTTTCGCTCGATGTCATCAAGTTCCTCCGGCATCGAATCGATTTCAATACGCAGTTTGGAAGCGGCTTCATCTATTAAATCAATTGCCTTGTCAGGCAGAAATCGATCGGAAATGTAACGATGTGAAAGTTGAGCGGCGGCTACTATCGATGCATCAGTAATCTGGACACCGTGATGAACTTCGTAACGTTCCTTCAATCCACGAAGGATTGATATCGTATCATCAACATTCGGTTCATTGATTAAAACCGGCTGAAATCTCCTTTCAAGTGCGGCATCTTTTTCAATGTGCTTTCTGTATTCATCAATTGTCGTTGCTCCGATGCAATGCAAATCGCCTCGAGCAAGTGCGGGTTTTAAAATGTTTGCGGCATCAACTGCACCCTGCGCGGCGCCAGCACCAACTAAAGTGTGGAGTTCATCTATAAAAAGTATGACTTCACCATTCGATTCTTGGACTTCTTTCAAGACTGCTTTCATTCTGTCTTCAAATTGTCCGCGAAATTGTGTTCCTGCTACGAGCGAACCCATATCGAGGGCAATAATCTGTTTTGTCTTCAAACTGTCTGGTATATCTCCAAGAATAATTCTATGTGCCAATCCTTCAGCAAATGCGGTTTTACCTACGCCAGGTTCTCCGATCAATACAGGATTATTCTTTGTTCGTCGAGAAAGAACTTGAAGCACTCTCCGAATTTCATCTTCTCTTCCAATTACCGGATCGAGTTTGTTCTTCTTTGCAAGATCGTTTAAGTTTCTGCCAAACTTTTTAAGAGCTTGATAGGTATCTTCAGGATTTTGCGAGCGGACAGTTTGTGTCCCTCGAATATCTTTTAAAACTTTTAATATATATTCTTTAGAAATACTCTGACTCGTTAATAATTTTCCTGCTGAACCAGAATCCAATGAAAGAGCAATGAGTAGATGTTCGGTGCTCACAAATTCATCTTTAAGATTATTTGTTTCTTTGAGAGCAGCATCGAACAATCTTGCCATATTTTGCGAGATGAACTGATTCCCAACTCCAGAACCTGCAACCTTTGGCAGACGTTCAATCTCTTCATTAATTTTTATCTTAAGATGAGCAACATTAGCTCCCAATTTTTGCAGCAGCGGCAGCACAACACCATCCGAAGTTTGAATAAGCGCGGCAAGCAGATGAATAGGTTCGATTTGCTGGTTAGTATAATTTTGAGCTATCTCTTGAGCCGCTGCAACAGCTTCTTGAGATTTCAAAGTCAGTTTATTGAAATTAAAATTCATCTTTCGAATCAGCGTTATTAATTATAAAAGAATTCAATTTAAAGTTAAAAAATTACAGAGAAATGAGAAATGGACTAAATTTGGCACGTTAATCAAAAAGATCGCTTAACAATTTCTGTTAAAAAATGAATTTTTAATCAAGTTTTGACGAAAAGATTCAGACCGCAGAGATGATTAGAAAATAAAAAGGGATAATCCGTTCTGCAGCTGCGGATTACCCCTAAAAGAAAAAAATCAGTAACTATTTTTTCATAGACTTACCATCGTTGGTGGATTTTGCATCGTTCACAACGATATTTCGTCCTTTGAGCTCTGATTTATTTAAGGCTTCCATAGCTGCGGTTGCTGC
>CAZNDS010000060.1:0-14547 GCA_964571865.1 uncultured Ignavibacteriaceae bacterium | reverse complement strand
TGCAGAATCTTTAAAGTTCTTCTTCGAAAATATCAACCCCTGGGTTTGAAAATTCATGATTATGAAATTGTTAGTATCGCCCTTGCGCATAAAATTAAAAATATAGCAACATTCAACAGAAAGGACTTTGCCGATATACAGGAAATAATCTTACTCCCGTTTTAATAATTTTCAGTTATCTCCAATTCAAAATTTCATTCTTCAATTCTCCTATTTCATTTCTTATTTTTGTTTGTCAGAATAATAAAGGATATTCAATGGACGAGTTTATGCAAGCTGCAATCGATGAAGCGAAAAAAGGTTTAGCCGAAGGAGGAATTCCGATTGGTTCGGTAATCGTATATAAAAATCAAATCATTGGACGGGGACATAACCGCCGAATTCAAAATGGAAGTCCGATTCTTCACGGTGAAATGGATGCACTCGAAAATGCCGGGCGGCTTCCGGCTTCTGTATATAAGAATAGTGTTTTATACACGACACTCTCCCCCTGCTCAATGTGCTGCGGTGCAATTCTTCTGTATGGAATTCCTAAAGTCATTATCGGTGAGAATATTAATTTTATGGGAGAAGAAGAACTGCTGAAATCCCGCGGAGTAAATCTTGATGTGCTCCAAAATGATGAGTGTATAAGCTTGATGTCCGAATTCATCAAAACTCATCCTCAGCTTTGGTTCGAAGATATTGGTGAATAATGAAACTTTCACATTCATCATTCTATTATAAAATTTAGTGAACTTTTGTGCCTTCGTGACTTAGTGGCAAAAAATACATTGGATAATCGGCAGTGAAATTGCCACAAAAACACCAAACCACAAAAACTACACAAAGAAGTTTGAAAGAATTTAACTTGTTTCCTGTTTTTCGCACATATAAAAAATGAAAAAATAATTTGTAGTAAAACAAAGAGTTATGGAAACGAAACCAAGAAAATGGGTGTTGCAAAAAAACGACAGTAACTATTAAAATTATCAAAAACGACTTAAATGATGAAAAAAGCAATATGTGAAGGTGCTGCATTGCGGAAAACAGGAGACAAATACTTACCCAGTTATCTCATTTATGCGAAGTTTAAAAATGAGATATTTCACATATTATTTGCGATAGATGAGCCGAATAAAAATGTGAGGATCATAATAACCACATATAGACCAGATAAAGAAAAATGGGGAAAATGATTTTAAAAGGAGGAGATTGTAATGAGCTGTCACGAATGCGGTGCTGAATTTGAAAGATTAACCACCGATTTACCTTTCAAAGTAAATCAAGATTCAATTGTAATTATTAAGAAATTACCGGTCTTCCAATGTACAAAATGCAGAGAATTTCTAATTGAAGACGAAACTATGAAAATAATCGATGAACGTTTAGAAAAGATCGATCGTCACGTTGAACTTGAGATTTTAAGTTTTGCGATTTGAATTTTAGTAATTCTTGCACTTATCTGACTTTATTTTCAAGGATGTCCTCGGTGAATTATGGGATCGATTTTTCCAAATCTAAATCAATGCTCTTAAATCCTCTGGTATTTCAAACTCGGGGAAATCTTCTTGAAGCTTTTTGAGGTAGGATTTAGCTTCATTGAGCTTACTGTACTGCAATTCGTAAATCGCCCGGTTCAACAGCATCGTGATAATGATATTTCTGACTTCAATTGTTGGAAGCGTTCGTTTTTCCGAAAAACGAATTTTGAAATCAGGCTTCGATGCCGGAGAATACTCATCTGAATTCACAATCTTATAAATAAATAAATCTGGAATTATTTTCGTTCCTTCTTCAAGATTGAACTTACCTCTTTGTATCAAATTTGCGATTTCGTGGGAGACATATATCGATCGATTTTCTGTATTGAGAGTTACACTTGTGCTATCCATTTGAATCACTTCCGGATGAGATTTTTTCAGTTGAAAATAATACCATTTCTGCTGGAGCAGCAGATGCTCGGCTACAACAATATCAGTTCTGAAATCTTCTGCAAATTGATAATAGAGTGCAGGAAAATAGAATGACGAATTATTGCTCATAATTATCGAGCCATCATCGAGCGAATTCATCATCGCTTTTGTATAATCTTCAAATAAATAGTTCTCACTCTCATCCACTCGATAATGATTAAAAATAACTTCAGAAAACAGGCAAATTGCTGAAATTGAAATCAAGAGATAAGTTTTTAATTTCAAATTTGTTTTTTGTTTCAAGATCACAGCCAAGCCAAAAACAGAGAACATGGCGAGAGAAAAGTATGCCGCTAAAAAATATGTTTCGATATCAGGAATACCATAGGAAGATGTGAATATTAGACAAGTAATAAGAACCAGAATGATGGCAACAAATAATTTCCTCACATGAAAAAAAGTATTAATGATTCCAATAAATGAAACGAATATCACCAAGCTAAATTCATTGGATTTCAAATTAGTCAAATCAAAATTGATTGTAATTGCTTGGAAAAAAACTGTTAGCTGTTCGATGAAAGTTCTGCCCGTCTGGAATACAAACTGATGATATAGCTTTCCAGAAATGTGATCAACAGCAGCACTTATCGTAGATGGATTTCCCCAATTCATCACAGGAAGCACAGACGCCCTCAGAGGAAGATAGGTATAAAATAAAATTACAATTGGCAAGAAAAGAGCAAACATAATCGGAAGCTTTTTTATTCCAGCCAGCTTGTATTTACTAAAAAATAAAAATGCCGCAGAGGGCAAGATAAAAATAATTGTTAAGTGATTTGTGAATCCGAGAGCCAAAAATACTGTAAACAGTATCCATTCTCTTGAATTTGTCTTATCGCGATCGTCACTACAAAAGGCACTAAGCAAATAATAAAATGAAAGTGAAAATATAAGCATGTGAAGCGAATAGACTTCAATCGAAGTTGACTGCATCCAAAAAGTTTTACTGAATGCCAGAAACAATCCGCTGCTGATTGAAATAAAATATTTCATCCAATCCGATATTTCAAATTCGTTTTTACTTTCATCTCGATTGGATCTGAACTTAGAAAGATTATTCAACACAAACATTACCGTTCGGATGAATACAGCAACTGTTGCCGAAGTCCAGATTGCCGCCAAAAGATTTGCCTGAAAAATCGGAGTAACCGATAATGGAATCAATAAGAATAGATAGCCGATGAGAGTAAAAAGAGGGTAACCGGTAGGATGCGCAATTCCAAGTGTATATTGAACTGCAGCTAACTCACCTGCATCTGCGGCAACTACTGTGGGTGCAATCGTAGTTAAGTAAACGAAAAAAACAAAAAAAGAAGTGAATAAGTAGAAATACTTTTTCAACAATTCAAACAGCTTATTCACTTCTCTAAATTCAATAACTAATTTCTATTCTGCTGTTCAGCGGAATTCTCTATCTATTATATCAATCTCGCCTGGATAAGTTATATTCCCGAACATAGATTTCACTGTCGGTTTTGCTTTCAGAGTTACACGATGAGGATTTCCACCTAATCCGCCTAATTTCAACGCAAGATCGATCAAACCGTCATAACCTCTTTCGGAGAAAAATTTATAGAGGTCGAAGTTTATGCCTATCGGAAATCTTGTTGCTTCGCCTCTTCCGGGAACTGAGATTGGATTCGAAATATTTCCTGCAATAGTCTCTTTCTCATCGATGAACAATTTCCATTTGAAATCGACAATGTCCAGATCTTGACGCGGGTATCCACCGCCGTCATTTGGATTCAATGCATCGATGTATAAATTGAAACTGACGGGTAAGGATCCTCGTGTAATTCCATTTAGAAATTGTGCCGCATCTAAAACATTAAAATCTCTCACAGAATTTTTATTAGAAATATTTATACCCATTATGGTAAAGCTTTCGATGCTGTCAAGTTTAAATTTTAATCTTGATATATTTTCAATTTGCTTCAGAACAGAACAGCTTATCTGTGAGATTGAAATTGTTAAAGCAAAAAAGATTAGGATTTTTCTTTTCATGATCTCTCCTCTTTTTTTTAGAAGTAAAGGACTGCACCCAGATGAATACTGATCATGTCCGTTGTTGAACGGACGACGTCGTATCCAATTTTTCCGGCACCCAAATATTTTATAGAACCTTCACGCAGGTAATTTGCTCTTGTACCATACAAATATCTGGCACGGAGATCAACAAAAATCTCGGAAATTTTTCCGTTCTCAGGCTGTTTTTCCCTATGAACGCAAAACATCAATCCTCCGCCTCCGCCGTAATTCCATGCGAAGTCATCGAAATTCACCGAACTTGTGCTGGTGTTTTCAATTTTCGTTTCAGTAAAGAGATATGCACCGCCGAACAATCCTTCAAGATATGGTCTGAAGTCACCTTTTTGCGGAATGATTTTAAAAAGTAAATGAAAATTAAGAAGATTATTTGTTCGGGATACTTCAACAGTAACATCGGGAATTGTCGTGCTGAAAGGTTCACGCCTTGTTTCACTTCCATAGATCAACAGTCCCAGGTTCAGTCCAACTGAGAATGGCATTCTCTCGCTTGGGCTCCATAAAAATTGTCCGGTGAATCCTCCGCCAACATCGCCAACGTTTTGTTTAAATTCTCCTTGCGGAAGGCCTAACATTAAATCCAAACCAAGACTTGCCTGTGCATTCACAATTTGAATTAAGCCAATAGTAAGCAGACAAAACAAATAGATAGCAATTTTTTTCATTTGCGAACTCACATTTATTGTTTTGTTAAAATAGAAATATTTGAATTAATTTTCTGCATTATTTCATCGGCAACTTCGAGAGCACGTTTTCCATCTAATGCAGTTACGACAGCTTGAGATTTATCTCTGACACTGCGAACAAATAATTCCAGTTCATATTTCAGAGCATTGACGGATGGGATTTCCGGCTGTTCGTAAATAACTTTTTTCTTTCTCTCGCCGACTCCAATTTCTCCATAAGAGATTCCAAGAGCTTCTTCATCAGGTGAAACGAGCCGGTATATTTCGGATGAACCCTGAAGAAAATCGATCGTGATATAAGCGTCTCTCTGAAACATCCGCATTTTTCGCATTTTCTTTTGAGATATTCGGCTTGCCGTCACGTTGGCAACACATCCGTTCGCAAATTGAATTCTCGCATTCGCAATATCTATGCTGTCTGACACAACCGCTACACCGTTGGCATCAACCTTTTCAACTTCACTTTTCACGAGATTCAAAATAATATCTATATCGTGGATCATTAAATCTAAAACAACGGCAACGTCTGTTCCGCGAGGATTGAATTGCGAGAGACGATCACTCTGAATAAAAGCTGGCTCTAAATTATACTTTTCTAACGCCAAGAGAGCTGGATTGAACCGCTCGATATGTCCAACCTGAACAAGCAATTTTTTCTTTTCGGATTCTCTTATTAGTTCGTCTGCCTGCTCGACTGTAGTTGTAATGGGCTTTTCAATAAAAATATTTACATTCTTCTCAAGAGCTTTAATTCCAATTTCATGGTGAGAGCTTGTAGGTGCTGCGACTACAACAGCATGGACATTCGATAAAAGTTCGTCCGCTGAATTAAAATTTGCAACTTCAAACTGCTCTGAGGTGTTTTTCGCATTTACTTTATCGGCATCGAATATTCCGACGCAATGAGCTTCGGGAATTTCTTTAAGCAATTTAAGATGCAGCTTCCCGAGATGTCCTACACCGATTATTCCAATATTAACTTTTTGCATATTTTTTCCTTTTTCTAAATAAGCGTAAAACTTCACCTTGTATAAATTTCTTTGAATGCGACTATTCTGTCAAAACCTCCATAAAGCGGATCTTGATAATAAGCAAAAACATAATACACATTTTGCGTTCCCCAGTCGCTTCCTTCGAGCTCGAGCCAGTCGAGCTGTTCAACTTTCTTAGTTGAATCGTTCCACTTTCCTAAGACATACTGATAATCATAAATTCCACGTTTCAGCTTCACGAGTTGTGAATAGTAATTACCTTTTCGCTCCATTCGGTTTTCATAATTCGGTTTCCAGTTGTTGAAGCTTCCGACCAAAAAAATTTCTTTAAGATAAATCTGAGGCGAGCTTAATTCGAACTTGAATTCCAGATAATCATTGTAAATATTTTCCTCTCGATATCTTTTTGAGCCTCCGTTAAAATCTTTTCCGCTGAATTGATATTTTCGAGTAACATCTATCCCATCGAAATTATGGTGAAGCTTTTCGCCCATATATTTCTTAACGTCGGTGAGATCCAATTGACGATATTCATTCCCCGGAAAAATATCCCGTCTTATGTATCGCTTCGTTTCATTAGAAATAAATTCGTAATAACTATTCTTTGCAAGTTTCTCAATGCTGACTCGAAAAGGAAAATTAAACTTTTGTTTTTGCACTATCTCAATTTCTTTTTGAAAGAATGGATCGTGAGATGATGGAGTGGTGACTTCTGCCGTGATTTGGTCGCGTCGGTTCCATTGCATTATTTCGGAAAGACTGTCGTCGATCACATGACGTGAATATTTAACTTTCATCGGAAATTCTTGATGCACGACAATAAATTTTCCTGAACCAAATATTTTTGTTGCATCTTCGAAGTCAGCAATTACGAAACTCCATTTGCCTGAAAAAGGAAATGTAACTTGCTGACGTTCATCCGGGAATCGCTGCTTGAAATTGTATGTATAATTTCGGACACCGTTTGGAGCAGTTTTGAATTGAAGATTATAGAACCTGTCTTTCCCGGAATTCAAAAGGAAAATATTATCGTATGGTTTCCAGTCTTTATCGCAGAATTTGAAAATAATTTGAAGATTCGGTTTAAGTCTGGTGTTAATGTCGAATTCAATAACTATATGATCGTTAGCCGTATTTTCAATTCCACCAATATCGAGATCATTATAGACAATAATTGGAGGAAGGGTTTCATTCCTTGCGGAGTAGACATGGAGATCTTTTATTATTAAATCACTTGCAATTACTAATTTTGAAAGAGTAAAATATATGAGAAAAATTTTATAGTTCAACTTTTCGACTCTGAAATTTCTTATCTAAGGAAAAATAAATTTCACCCGTGTCAAAATCTTCTATAATAAAATCTTCATCACAAGTTACACAGTGATGATAAACGGTACTCCTATTCGCAAAATTTTCATCATGATCAACAACTATTACTTCCCAGTCATCTTTCGGACAAGAACATTGTTTATACTTATGAAGATCCGAATCAGACTTTCTATTCGCCGCAATAGATTCCGACCTTTTCTTTTTAGATGGTTTTAGCTTCAAGGATTCTACTCTTTCTTTGGTGCAGGATGAATTATCTCATCACATTTGATGCTTTTATAAGGGACAAAAATTTCGATATCTCTATCTTGATATTTTGCCTGAAGCATTAATCCATCGTCAAAAACCTCTGTCAATTTTCCTGTCTTAAAAACGATCTCATAGAATGGATCTTTCATGTTTTCATTGTGAACGATACCGTAATTTTCATGCAGAGTGACGTTTATGTCGTAGTTAAGATATTTTGTCCAGTTAATTTTCATACATTTATTTTTTGATTAAAATAATAGATTGCAGCAAATAGAGAAACAAATTAGAGTACGATTCAGTGAGTACAATTGCTAAAATTTCAAGAAATCTATTAGATAAACTTGTCAATACAGTACCTAAAGGACTTATTTTTTTTCTTTGCTATATCCACAGAAAAAATTTTTAATATTTCTAAAATGAAATCTATTCGTGAATTAAACTTTTTGGAATATAAACTATTAAATTTTTCTTTTATAATATTATCTGTAACAATATAATCAGAGATTCCAAATTTTCGAGAGGATTTTTTATCCAATCCAGCAAGGTACCAGCTTTCACTTTCTTTTATTACAACAATTATCCTATCAGTATCAATATTCCTATATTTATTTTGTGCTTCTTGCTTTTTTAGAGTTATGCAGGGTGAATTGTTAATATCTATCACAAAAATATACTCGGCATCCATTGCTTGAATACTCTTAAGAAAATTATCAATCTTTTCTTTTCTCAACATAGAATAACGTATCGTTTCGATTAAGTTATACTTCTTCTTTAATTTCGGTTCAATTATTTTCTCAAAGAATCTTTTATCCTCTTCACCTTCAACCCAAATGAATAATCGTTTATAACCATATTTACATTTCCAGTAAATTCCGAACATAAAGCTCTTCAATTCCTATTTCATTTTTTAAAAATGTATTTACTTCTTCTTTATCTATCGGTCTGGAAACTGTAGAAAAACCTTTGTCATCACGAGAAACAAGTAAAATGTTATCTAATCCTGCATATTTTACTATCTCTGGATTATGAGTAGTAACGATAATTTGTTGTTTTTGTGAAGCATCCTTCATCATATCTACCACTTTTGAGATGAGATAAGGATGTATATTCCGTTCGGGTTCCTCGATAATAGTCAACGGTTTATTTTCAAAATATAGAGCTACAATTAACGCTGTTATGTTTATTGTCCCATCAGAAATCAATGATGCCGGCAAATATTGGTTTTTGAAATAAGTTTCTTTTAATTTAAAAATCAAAGATTTATCCGCGAATCTCCCTACATCAAGATTGCTGATGAATGGCAGAAGATCTTTGACTAAATTAAAAAGTTTTCTTCTCCTACTTTTATCATCAGTGATATTATTAAGAATGATAGATAAATTACTCCCGTCTTCCTCTAACTCAAGTTTTCCAGTAATTGGCATGGCTTTTTTAGGTAACTTCGGATCAAAATTATAGATTGAAACGTCACCGAAAATTCTCTTAATTGGATGTATAGGAAAGTATGGGCGTTCAATAAAAAGAGTTGTTGGAAGATGTTTTTCTTCTTTCAAAAATTGGGGAAATATGTCATCTACTTTTATAGGGACACCGTTTGACGCTTCTAATTTAGGATTTACTTTTCCATCAACCGTGCGGGATAGAATAATTTTCCCTCTTCCAATTTCTTCACTTTCTTCAAACTTTATTTTCTTATTGTGGCTTTTAAGTTTAACAAATTTGCAATTTTGAGTTAAGGTATCTTGAGCGATCTCAAATCCCAATCCTCCTTTTTGTTTACCCTTAAATTTCAATGATAATTCATAGCAGATATCATACGTTTCTATCCCAATGATGCTCTCTTTCATTGGTCTTCCGATTAATCCAAATTCCGTGTCCGAAACAACAATTTTTAACATGAAATGCTCGGAAGATCCAATATTTAGATTTCTAAGATACTCAACACCTCCTTGCATTGATATTGCGTTATTTAACCCAGAAGTTGTAATATCCTTCAAAAATTTAAAAATCTGAATAAAGTTTGATTTCCCTGAAGCATTCGCACCGATTAGTACATTAAATTTACCAAGCTCAACTTCTAAATTATCAAAGCTCTTGAAGTTTGATATTTTTATGCTCTTTACTCTCATGACAAAACCTTTTTTAGTAATTGTGTCGATCCATTATTAAAATTTCGAATTTCCATCGTTTGAAAATAATAAAATTATATCGAATGTTTTTGCCAATCACTGAAATAAATGTTTCAATACTTTGAAAAATTCATTGGCATCCGTGCATGGATAATTTTGCTTAACAAAATTCTCTATAGAAAAATGCGAGTTCATGTAAATAAGATCTGCATAAATCACTGCAATAATTTTTTGAATATCTTTCTTCGCCTCAAGATCGTTGCAATCGAATCCTCGTTTTGTTTCATCGAGAAGGTTCAATAGATTATCCAATTCACTTTCATATTCTTCATATGAGAAATCATTATCGAGCAGAAGTGTTTTATCGACAAGAGTATAAAATTGGATAGGTAAAATCTTCAGAGCTGAACCGAAAATATTTTCAAATCGGTGATCGTACACCTTTATGAAGTAGCCAAGATCGGAATTAAAATCATAGAACTCCGGAAATATTTTTCCCGTCTCCAATGAATCACAAAATTCGAATTTCGGTGTGAAGCTGTAAACGTAAATTGAGTAATTGAAGTTATTAAACTGCGGAACTGAGTCAACAACAACTGCCTCATCAAATCTGTCGCCATCCAGATCATAAAAATAAATCAATGGCTTATAAAAATATTTAGAATGGATTTTCTTACCGTTCAAATCTGAGACTTGAAGCTGCTGACCATTTTTATTGCTTGTAATTTTTACTATATAATTCGCAACAGTATCTTCAATTATTCTGGAATAAGCGGATAAGGAGAACAATAAAAATAAAAATGAGACACAAATAGATCTAAGAGTATAATCTGATTTTAAAATATTCAATTTGATTCAGCTTTATTTTCGTTAAACCATTTCTTTATATATTCAATTATTTCAACTGTCGATGCGCCTGGAGTAAACAATTCACCGCATCCCATCGATTTCAGATGCTTGAGGTCTTCGGAAGGAATAATTCCTCCTCCAGTAAGCAGAACATCATCAAGCCCTTTTTCTTTCATAAGATTCAAGACCTTTTGAAAAATCATCATATGTGCGCCGCTCAGAATGCTGATTCCGATTGCATCCACATCTTCCTGCAATGCCGCTTCAACAATCATTTCGGGAGTTTGTCGAAGTCCTGTGTAAATAACTTCCATACCGGCATCACGCAACGCAGCAGCGATTACTTTTGCACCGCGATCGTGACCGTCGAGTCCGGCCTTAGCGATTAATACTCTTATTTTTCTTTCCATGAACATACTCTAATTGATTTAATTGATTTGATGACGAATTTTCTGAGCATAGCTGCCCATCTCTCCATCTTTGTATTTTTTAAGATTGATAATGAATTTGAAATTATCCGATTTGTAACGGGGAGTGACATGAAAGTGAAAATGAAATACCGATTGCCCAGCGGCTTTTCCGTTATTCGAAAAGATATTGAATCCATCAGGGCTTAGCGAATCGACAATCGCCTTTGTAATTTTTCGAGTAACATGAACAAGTTCGTCCAGCAGGTCAATCGGAATATCCAAAAAATCATTCGAATGAATTTTTGGGACGACAAGTACATGACCATAATTCAATGGATTGATATCTAAAAATGCAATTATAGAATCCGACTCGAACACAACCTCTGCCGGGGCTTCATGCTTCACAATTCTACAAAAAATACATTCGTCCATGATTTTAAAATAAAATTAGCCAATTATGAAAAGGAAAGCAATCAATGGAATGCGGAATTTGGAGTGCGGAATGCGGAATGTGAAACGTGAATGGCGGAATGATTCAAGTGCGGTATGCAGAGTAAGGAATTTGGAACTGCACAACCTTGAGGGTTGAGAGAATCGGTTACTCGTGCAAAACCCTCAAGGTTGACTACTTCCCCCGAATAATTGAAATAAGCAGAGTTGAGGATAGAGCTATTTTGACTTTGATGTTAAATTAATCTGTTGTAGTGCAGATGCCACTGGATGCAGAATTTTGAGTGTCGAAGATTTTGCACTTATTACTCCAAAGTCTGCATCTATACCAATTATAAAGTTAATTTTTTCCCTGAACCCCATTCACCAAATTTCCGTCTAAGTTGTGTATTTTATATTATTATTTTGGAAACTAAAAACGAAAATAGTTGAATTTAATCGCTGAAAAATTTCTACTTTTAAAAGTTAAAAGAAAAGACCGTAATGCGACGGAAAAACTTATTAATGAGCATTATAAAAAAGTTTATTATTTCCTATTGAAATTATGCAAAGAGAAAGAATTAGCACAGGATTTAACTCAAGAAACTTTTATTAAAGCATGGTATAAAATTGAAAGCTTTAACGGAAAAAGTCGATTCTCAACTTGGCTATACCGAATATCTTATAATCTCTTTATTGATCATATCCGTTCCTCAAAAGGAAATGCAGGATCGTTCGAAGAAAATAAGGTATTGTACTTAAAAGATAATGTTCAATTAGACGAGAAATTATCGAATGAAGATTTATACATGCATCTATTAAGAATTGTTAACGACCTTCCTGAAAAACTCAAGGAAGTAGTAATATTTCATTATGAACATAGTCTATCGTTTAAGGAAATATCTGAGATTTTGGACATTCCCAAAGGGACAGTAAAATCCAGATTAAATTCTGCATTGAATCAAATGCGTAAAGCTTTGAAAGAATTAGAAAAGGCATAAGATGAAGAATATAAATAAAGTAAATATTGACATTGTTAAAAAATTGAAAACTCTATTTCTCAAAAAAATTGAATTAGAGTTACCTGAACCGGATAATAATCTAAAAGAAAGAATTGAAAGCACAATTCCTAAAAACTTTTCTGCTTCTGTAAACGTATTTCCTAGAGTTGCAAAAGTGGCTTTAGGTTTAAGCATTATTTTGTTAGTCGGATATCTAATCTTGTCGATAATCATTAGTACAGAGGTTATAAATAAAGACCAGCGTTTCATTCCTACTAAAAAAGTTATTCTGAAAGCTAACAATTTTATTCCTACAAAAATCGTTAGAATAACAGAAAATGATAAAGTAGGAAACTAAAGGAGGTTAAAATGAATTTTATTAAAAGAATATTTTTACTTTTATATTTTCCTATTGCCATAGTAAACAGTATAACAATATTTTCTCAGGATCTAAATTATACCGTAGTTGCAAAAGGATATGAATTTGATATAGCTTCGGGAATAATCAAACAACTTTCATCAGGCAGTGCAACGCACAATATTTATTATAATACACATGTTCAGATATCGTATAATGTTAATAGTAAATCTACGGGGATTGGTATCGGGTCAGAATCGCTCTCAGGTTATATTAAGAATATTCTTAATGAGTATCTTGATTATACAGCTTCTTCCGAAAAAAAGTCATTCCAGCCGAAAGATAGAAGCGATATTATTTGGAATATTTTAATTAAACCGGTGCTAGATAATAAAAATAATTTGAAAGATGCCATTTTCAGTATTGAAAGAGAAACTAAACTAATCAAGGATACTTATAAAATTGAAAATTTTGTTGTAAATATAAACGAATTCAAATCTTTAAAAGAACTCGGATATCAAAGACTTAATGCATTAATAAAAGACAAGACTAGCTTGAAACTGCTTGTCGACGAATCTTCAAATAAACTTATATACTACACTTTTGAAATAAAGGTGCATAAAGGGTCACATGTAGTTACGGAGGATAAAACGAGTGAATCTTTTACTATTGAAGATGTTAAAACGATAAAAGTCCCTTATACTTTTGATATAAAGTATGAAAATTCGGATAATGTTGAAGCTGTATTGGAGCAAGTAAAACCTGAAGAAATATTTACATTTTTAATAAAAACTATAGATTTAAGAGATCCTATTTCAAATACAATTAAAACTGTTAAATTTACACTTACAGGAAAAATACTGCCTGTTAAACTTAGTAAAGATGAATTAGTTGTAAAGCTTTTTCTTAAAGACAAAACGAAAAGTTATGAGAAAGGTAAAGAAATTGAAGGCGAATCTAGCACTGCATCCAGCACCTATGTAAAGGAATTGTCTTTCAGTATGGATGACGTTATTGAAATTCAATTGCCTAAACGGGCAAGTTCAAAAATTGGATTTGGACGAGACCCAATAAGTCTAAAAAATGTCTTTTATAATCTTGATATAGAAAAGCAGAGTTTATTTATTAAAATTTCAAAAAAGTAAGAATAATTTTTTTCTAAGTAATAATGACTAAAGGGAGTTACTAATTGAATAATTAACCACTGATTATTTATTTTTCACGCCATTTATTATATCACTAAACTTCTCATCAAAATGCTTATTGAACCATTCATCGATAATTGATTTTTTGAATCGCTGTAACATTTTTAATTTTACTAAAAATGGAGATCATCTAAAAGATAAACCTAAATAAAATTATTTACGCCTTTTCCAGATTTTCGGGTCTCTTCTTGAGTGGAACACAGCTAACACTCTTATTTCGACTTCATTTATTTCATAAAAAACGGCGAATGGAAATCTTCTAACGACAATCCTGCGTATATTTTTGTGTACCAAGGAAATAATTGGGGAGTTCTTTTTATTTTCTCAATTGCTTCATCAATACAGAGAAGAAATTCTAATCCTAAACCCTTACTCTGATACTCATACCATTGAATTCCATTACCGAATTCAAGCTCTGCTTCCGGATGAAATCGGATTCTCACTTGAATCACTTAGACTTGCGAAATTTAGCCTTGATTTCTTCCCACGATCGACCCTGTGAGGGATTTTCATCAAAAGATCGAGAACGTTTGTCAAGTTCATCCTTTTGAGATTGTGACAACTCAAAAGATTCGTTATCGCGTGCAATACTATCCCAAATATCTTCAACAAGTAAAATTCGTTCTGAGATGCTTAGTTTTTTTATTTCTTCGCTTAAATTCGATTTCATTTAATATTTCTTAATTTATCAAAATATACTTACTTTTTATCTAATCCTCTAATCCCGAAATAAGGAGCTGATTTTTCATTTTTCTTTTAAGCTACGAATGATCTCAGCAAACTTCTCATCAAAATGCTTATTGAACCATTCATCGATAATTGATTTTTTGAATCGCCATTCTTTGCCAATCTTAGCCGCTGGAATTTTTTTCTCTTGCGCCCAGATGTATATCGTCTGCGGAATACGGA
>CAZNDS010000059.1:0-14694 GCA_964571865.1 uncultured Ignavibacteriaceae bacterium | reverse complement strand
TCGTAAACAGTCGGACCGCACATATACATCGAAATCTTTTCTGGAATCAGAGGTTGGAATTCTTCAAGCTTTTTGGAGAGAGTGTTGTAAAACCGTATGGTCATTTCAGAACTATTTTTGTTGAATATACTGAATAACTTCACTTAATAAAACATTTTGACTAATTAAGGAAAAGTAAATACAGTTTGCAAAACAAAAATCGGAATAGCTGCCCAAGCAGCTATTCCTAAATAAGAAAATCCTTTCAATCCAAAGAATTCAATTATTAATTTTCACCCTGAGCTTTGGTGAAGGATGGCTGACCATCGAACTCTCTTAATTTTTCAATGTGCATCCACTTGTGGTGAGCTGCAACTTTCTGCAGTAGTTCAAATATATTTTCATCGTTCAAAGATTTACTCTCATCTCGCCTGATAAATCTGCATCTGTAATGATCTACAACGTCAGTGATTGCACCTGTTGCAGGATATACCTTGGTTCCTCTATTGGAAATCATTTTAAGACTTAATTTAGTTGAGCTGCAAATCTCATCGAGGCTTTTACCCAGGCCATCTGGAAAAAGAGGAGATTCAATGAAAATATCCGAACCAATCAAAGTATGATTCTCTATCTTAACTATATCCGGAGCTTTGTCAACTGCCGGTAATTTAATCTGCTTATAATCGCGAACATTCCACTTATCCGTTGTTTTTCCTAAGTTACTAATAATTGTATCAGTGAATTTTGTTGTTGAAGTTCCCTTATCATATCCAACAACATCACCCGTTTTAACCTTACCTTCTTCCAGAGTTACAAGAACAGCATGTTCAATTTTTGAAGCAGCATCAAACTCATTCAAATATCGTAACATCATAATGGCAGAAAATATTAAAGCGGTAGGATTGATAACATCCTTCCCTGCATATTTTGGAGCCGAACCATGAACAGCCTCAAAAATTGCGACTTCGTTGCCAAGATTTGCCGACGGTGCAAAGCCCAAGCCACCTATCAACGCCGAAGTTAAATCGCTGATAATGTCACCATTCATATTCGTAGTAACAATCACTTCGAATTGTTCTGGTTTCTTTACCAATTGATGTGCGCAGTTATCAATTATGATGTGAGAAGATTCCATATCCGGATATTCTGGAGCAATTTCTTCAAATGTCTTTTTCAGCATGCCTTCAGTGAACTTCATAATATTTGATTTGGTAGCACAGTGAATCTTTGTTCTTCCTTCGGATCGTGCGAACTCAAAAGCCAATCGAATTATTTTTTCACATCCTTTTTTAGAAATTAACTTCAGACATTGTGCAACTCCAGGAGTCTGCATATGCTCGATCCCAGCGTAAAGGTCTTCAACATTTTCCCGCACGACAACTAAATCAATATTACGGCCGCTATATGGTGTTATTATGCCAGGTAGTTCTCTAACAGGACGAATGTTTGCAAATGTTTCAAAGAGTTTCCTCAGAGTAACATTTGCACTTTTTTCACCAAACCCGACCGGTGTTTCGAGCGGTCCCTTGAGTACGATTCTTGTTTTTCCAATTGATTCGATAGTTTCTTGGGGCACGCCGGATTCAAGCCCTTTTTTAAAGACGCTGAAGCCTGCTTCTCTTTCTTCCCATTCAATAGCTACGCCAGCAGCTTCAATAATTTTTTTTGCCGAATTAACAACTTCTGGCCCAATTCCATCTCCTGGAATTAGGGTTACTAATTTTTTTCCCGATTCGGTAATATACGCCATTTCATTCCTCGCTAATTATTTTGTTTTGAATTGCTCAATTGTACAAAGATAATTTACAGGAGTTTGATTTCAAACATGCAAGATTTAGGATTTAGAGATTTAGGATTTAGGGTAACGATCCTCTTTAGAATTCAATGGTGATGATTTCAATTATCATCTGAATTTTATGTCAGATTTGGATGCTATACCACAATATAACAGCTTCATAAAATTGCACGTAATTGATCATTAAAGAAAAATTCTGTTACCCATGATATATCATTTCGATATCAGAGATTAACACAATTCCACCTCTACCTAAAATTATTTTTTCGACATCTTTACATATTTTAATTGCTGTTTGTTCATCGCAACAAATTATTACCATAACATTCCTAAATGTATCCGTGACGTCATCATCAAACCTCTTCTCCCGACTTCCCTTGCCAAAGACTTCAGGGATAACACTATACCCGACTCCAAATTTTTCAAGAAGTTCAGTAATTTTTTCGAGTACAATTGAATCTGTTATGATCTCTACTTTTTTTAATGTTTTCATTTCATGCCCAGATTAGATTAATAAAGTAATAGTAAATTGGAATACCAAGCAGAATATTCATTGGAAATGTTATCACCAATGACATTGTAACGTACAAACTCGGATTGGCTTCTGGTACAGCGTAGCGCATTGCGGCCGGAACAGCAATGTAAGATGCACTTGCACAAAGAATGGTAAACATCATTGCATCGCCTTTGGATACTCCAATTAAGAGTGAAATGAATATTCCAATTGCAGCATTTATCAAAGGAACTATGATTGAAAATAAAATGCTGAAGAGCCCGACTTGCCTTAAATCGCTAATTCGCTTTGTAACAATCAATCCCATATCCAGCAGAAAAAAGCACAAGACACCTTTGAAAATTTGATCGGTGAATGGTGAAAGCGCATTATGCCCTTTTTCACCTGAAATGAATCCGATTAGAAGACTTCCTATGAGTAAAAATACGGAGCCGTTAACTATTGATTTCTTTATAACGTCAGCAAAACTGAAAATGCTTTCTCTAAGTTTGAATTTTCCTGTGAACAGCCGAATTAATACAAGTCCGATGACTATTGCCGGAGATTCCATTATAGCCATACCAGCTGTTAAATGACCACTGTAAGCTATTTGTAATTGTTTTAAAAACGAACCGGCAGTTATAAACGTCACTGCACTGACTGAACCATAAGCAGCAGTAATTGCCGCCGCATTGTAAACATCAAATTTCCACCGCAAGATGAAAAATGCATACAAAGGCACAAACATTGACATAAATATTGCCGCGCAGATGATTAGTATAACTTCTTGATTCAGGCTGCTCTTAGATAATGAAGTTCCTCCATGAAAACCTATTGAAAACAATAAATATAACGAAAGTAATTTTGGAATAGGCTGGGGGATATCTAAGTCAGATTTAAGGATTATTGCCAAAATTCCTAAAAAGAAAAATAAAATAGGTGGATTAAGTAGATTCGATAAAACAAAATCTAAACTCATTTTATAATCCTGCGTATTTTCATCAGAGTAAACTCGTGATTAATTGTCGTTAAGTTACTTATCAATGATTTTGAAATTACAAAAGTTCATAGTGAATTCATTTATCGATATCTTCTGAAAGTTTTCAAAATGAATTAACTTCTGAACTTAAAATAACAAATTCTTCTTGCCAAGCCAATATCATTCAGATAGCAGATTGCCTTTCCATCCCTTTCTCGGTAATTTTGTATAAAATTTTTCAATCATAGGAGAAATAATGACAACGATTATAGATGTAGTCGGAAGAGAAATACTTGATTCGAGAGGGAATCCCACAGTTGAGGTAGATGTCTATCTTGAAGATGGTTCGATGGGCAGAGCCGCAATTCCAAGCGGCGCATCAACCGGAACGCTCGAAGCTGTCGAGTTACGTGATGGCGACCTGTCCGATGAACAGGCACCTGGAGGACATGTGGGTAAAAAACGCTACATGGGCAAAGGAGTGCTCAAAGCTGTCGAAAATGTAAACGAGAAAATTGCAGACCATGTCATTGGTTTCGATGCAACCGATCAAATTGGAGTTGATAATTTATTAAATGAGTTAGACGGAACAAAAAATAAATCCGAGCTTGGTGCTAATGCAATACTTGGTGTTTCCCTTGCGACTGCTCATGCTGCCGCCGCTTCACTTGGACTCCCACTGTACCGATACATCGGTGGAACGAATGCAAAAGTGCTTCCCGTTCCAATGATGAATATTATAAACGGTGGAAAACATGCCGACAACAACGTCGACTTCCAGGAATTTATGATTATGCCTGTCGGTGGTGAATCGTTTAGTGAATCTTTGAGAATGGGCGTTGAAGTATTTCATCACTTAAAAACCGTTTTGAAAAAAAGAGGATACAGCACAGCAGTGGGCGATGAGGGAGGATTTGCACCGAACTTAAAATCGAATGAAGAAGCATTGGAAGTTATCTTAGAAGCAATTAACATAGTGGGTTATAAACTGAGGACCGATATCGCTATTGCATTGGATCCAGCCGCAAGCGAGTTCTACGATGATAAAAAGAAGAAATATGTTTTCTCAAAATCTGATAAATCAGAATTGACCTCGGAAAAAATGGTTGATTACTGGAAAAGTTGGGTAGAGAAATATCCGATCATTTCGATTGAAGATGGAATGTCCGAACTCGATTGGGATGGATGGAAACTCTTAACTGATACTGTCGGTAATAAAATCCAACTTGTTGGTGACGATGTCTTCGTAACCAATCCTGAAATTCTTAGCAAAGGAATTGAAAAAGGAATTTGTAATTCAATCTTAATTAAAGTGAATCAAATCGGGACCTTAACCGAGACGCTTAATGCAATCGAAATTGCACGCCGTGCGGGATACACATCGATTATAAGCCATCGCTCAGGCGAAACCGAAGATACAACAATTGCCGATATTGCAGTTGCCACAAATGCAGGAATGATCAAAACAGGTTCTGCATGTCGTACAGACCGCATAGCCAAATACAATCAGCTTCTGCGAATAGAAGAAGAGCTTGATATTCACGCACAGTATCTCGGAATAGCGGCGGTTAATTGTGCGAAATAAAAATAGAATCGAAGAGGCTCCACATCTGGAAAGTAAATCCAGAAATAGAACGCGGATTAAGCGGATCAAACAGATTTTCACAGATGAGTTTGAAAATCAAGCTTTATATAAAAAATAAAATTAATAATCATAAGGTAGAATTATGAAGATCACAAAAATCATTTTGATATTAATCTTTTCTTTAGGATTTAGTATGCCTTCAATATCGGATAATATTTTTCCCTACGAAATCAAACAGTACTCACTTAACAATGGATTGAATCTTGTGGTCATTCCCTACAACAGTCCTGGAGTAATTGCATATTATACGGTTGTCCGAACTGGATCAAGAAATGAAGTCGAACCTGGCAAAACCGGATTCGCACATTTCTTTGAACACATGATGTTCAGAGGGACGGAAAAATATTCGGATGTTGAGTACAACCGTGTTTTAAAGTTGCTCGGTGCAGATTCAAATGCGTTTACATCACTGGATTTAACCGTGTACCACATAGTTGCGAGCGCCGATGCACTTGAAACAATTATCGATATTGAATCGGACAGATTTCAAAACTTAAAATACAGTAAAGAGCAGTTTCAAACCGAAGCTGGTGCGATCCTCGGCGAATACAATAAAAGTGCGATGAATCCGTTTCAAATCTTAAATGAAGAAATGTCAAAACTTGCATTCACTTCTCACACGTATCGTCACACAACAATTGGATTTCTGGAAGATATAAAAGAGATGCCGAATCAATATGAATACAGTCTTCAATTTTTTGACAGATATTATCGTCCGGAATATTGCACGGTTGTAATTGTCGGAGATGTGAATTTCGATAAAGCAAAATCTCACATTGAAAAATATTACGGCAATTGGAAGCGAGGTACATTTACACCAAATATTCAGATGGAAGCTGAACAAAAAGTTGAAAGAACAAAAAACGCACAAGCCCCAAATAAAACTTTACCCTATCTATATATTGGATATAAAGTACCTGAGTTTAATGATGCCAGCAAAGACGTTGCCGCTCTAAACGTAATCTCACGCCTTCTTTTTGCGGAGACTTCAGAGTTGTATCAAAAGCTTGTGCTCGACGAAAAGCTGGTTGATTTTGTATCAGGAAGTGCACCATCAAACCGCGATCCTTCATTATTTCGAATTTATGCACGCATAAAACGGGAAAGTGATATTGATAAAGTGAAGGAAGCAATTTATAATGCGATTGATAAACTAAAATCAGATCCTATTTCAATAAAAAAACTACATGACGTGATTTCCAATTTGAAATATTCATTCATTCACGGACTTGATAATCCCGATGATGTTGCTTCGACAATTTCGTATTACGTTAATTTAACGAACGATCCCAATAGCCTGAATAGGTTTTATTCAACCATATCAAGTGTAACTCCCGATGATATTCAAGCTGCGGCAAAAAAATATTTCGGTAGCGAAGGAAGAAACGTTGTATTACTAACATCAGGAGGTAAATAAAATGAAAAGGATTATTAGTCTATTAATTATTTTTCTACAAATATTTTTACTCGATGCTATGGCACAAGGTATGAAATTTACTTCAATCAAAATTTCCGATTCTCCAATTATTTCATTCAGAATTCAATTTCGAGCGGGCAGTGTAAACGAACCGAAAGGAAAAGAAGGGTTAAATCAACTGACCGCAAATCTTATTGCGCAAGGCGGATACGGTTTAGTCACTTATAAAGAAATGCTCGAAAAGTTATATCCAATGGCTGGAAGGATCAGCGTGCTTTCAAATAAAGAAATAACGACATTTACCGCCGAAATTCATAAAGATAATCTTAACAAGTTTTGGAGTGTTTTTGAACAAGTCATAACAAATCCGCGGATGGATGAAAATGATTTCATTCGTCTGAAAGATCTGCAAATGAATTATATAAAAAACACTTTACGAAATGAGAACGATGAGAATCTCGGCAAATCAATGCTGGAAGTTATGCTGTATGAAGATCATCCATACGGAAGCATCGAAGCAGGAAAAATTTCAAGTCTCAGTTCTATTACTCTCGATGATGCAAAGAATTTTTATAAAAAATATTACACTCAGGCGAATCTGACTGTTGGAATTGCTGGAAATTTTGAAAAGAAATTTCTCGAAAAAATTAAACTCGATCTAAACAAACTTCCCAAAGGAAAGACGAATGCCGTTAAATTAACGAAGCCAAATACAATCCAAGATATTGAGGTCACACTCATTGAAAAGAAAACAATCTCAACAGCGATCTCTTTTGGATTTCCGATAAATCTTACTCGAACGAGCAAGGATTTTCTTCCATTGATGATCGCAAATTCTTATTTGGGCGAGCACAGAACATTCAATGGTGTATTAATGAATAAGATGAGAGGCGACCGCGGATTGAATTACGGCGATTACTCTTATATCGAAAATTTCATTCAAGAAGGAGGAAGCACATTTCCACTACCAAATATTCCCCGTCAGCAGCAGTTTTTCAGCGTTTGGATCCGTCCCGTAACTAATGCTAACAGACACTTTTCACTTCGAATGGCAATTCGTGAAATTGATTTGTTTATTAAAAATGGAATTCCGGAAAAAGACTTTGAAGAGACAAAGAAATTTCTAATCAACTACTCGAAGCTATGGGTTCAAACACAATCTCGCAGACTTGGTTATCAAATGGACTCGGATTTTTATAAGACAAAATATCTTGTCGACGAAATTGCTAAACAAATGCCCAAGATAACTAAAAAGCAGGTCGATGATGCTGTAAGAAAATACTTAATTCCAAAAAATATCAAAGTCGCAGTTGTAACAGAAAACGCACAGATGTTTATGAAGGATTTACTTGAGAATAATGTTTCGCCGATCACTTATCAGCACTCAAATATCTCACAACATATATTAGATGAAGACAGAGATATTCAGAAATATTCATTAAAGGTTAATCCAAATAAAATTAAAATTGTAAACGTCGAAAACGTTTTTGAGTAATTTCACATTTCATAAATTTTAACGCAGAGAGGCGATGCATTGCGTCTTTACATTAACAAACAGAATATATGAACACAAAGAAAAAAATTCTAGAGCTTAATTCACTGATCAAAAATAAACACATTGAAGTGATTGATTTAAAATGTACTGACCTCATCGGGGAACTGCATCACATTTCACTTCCTATTTCAGATATGACGCTTTATGACATTGTGAAGAATGGAGTTGGATTCGACGGATCAAGTTATAAATTCTCAAAAGTTGAAAACAGCGACATGATCTTAATTCCTGATCTAAAGACTGCAGTAATCGATCCATTTAGAGAAGCACCAACATTAAGTTTCTTTACAAATATCCACTTAACCGATTCAAAAAGATCTCGCTTTGAACAGGACGGCAGATACATTGCCGCAAAAGCAGAAAGCATTTTGAAGAAACACAGCATTGCGGATCAATCTTGGTGGGGACCAGAATTCGAGTTTTATATTTTCACAAAAGTTGAGTATGATACTCGCACAGCTTCATCTTACTACAAAATTGAACATGGAGAAGAATTTCATGCGAACGCTTATCACGCTGCAAATCCATTCGATATCTACGATGATTTCCGCGATGAAGCTTGCAGTTATCTCAAAAAATTCGGAGTGAAAGTTAAATATCATCATCATGAAGTCGGTGAACGCGGACAGCAGGAGATAGAAACTCATTTCATGAATCTTCTCGAAGCCGCAGATAAAACTATAATCAGCAAGTACACGCTGTTCAATTTATCTCGCCTAAAAAACTTATTCGTCACGTTCATGCCCAAGCCGATGTTTCATCAAGCCGGGAATGGACTTCACGTTCATCAATTTCTTACGAAGAAAAATAAAAACGTTTTTTACAAGAAAGGCGAATACGGAAATCTAAGTAAAACCGCTTTGTATTACATCGGTGGATTACTAAAGCACGCTACTGCTTTGTGTGCATTTACAAATCCAAGTACAAATTCCTATAAGCGACTTGTTCCCGGTTTCGAAGCTCCGGTTGCGATTACCTTTGGGCAGGCAAATCGCTCTTCCGCAATAAGAATTCCAAAATATATCAACGATCCAAAGATGACCCGTATGGAATATCGTCCGCCGGATGCAACATCAAATCCATACCTGTGCTACAGCGCAATGCTGATGGCTGGATTGGATGGAATTATTAATGAAATTGATCCAAGCCAAGAAGGATTCGGACCATACGATACGAATATTTTCGAGCTTGGTAAGGATAAGGCAATTCATTTTCTTCCAAGAAACTTAGCTGAAGCTTTGGATGCGCTTGAATTGGATAATGAGTTTCTGAAACGCGACAGTGTTTTCACCGATAAGCTGATCCAACAATGGATGAAACTTAAAGAAGAAGAGATAAAATCTATTGCGACAATGCCTCATCCATTTGAATACAAAATGTATTTCACATTATAGCTTTTGTTTTTGAAGTTAGATAGAACATTCTACTCCAAAATATTTATTGTCTTTCTGATGTGAAACATGATTTCAAAGCGTTTTGTATCTCGAACAAGATTAGCAAGTTTCAGATAAGGTTTGTTCAGTTTCTTCCAGAATCTGTTCAGCCTGCGGGCGTAAATATTGATTAAGACTTCTTCAATTCGCAAAAGAAAAATTCTTTTCATTAGCTGGATCTGCGAATAAAATTTCTTATGCCCTTTCATTTGGGCAAGCTGCAATTCCAAGATCGAAAAATTTGTCGGCTTGAAGACAACGTGATGAGCGTCGTAAAAGCTCCAGTCATTTATTAAAATTCGATTTTGTTTTATTAGCTTATCATAAAGACTAGTCCCAGGAAAAGGAGTCAGTATTAAAAATTGAACTGAACCTAGATTATTTTTCCTCGCGAACTTAATCGCCGCTTTGCAGCTTTTTGGAGTATCTTCATCGAATCCAAAAACGAACATTCCGTGTATAGCGATTTTGTATTTTTTTAGGATCCTAATCGCTTCGATGCTGTCATTCACATCCTGCTTTTTCTGCATACTGACTAGACTTTCGGGATTCGTTGATTCAAATCCTATGAACACTGTCTGACAGCCTGCCTGCTTCATCAATCGAATCAATTTTTCATCTTTGGAAATATCAGCACGAGTCTGCGCAGACCATTTCAGTCTAAACTTTCGCCTAATCATTTCCTCCAGCAGCAGTTTTGTTCTTTTTCGGTTTGCAAGAAAATGATCGTCATAGAAGAAAATAAAATTATTTGGATCATCATTGTACTGAAAAATTTCTTCGAGGACATACTCAACAGAATTAAATCTATACTTCCGTCCAAACATCGAAGTGACAGAACAAAAAGTGCAATCGAACGGACATCCGCGAGAGGTTTGAACAGGAATAATTCTAGTGTTGTTTAAATTTTTCATCCCTCCCAGTATCAAAGTGAAATCCGGATGCGGAAGTTCATCGAGATTTGAGATGTGTTCTTCAGTTGAATTGTGAATTATTTCTGAACCATTTCGAAACGAAAGATTTGGGACGTCATTCAAAGAGTAATCATAATTCAAAGCATCAACCAACTTCAAAAAAGCTTTTTCTCCTTCGCCCCTTATTACATAGTCAGCGTGTTCAAGTGCTTCATCTTTACAAAATGTTACATGAGAACCTCCGAACACAACCGGGATGCCAACTCTACGGCAATAATCAGCGATGGCGTAAGCACGAGGTGCCGTAGAAGTTATTGTTGAAATTGCAACGAGATCAAAATCCCACAGCAAATCAATGTTAAGTTCCTCGATGTTTTCAATTATGACTCTGCATTCATAGCCATACTCCTTGGCGATTGTCGCGAGCAGAATTGTTCCTAATCTTGGCAGTGCGAAAGTGCTAAAGATGTGGGGGTCGGGTGATTTTGGTTCAATAAATAAAATTCTGTTGATCATTTAAAATCTTTCGTTGTTATTTTTTAGGATTTTGTTTTTCATACTTTTGAAGGAGCTGATTTATTTCCTTTTTCTTCTTTTTAAGAAGCTCATCCCAACGCTCGATTCCTTCATTAAGTTTTTTCATTTTGGAATAAAGGCTGGAAATTTTTTCCTGCATCTTCTTAAGCTTTTCGATTGACTCACTCAATGGAAAGATATTTTCTTTGCTGCTCAGGGCGATAAAGTCTCTGAACATATCAGAGACTTCTTTTATCTCGTCAAGCGAATATCCAAACATTTGCAGATCCAAGATCAATTCACCGAAGAAAACGTAAATTTCTTGATACAATCGAACGCCTCCCTCGCTACGGGCATCAGGCTCAATGATCCCTTTTTCCTCCCAGTGTTTCAGTGTTCGAGCATTGACTCCAATTTTCTCCGAAAGTTCGCCGATTGTAATAAAGTTCAGGCTTTCAACTTTTTGTTCCTGTTTGGCTTTCACGGGTAGCCCGACTTTCTTAACGATTTTTTTTATCTCATCAATTCCATAGCCGAGTTCCTTAAGATGAATAATTTTTTCTAGTGACGAGATCGAATCACTGTCATACAACGCTGTATTACCCTTGTTTTTAATTACAGGGGCGATTAATGCGTTGGATTTCAGCACTTCAAAGTCCTTCGCTGAAAGAGAGATTTTATTTAACAGTTCTTCTTCGGTGTAAAAATTATTTTTCATAATGTCCTTTTACGTATATCTTCTTTGTAAGTATACGTTAACGTATACTGTAAGTCAAGAACAATTTAAAATATTTTTTAACTTAGAGAATAGCCGTCCCTTTTTAGTCTGACTTGAAGGAAGATATTTAGCATTTGAGAGGGGGTCTCATGAGTAATGTTTTCTCTCAAGGGGATGACTTCGTCATCGATAATTTTTCTGTCCGTCAGTTGACGAATCAAAAAAAAACCTGCTTGCATCAGGCAAGATCGAATACCGAACAGAAAAAAAGTTCTCGTGTACTCCTTTTCCGTCATCCGTCTGAGACCTACCAAAAAGTTCTTTGAGCAGTTTTGTGTTTTGGTGTTTTTGTGGCTCTTGTGTCGAATTTGACTCTTAATCGAAATTTTTCTTTGCCACAAAGGCACGATCCGTTGGCCAACGGACTCGAAGAACCACAAAGATTAATCCCAAATTTGTCATTAGGTAACAATTTCTAATGACCGCCATTAGAAAAAACATTAGTTAACTTATTTGAATACAATAAGTTATTCTTATAAAAAATTGGAATTATTTAAAAATTTTTCACACAAAAAACTTACACATTTTGATTAAGATATTTCTCTGTAACAGATTGCATAGTAATAAACTGCTAAAACTCACTCATTTTCTAATGACAAATCTGGGTTAATTTCTTTTTGGACAACCTCAATGATAAACTGCAGCGAAATTACCTCTTTTTAAGAGAAGGGACAGGGGATGAGTTCTTATATATTTAATAGTTCTGCAACCGACTCGTCTCTTGACGGATGGCGGATGTATCGAGAGAACCTTTTAAGACAATCTCCCTCATTTTAATGAAAATCTTATGGCAAGTTCACTGTGAAAACTGATTGACCATCATAATTTGGACTTACAGAAAGTATTACTCGAATTTTTCTCGATCCTGACTTTGATAAAAACTCAATTGAATGACTTGATGCTAATGCATTTGTAATTGGAAGTCTGGAAATATCCAAACCTCCAGCCGTTCCGGAAAAGAGCGAGAAACTTCCGCCTGTTGCTGAGGCAAGGTCTTTCGGATGTTGATTCGATAAATTCGGTGGATACCATTGGTTTGTATATTTTGCAGTATCACCAAAAAAAACAACATTTACAGAAGCTTTCCCTTTCTGATTCGCTGTTACCCACTCATTAGCCCAATTAACCTGCGAGCTAGGACTGATTGGTGCATCTGTAAATAAAATGTATATTCTTTGCGCACCGCTTCGCCAGGAAAAAGCAGAATCCGCAAATTTAATTGCTGTCACTGCATTCTGCGAAAGCGAACTCGAGCCAAAAGTTGGATACAATACTTGTGTCGCTGGATCTTCAAATTTTGTAGAGCGTGCCCAATTTTTGAAGTTCGCAACATCACCTGTGAGATTTTTATAGCCACGAACATCTCCAACATACCCAACTCCGCCAAATCTCAGATCAATTCCATAATTATAAAGAACATCCGCAAAAATACTTATTGAATTCACAATCGAATCAACTGCAGCAGCGGGCATACTTCCGGAAACATCCACGCAAAAAACTACATCGGCAGAAAGAATATTTCCACGACTGACTCTATTTACAAGTATTCCTTTGTTCACACTGTCTACTTCAACCCAGATATTTTGTCCGGCATCATTCGTCCCTTTTATATCAACTGAATAATTATTTATTACCACACCCAAGAGATTTAATTTTCTTCTTTCACCATTGACTGTGGAAAAATTTCCCGATGGGACTAAATTGTTCCTGACGAGCGACGGTACGCTCCCGCTTGGATCGGGAGGAATTTCGGGAAGTTCGCTGTCTGAAGGTGTTTCGCGGCAGCTTGAAAAAAATACGATTGATAAGAATAAAAGCATCAGCCTGACTGAGGTCTTAAACATACAAAGCTCCAAAAATTTTCAATTCAAATTAAATAATTATTGATTAATAAACATTATCGGATGAATTTTTATCTTTTGAATGATCGTTTTATCATGTTCGGCATGAATATTTTGATATCGATAAATGCGATAAGAAATTAGGGTTCTTTTTTTAAAAACAAAATCGTATTATTCAACCAAATGATTCACATTAATTAATTATGTGAGGGCGCTTATAAATATTAAAAAAAATAATATAGGAGTTACTTTGAAAAAACTAATTTTTATAGTAGCAATTTTCGGTCTGCTGACCGGACAAGCGTTTTCTCAATTGGATGACCGATTCGGTAAAATTGATGAAAACGATATTATCAATTATGTCAAGCCGATGGTAACCTCACTTGGCACTGGATTGAACTCGGGCGGATTTCATTCTGCAAAAGTTGCAAAGATTTTTGGATTTTCGATCGGCATTAAAGGAATGATGATCTTCATTCCAAATGACCAGCTGACATTTGATCCAAAGCTCCCGACCGGATACGCTTCGGGCGATCCTTCTGCAACGATTTGGGGAGACAAAGGGGGAATTTATTCCGGACCTTTCGGATTCGTAACTTATCCAGATGGTTTTAATCAAACCAACATTCCATTTGGAGTTCCGCAAGCAACTATCAGTACATTCGGAACAGAACTGCTGGTGCGTTTCATTCCATCAATAAAAATAAATGAGGACAAGCTTAACTTCCTTGGAATTGGTGTAAAGCACAGCATCAGTCAATGGATACCGTTAATTCCAGTCGACGTTGCAGTTCAGGTTCTTTATAATAAGCTCGAAGTGACAAATTTAATTTCATCTACCAATCTTGCATTCAATGCGCATGCAAGCAAATCGTTCGGAGTATTCACTGCTTATGGAGGATTACAATACGAATCATCAAACTTCAAACTCGATTATACGATAAATGGCGATCCAGCAAGCGGTAATCCGCTTTTAAGAACAGATAGAAAAATTTCAGTTGATATCGATGGAGACAACACTTTCCGAGTTGTGATTGGAGGTGCATTAAATTTAGCATTTTTAACTTTAAGCGCCGATTACAGTCTTGGCTCACAATCTGTCTTTACCGGCGGCTTAACATTTGGATTTTAATCGGAGGAGAAGAATTTATGAAAAAGAGTTTATCAACTTTACTAATTGCTTTCACTATCGTATCGAGTTTTTCATTTCAAAGCTGTATACTCGATGCGTTTGATTTCATGTACCTTAACATCTGGATGCCTGCTACATTTAATGTCAGCGGTTCGACTTCAACAGCATCTGTGAGTAAATCGGTTTGGCTCGATACAACGGCGGTTTATCGAGAATA
>CAZNDS010000058.1:6526-14759 GCA_964571865.1 uncultured Ignavibacteriaceae bacterium | reverse complement strand
TCGGCGGGCAAGTCCACTCAAAATGTGATTGATAGACGAACATTTAATCTGTTCGATGTTAGTGGAGAATTCATTTCTATTTTGAATTATGATTGTCATTTTTCTATGCCGCTTATAATAGTGTTCAGTTATTCTCCTCATCACTTTGAGCGATGTTAGTTAAATTCATTCGTATTGTCAAGTCAGCGAGACCAAAGCAAGTGCTGAGATTTTATATGAGTCACTCGCTGTCACCGAAGGGTCGGTGACAGCAGTTCAATTAGCCGCCTTCAAATCCCTCGAAAAATTGAAGTTGGTGTAGTGTCTACAAAAAGATGGCGGTACTTTAACAAGTCCATCCAATGAAAAATTGATTGCAGGTTTAACAATGAAATTTGCAGGACTATTTTTTCGAATTGCATTTCAAAACTGTACATCTAACTAAATGAGATGGTTACTTCATTTCATATCAAGGTTGAAAAATACTATCGCTTGATTTTATCAGAATTTGGTACTAATTTGCGCACAGTTAATTGCAAAGGAGAAGCTATGCCTATCATCAAATCGATCTCAAGCTTGCGTAACCGTACCCGCGAGATTGCGGCCATTTGCCATGAGCAGGATGAGCCAGTGTATCTGACCACCAATGGCGAAGGCGATCTCGTCGTGATGAGCATCGACCATTATGAGCGTCTGAAAGCTCAGGTAGATCTCTTTGAAAAACTTGGCGTTGCTCAAGCACAATCGGCAACGGGGAAAAAGGGCATCACACACAAACGAATGATGGCCAAACTCCGCCGCCGAATTCATGCCCGCTAAGTACACACTCCGTTATCTTCCTGTTGCACAAAGCGACTTGCTCGAAATCTTCGACTACATTGCAAAGGATAGTCTAAACCGGGCACTCTCCTTCACGGAGAAGCTCGACAAACGGATTGGATTGCTTGAACACCATCCTCATTTAGGCAGTATCCCCCGCCACATAAAACTTCAGGAATACGGTTACCGTGTTTTGATCGTTGAGTCCTACCTAGTGTTCTACATTATCCGCGGAAAAACTATTGAGATCCATCGAGTTGTCCACGGTTCGCGAAATCTCGAACACCTGATTTAGCCTGCTATACCAAACCTCGCTGAGGCGCATTTCACAGAATTGACGCGATTAACCTGCCCGCCACATTGAATCCATCATCCGTCAATTGACGGAGACGGAAAAGAGGCAGGCTCGCATAAGCTCCCTGCCCGCTGATCTTAACCCGCCTATGGCGGGGAGGCAGGCGGGAAAGAGCATCGGCGAGTAGGCGGGGAAGATCGCGATTGTGTGATGATCGATAGCAGTCTTAGCGTGGCGTAACCGCCAACCAAAAGTTGGAATTTCAGTTTTTAGTTCATTGGTCCGTTGGCTAACGGATTAGTTTTGGTTCAATGGTTTTCGGTTTTAGTTAATTGGTTGATCAATTTCCCCTAAAAAGCACTGTTATAAGTTATGCTTGCTCAGAACAAATAAACTGAATAACTAAAACAAGCCTGCGTGCCGAAAAGCACTCCGGCTTGCAGGCACGTAACTAATAAACTAAAACCAATCTGAAGGATACCTTCCCGCCTGCCTCATCAATCCACTTAGATGGGCGGGCAGGTGGGATAACTAACAAACTAATAACTAATCCCGACCAGTCGGGATTTGAGGATACTATACTGCCCTCCTTATATTTGTGTAACGGAACTGTTAAAGTAAAATACTAACCAAAAATTTCAACCACCTGCCGGCAAAATCCGCCAAAGGTAAAGCAGGCGGGTTGGTTAGTAAACTAATGAATTAGGTTCAGAAAGATTGACAGCATATTTGCTGTCGAACTTTCCAGTGTCTGCAAATGGCAGATAACGTCCTGCGGCGCAACGCAGTGTCCCGCAACGCTATCAAAGATCAATTCACTGCGTTGCGGGACATTGAGCGATCCCAACGCAGTCGGGAGAGCGTCGTTACTCCGCTTGTTAGTTGCAGTTGCCCGTCATCTCAGCAAAACAAGTTTCTTCGTCTCGACAAAGGCGCCCGCCTGCAAACGGTAGAAATAAACGCCACTCGCCAAACCCGTTGCATCCAATTGATGTGCGTACATTCCGGGGGCCAGCTCTTCAGCGACGAGGACGGCTTGTTCTCTTCCTAAAGCATCAAATACCTTCAGTGAGACAAACGCTGTTACGGGAAGACTGAATGCAATTGTTGTCGTCGGATTAAAGGGATTCGGATAATTCTGCTCTAAACTGAAATGCGTTGGTAAGTCAGCTGAGGCTCTTTCTACTGATGTAATCATTTCTGCGAGCGGTCTGCGCCAGACGCCGCCGCCATAAGTCCCGGCAAAGAGATTCGTGCCACTGACGGCAAGAGATAAGATTTCAGTGTTCGTCAAGCCTGTGTTGACTGCTGTCCAGCTTGTGCCGTTGTTGGTGGAAAGAAAGACGCCGCCATCAGTCCCGGCAAAGAGATTCGTGCCCGAAACGGCAAAGCAATTGATCCTGCCTCCATAAGGACCGTTGGTCTGTACCCATTGTGCAAACACAACAGATTTGACTGTCGTCAAAAGTATCAGGGTAAACAAGAAAAGAATCGTAAATGGTTTCATAGCGAGATATCCTTATTTTGATTTCTATTTATAAGATTATTTATCACAGGAGTTTCCCCTCTGTCTTATAATAATGTCTCATTATTCACAAATTAACTTTGGTCGATGTTAGTTAAATTAAGTTGTATTGTCAATAGTTTAGGGCCGATTCTAAGATTAACGCTAAGGGATATAAAAATAAATTGTGAATCCCATTGTTGTTACTCCGCTCTTGTCCGAAGGATTCCTTCGGAAAACGTGAAAAGTGCAAGAGACAATTCCTCTTTATTTTCAGAAATCTCTGTAACTTTTATCTATCTATCGGCCTCAAATTCTAACTCCTCTTTTTCTTATATTTGTATACAAAATTGTCTTTAACCTTACCATTAAGCCAATTGCTTATAATATTGATTACGAAAGGTACTTGTAAATGAATTCCCTTAATCATCCAGATGAATTTGTTAATCGTCACATTGGATTGAATGAAAACGATATTTCTGAAATGCTGAATGAAACTAAAGCCGAATCGATTGAAAAACTTATCGAAGAAACCATTCCCGCTCAAATCAGATTGAAAGAAAAAATATCACTCGATCAGCCATTGAGTGAATTTGATTACTTGAATACGCTGAGACAAGCTGCAACGAAGAACAAACTATTCAAGTCTTATATTGGTATGGGGTACTATGGAACGATCCTGCCAGCCGCAATTCAAAGAAATATTCTCGAGAATCCGGGCTGGTATACGCAATACACTCCGTATCAAGCAGAGATTTCACAAGGGAGGCTCGAAGCATTGATCAATTTTCAGACAATGGTGATGGAACTGACTGCAATGCCGATCGCAAATGCCTCGCTTCTCGATGAAGCTACTGCTGCAGCAGAAGCGATGAATGTTTCATATGCTTTCAACCGAAGCACTAAGAAAAATTCGAATAAGTTTTTTGTAGATGAAAATACTTTTCCGCAAACTTTGGCTGTACTAAAAACTCGAGCAACCCCGCACGGTATCGAGATCGTAACCGGCAGTTACAAAGATTTTAATTTGACAGATGATTTTTTTGGTGTGTTGGTTCAATATCCATCCGGTGATGGTTCTGTAAATGATTATTCGGACTTTTTTAATCAAGCAGATAAATTAAAGGTGAATAAAATTGTAATAGCCGATATTCTGAGTCTGGCATTGCTTAAACCGCCCGGTGAATTTGGAGCGGAGATGGTTGTTGGTTCCACGCAGCGATTCGGAGTGCCGATGGGATTTGGCGGTCCGCACGCAGCATACTTTGCCTGTAAAGAAGAATTCAAACGGATTATTCCGGGAAGAATTATCGGTGCTTCGATAGATGTTCACGGCAGACCAGCGCTGCGAATGGCTCTGCAAACTCGTGAACAGCATATCAAACGTGAGAAAGCAACGAGCAATATCTGTACAGCTCAAGTGCTTCTTGCAATTATGGCCGGGATGTATGCTGTTTATCACGGACCGGAGGGGATCCGAAAAATTGCGGAACGAGTACACAAGCTAACTGCAATTCTCAACTCTGGCTTGAAGCAATTGAATCTTGCTCAGTTGAACGAACAATTCTTCGATACACTTCTGATTGATTTAGGAAATCAGAAAGATAAAATAGAACAGATTAAAGCATCGGCATCCGAGAAGAAAATTAACTTCAGATATTTCGAAAGTGGTCTTATCGGTATCTCGCTCGATGAAACTACTTCACTAAATGATGTGCAGGAAATTCTGGAGGTATTAGCGATTGGCATAGTTAAAAACTCATCCTCAAGTTTTGAAAATTGGAATTTAGATGTCGAAATTAAAATCAAAGGCGATCTAAAACGAAAAAGCAAATATTTAACCCAAAAAGTTTTCAATTCTTATCATTCAGAAACAGAATTGTTAAGGTATATTAAATCACTCGAGAATAGAGATTTGTCATTGACTACGTCCATGATCCCACTTGGTTCCTGCACTATGAAATTGAACGCTGCTTCAGAAATGCTGGGAATAACTTTTCCTGAATTCACAAATATTCACCCATTCGTTCCGCATGATGAAACGGAGGGTTATCAACAAATTATCAAAGAGCTGGAAGATGATTTAGCTGCAGTTACAGGTTTTGCAGCAGTTTCGTTGCAGCCAAATTCAGGTGCACAGGGTGAGTATGCCGGGTTAATGGTAATTCGTGCATATCATCTAAGTAAGGGTGAATCAAGACGAAATGTGGTTCTTATTCCTTCTTCTGCTCATGGAACTAATCCTGCAAGTGCAGTCATGGCAGGAATGAAAGTGGTTGTAGTTAAATGTGACGAAAAAGGAAATATTGATATTACAGATTTGAAAATTAAAGCAGAACAGAATAAGGAAAATCTTTCTTCATTAATGGTTACGTATCCATCGACCCATGGTGTGTTTGAAGAAAATATAATTGATATATGTCGTATTATCCACGACAATGGCGGTCAAGTCTATATGGACGGCGCAAATTTAAATGCCCAGCTTGGACTTACTACACCCAAATTAATCGGTGCAGATGTTTGTCATTTGAATCTTCACAAAACTTTTGCAATTCCACATGGCGGCGGAGGTCCTGGAGTGGGACCGATTGCAGTCGCGGAACATCTGAAACCATTTCTGCCGTCTCATCCAATAATTTCAGTCGGTGGTGAAATGGGAATTACTTCTATTTCAGCAGCTCCATGGGGAAGTGCAAATGTTTTGATTATCTCTCACGCATATATAAAAATGATGGGGAGCGAAGGTCTTAAAAAAGCGACTGAGATAGCAATTCTTAACGCGAATTACATAAAAGCCAGATTAGAAAAACATTTTAAAGTTCTTTATGCAGGAAGCAAAGGAAGAGTTGCCCATGAGCTGATCTTCGATATGAGAGAATTTAAATCAACCGCAAATGTTGAAGTTGAAGATATTGCAAAGAGATTAATGGACTATGGATTTCATGCGCCCACGGTTTCTTTTCCTGTCCCAGGAACATTAATGGTCGAGCCAACAGAAAGCGAAAGTAAGTATGAACTCGATCGTTTCTGTGATGCAATGATAATGATCCGTCAAGAGATCGAAGAAATTGAAATCGGGAACGCTGATAAAGTCGATAACGTTTTAAAAAATGCGCCCCATACTTCATTGGAAGTTATGTCGGACAATTGGAATCATAAATATTCGAGAGAACAAGCGGCTTTTCCGGCTGAGTGGACTAAACGAAATAAGTTTTGGCCCTATGTCGGACGCATTAACAGCGCATACGGAGATAGAAATCTCGTCTGCAGCTGCGAACCAATTAGTTCGTACGAGGGAACAACAAATAAGGAAGGATGAAATGAACTTGTGTGACATTTTGAAGAATGCAAAAAACATTGCAGTTGTCGGAATATCGAGCAAACCAGGAAGAGATTCAGGTTTAATTGCAAATTTTTTGAGAGAAAGAGGATATAATGTTGTTGGTGTTAATCCAGTAGAAAAGGATTTTAACGGAATTAAAGTTTACAACTCGTTGAAGGAAGTTCCCTTTAAGATCGACATAGTTGATATTTTTCGTCGCTCAGAATTTGTAGAAGATATAGTCGATGAAGCAATTGAAGCTGGAGCTAAAGTAATTTGGATGCAGCTTGGAATTGAAAATGAACAAGCTGGTAATAAAGCAATTCAATCCGGCATGAAAGTAGTGATGAATCATTGTATTGCAATCGAATATCGAAATTGTAACTTTTAAATTGGGATCAAGAGCTTAGCAAGTGAGGGTGATAATAAAATACTTATTTTTTGTAATTCTTCTTTCGACGAAGATTTTCAGTCAAGATTCAGACACTCTGAAGCGTATCAAAACGGAGAACATCTTGCAATCCTATTACATCGGTGATATAAAAATCGTTGGTAATAAACTTACAAACCAAAAAGTCATTCTCCGTGAAATGCAGGTTAAAGTCGGTTCAACTGCCTCTGATGAACTACTACGATACGATGAAAGTAGAATTTTAAGTCTTGGATTGTTTTCTCAAGTGAACTTACTTTTAGTGCCAATGGATACAAGTTATCAATTGATTGTACTAGTGGAAGAGGCGTGGTACATTTGGCCAATTCCGATTTTTGCAATTAGAGAACGCGATTGGAAAAAACTTTCATACGGACTCGGTTTAACAGTAAGAAATCTTACTGGCATGAACGAAACATTATTTTTCGGTGGCGTGCTCGGTTATGATCCGTGGATCAGCATGGATTACACACATCCATGGATACATGAAGAGATGCATCTCGCTATGCGGGGTAAGACAGCTTTTATCACAAGGAAAAACAAGAGTCGAAAATCAATTATTAATTCTCAAAACTATACTGAAGATGTATTCTTCTCTGAAATAAATTTTGGAAAAAAAATTGGGATATTTCATGAAGTGAATTTATCTGCGGGATTCCAGTATATTAGAGTGCCTGAATATCAACGTGGAAGAACAATCTCAGCTGAAGGAATAGATCGGAATATCTATACGGCATTGAAATACAAATTCGATACTAGGGATTTTAATGTTTATCCAAACAGCGGAAGTTTTCTTGGAATAGCTTATCAAAAACAAGGAATAGGTGAATCTGAAATAAATTATCATGTTGCTGCTGTGGATTTTAGAAAATACATATTAGCATCACCGTTTATTTTTGGTATGAGAAATGCTTTACGGACGGTTGTTGGTTCCGAAATTCCAAATTATGCCAATAGTTTTATAGGATTCGATGAGAGAATTAGAGGACTCTATTACGATTATTTTGAAGGGCATACATCAATTGTGGCAAGTTTTGAACTTCGCTTTCCATTTGTCAGAAACGAAATTATTGCATTTGACATTCCACTTATTCCCAAAGAATTATTGACTTATAATATTCTGCTCGATTTCCACCTCTTCTTTGATGCTGGATTAATCTGGTTCAATAACCAGAATTGGAAAAAACAAAAAATGATTAAGGGATTTGGTGCGGGTTTTTCAATAGTGATTCTTCCTTATAAATCATTAAAAATTGATTTTGGTCTCGATGAAAAACTTTTACCGCAAATTATTTTAGATTTAAGCAATGCTTTTTAATGGATAGATTTTATTCCCCGAGCTTAGATCTGTTAATGAATAACTTTATCATTGAAGATGATGAAGTACATCACATTACAAGTGTAATGAGAAAAAATATCGGGGATAGAATCGAAATAACCAACGGTAATGGTCTAATCTGTGAGTGCGAAATAATTAAAATTAATAAATTCGGTGTGGAATGTTTGCCGATTACCTACACGAGAGTTGAGAGGAATAAACCACATTTCTGTTCTCTAGTGCCAGCTATTAAAAATCCAGGTAGATTTGAATTCATGTTAGAAAAGCTGACAGAACTTGGCATTAACGAAATCATTCCATTTATTTCGGATAAATCTTTGAAAGTTCCAGACAAAAATGAAAGATGGAAAAAAGTTTTAATTTCGGCAATGAAACAGTCACACGAACCCTTTCTCCCCGTTTTACACTCATTATTAAATTTTAATGAAGGAATAGAAAAGTTTAACACAGGAAATTCAATCATTTTTCATGGTGATTTCGATGGAGAGATTATCACACACTTAGTTTCAGTTAAAAATATATTATCTGCAGATTCTGTTTATCTA